>NZ_JBBKTR010000003.1:0-465590 GCF_037892465.1 Pontibacter sp. H249 | reverse complement strand
ATATAATAAGGACAAAACCAGCCTAAAGTATAAAATGCGACCCAATAACAGGTACTTCAAGATCTTATGCTCCAGAAGTCTTTTATCCTCTATCTAAAGTTCTTTTGTCGTTGGCACTTATTACGCCTGCTTTACCAGCTGTATCTCGGCATGTAGCTTTATCTCGTCGCTTACTACTACGCTACCAGCCTCTGTAACGGCGCTCCAGGTTAAACCATAATCTTTACGGTTGATTTTACCGCTTACAGTAAAGCCTGCTTTTGTCTGTCCGTATGGGTCTACTACAATGCCGCCAAACTCTACGTTTACTGTAACCGGTTTAGTAGTGCCACGGATAGTTAAATCTCCGTTCAGCTTATACTCATCGTCTGATGCTTTCTCCAAATTTTTTCCCTCAAATCTTAGCTGCTCGTGGTTTGCAGCGTCAAAAAAATCTGCCGATTTAAGGTGTGTATCGCGTTGCTCGTTGTTTGTGTTAATAGAGTCAACGTCAGCTGTGAAAACGATTTTAGTTGCTTTTGTGAAGTCTTCCTCCTCTGCCTCTACTTCCAGGTCAAACTTCTGAAAATAACCTGTTACAGTTGTGATCATCAGGTGTTTTACCTTAAATTGTATCTCGCTGTGTGCTGGGTCTATCGACCATTTTGTGCTTGCCATAGGTTTATAGTTTAATGTTTTATGTTACTGATTTAGTCTATGCCTCGTTAAAATCTTGAGTGTAGAAATTTCTAAAGTATAGATATACTTCATGTTTAATTTAATTTCTCACATCACAATTTAAAAGTACATACATCAAATGTATATACATTAAATTTACTAAACAAGTTTCATGTATATTTTTTACCTTAGGATGTAGCTAACAAAAACAGATTTAAGAATGACTACAAATTATAACTTAATGGTTTTTAACGAGCTAAGGCTGTGGCAGGCAGAAATGCAGCGCAATCCTTCGTTTGTAAATGCGGTTGCCCGCAAGCTGCAGTATAAAATAAATAGTTATATACCTAACAAAGTACACGCTGCCATCACCGCTACAATTAAACAAATGACGCGCGCCATGCTTTTTGGTGCAGGTTTAGTTACAACAAAGCCTTTGGAAGGGCTAAGTTTGCAGCAGCGTGAGTTAATGGTGATGGACCGGATAATATTTTACCAAAGTGCCGCTGCTGCCGAGGGTGGCGTTACAGGGGCAGGTGGCATACTTCTTGGCTTGGCAGACTTCCCAATATTGCTTAGCCTGAAGCTTAAATTGCTTTTCGAGATTGCTGCCATCTATGGTTTTGATGCATCTGATTACCGTGAACGCGTATACCTGCTCCACATTTTTCAACTGGCATTTAGCAGCCATGAGCACCGCCGTGAAGTATACCTGCAAATGGCGGATTGGGAATCTCAAAAAGAACACCTGCCCGATGATATTAACGAATTTAACTGGCATGCTTTCCAGCAGGAGTACCGCGATTATATAGATCTTGCTAAAATGGCCCAGTTAATTCCCTTGATCGGGGCACCCGTGGGAGCTGTGGTAAACTACAGGCTAGTAAAGAAGCTCGGAAACACCGCCATGAACGCTTACCGCATGCGCTGGAGAGAACAGCAATTAATAACCTCTGCTTCCCAAAAATTGTAAAGTATACGCTTGTACTTTCTGTACAGAGTATCCCTTTAGTTTATGCGAGCTTAAAGCCCATACTTGTAAAATGACCTGTCTGTATTCAGCTTCTGATCAACGTTATACTTTATAAGCGGAGAGTATACAATAAGTAAGCTAGCACCAGCACAGAATTCGTGTAGATGTATTTCGGATTTCCTTTCATCCTCCCCTACTTTTAAAATTTTGTATCTTGCCGCACAAAATAATGCTTAGCTATACTTTACCCTTTTATGATAGCCTGTAAAGTATAAGCACCCTTACTCATACAACCTACTACCGTGATTAACTATAACCCAAAGGATTGGTTTGTCTTTATTTTCAGGATTTCGAAGGCTGATACGTTTAGGAAGCTGCTACCTCTGATGCTGGCTGTGAGTGTTTATTCCGGAGCCGTTGCCTATGTAGAGCTAAACTACCTGAGCACAGAGGACTCGCAGTACATCCGGAACTTTGGTATGATGCACGGTGTGCTTGGCTTTGTAATTTCGCTGCTGCTTGTGTTCCGGACTAACACCGCCTACGACCGCTGGTGGGAAGGCCGCAAAGTATGGGGCGGACTAACTAATACATCCCGCAACATGGCCATTAAAGTTAACGCCATGGTACAGTCCGAGGAGGATAAACGATTTTTCAGGCTGATGATCCCAAATTTTGCATTTGCCCTTAAAAACCTGCTGCGCGAAAACGAGAACTTCTCGGAACTAGACCCAGTGCTGGACCTGAAGCGTGGCCGCCATTTACCTAACCAGATTGCGGCGGCTATTTATGCGCGAGTAAACACCCTGCACGAGAACGGCTCTCTTACCACCTCCCAAATGCTTGCCCTAAGCGCCGATGCGCACGCCCTTACCGACCATACCGGCGCCTGCGAACGCATCAAAAACACACCCATACCTTTTACCTATAGTGTGTTCATTAAAAAATTCATTTTCTTTTATGTGATGACGCTGCCTTTTGGCTGGTCGTTTAGCTTGGGTTATTTTATTATTCCGGTGGTAGTGCTTATACTTTATGCCCTGGCCAGCCTAGAATTGATTGCCGAAGAAATTGAGAACCCCTTTGGCACCGACGCAAACGACCTGCCTACCGACCAGATATGCCACAACATTCGCAAGCACGTAGCCGAGCTGCTAAGCTGAGGAAGTAAAGCAACAGGGCCAGGTTATAAACATAACCTGGCCCTGTTGCTTTGTTAGTAAGTATAAATATTAAACCTGCTCCGTTACTGCCTCCAGTTGCTTCTCTATCTCAGCAAATAAAGCCTGATTACCTTCCTGCTCATACTCCTGTAGCTTCTCCCTAAAGTATGGCAAATCATAAATAAAGGCTTTGATACCGTCCGGAGTAAAGCTGAAGAAGTTGCGGCCGTAGCCCATTTTTTCTACATAAGCAGCATTCAGGTATTGCTCAAACTGGTTAACAATAGGAATGGAGCAGATCGGCTTGCGCAGGTAAACCGCCTCACTCAGCAACGAAAAACCACCGTTCGCCATTACCGCTTTTGCCGTTGCCAGGTCATGTATAAAGCCATCCTCGCTAAAGGCTTTTAGCTGCACGTTTCCATGATCTTCATCTTTGTTAAAGCCATACACTAAAAACTTCTCCTGCGGCAACTGCTGCAGTATGTTTACTAGGTTATTCTGGCTGGTACTGGTTTGGTATACTAAAATATGCTCTCCTATACTTGGCTTGGCCTCCAATATCTCTTTTCGGATGATGGGGGGCACAACGGTAGTGCGCTCTTTGCAAACCGGGGCATCAAAAAAAGATGAGATAAGATAGTGGTCGGAGCGCGGCACTTTAGACTTTACAATGTTCCTGGCTATACTAAAGTTGGCCCTCTCCTCTTTTGGCACCACAATATCCAACGTACAGCGGCTCATTACCTGCATGTTGTCTATACTGATGATAGGCAGGCGGTGATGCTTAGCAAAGAAATAGGTAAACGACTCGAAGTCTGATATAACCACTTCCGGCTTAAAGCTACCCAACAACTGGCGGTAACGCTCAAAGTTCAGGCGCAGGTTTTCAGGTCCGGTTTTAAGCGTAAGTATGGCTGTGCCCAGTTTGGAGACTGCCGCGTTGCGGTAAGCCAGATGGAAGCCTTTTATTTCGTGCACCCGTCCTGGAAATGCCTTACTAAGAAAATGGTAAGCCCTGGCACTAGAAACGGCCTGCACATCGTGCCCCTGCTCCAGTAGGTGCGTAATGATTACTTTACTGCGCGTGGCGTGGCCCATGCCCTCTCCGGGCACACCGTATAATATTTTCATATAAGTTTAATTTTCAGGTTGAGTGATTTTAAAAACGCGGTGCATAATGCCCGTCAGCGAAAGCAGGTAAGCCATCAGCAAGCCGAAGCCAGCCCCAAGACTTACATCCAGCTCAGAGTGCACCCCCAGCGCCACCCTAGACATACATACCAGCATAGCCCAGCCCAACGGAAGTATAAGCCACACTTGCTTGCGCCGTGGCAATTGCAAACCAAGCCAGATGGCCAGCATCGTGCCCAGCAAAAAAGCATTCTGGGAGTGCCCCGATGGAAACGAGTAACCACACTCTTGCACCCAATGCGCCAACACCAGCGGCGAAATGTAAGCATACTTCTCCGGGTTCAGCTGGATATAGTTTTGTAAGTATATTTGACGTTCGGTTATACTTTGCCCATAAAACTGTGGCAGCTGGTTTGCTTCGGTGAGCAGGTACAAGTGGCTTGGCCTCGGCACCTGTGTAATCGGTTTGATAACGTACTCATTTAAGGCAGCTATTCCGCCTAAGGTTATCAGCAGAAAACCAAAACCTGCTACAAAAGCCCGTATTTTATGCCAGGCACTGTTCTGCTGAAAGGCGGCCACACTGCAAAGTATAAGAGCAAGTATAGTAGTGCCATAAACCCCTCCCGACTCCGACAGAAAATACCAAAAACTGGTATCTGCGTCATCGTTCAGGTAACCGCAGAAGGCCACCGGCAGCAGCCAGACCAGCAGCATTAGCAGCAGCCAAGCAGTAAGAGCAAAGCGTATAGCTGTTTTATTCTTTCGGTAGTGGTTCTTCACAAAATTAAAAAGGTAACTTAAAGTGAGTAAATTACATCAAACTCTCCTACTCTGAAAGAGCATACCATAAAAAAAGGCCACCCCAGATTAACCGGGATGGCCTAAGCAAAACTAAGCGGGCATTTTTGATATTATATCTCCACTGTTAAACCAAGTGTAAAGCTAGCACCGCGGCCTTTAATGTAGTACTGGTCGAACATCAGGAACTGCGAACGTGCCGGAAAGTAATCTGCATTCAGCACATTCTCCACACCCAGGTTAAAAGTAGTAGAAGGCGACATTCTATAAGAGGCGGCAAAGTTCACGATGCTGTATGGGCTAATCCTGCCTTCATAGGTTTTGTAAAGCCCAGTTGCCTCCTGCACTGTAAAACGATCTCTTTCACCAGAACCAATTAGATCAGCTCGTAGGCTTAGGCTTTTGATTGGAGTATAGCGCACATAGGCTGTATACTTCGGCGCAGAAATTCGCTCTCCGCCCAGGTATGTATCTTCTGTATCATCAAAACTACCGTTATCGTTCACGTCGCGTTTACCTTCTACATAAGAGTAAGTAGCCCCTACTGTTAAGTCGCGGGTTGGGTTAACGTCTGCTGCAACCTCAAAACCATGCACGCGCTCCGGCAGGCGGATGATGTTGTAAAAGCCGTTCTGTTCCATAAAGCTCGAACCCAGGTCAGACTGGCTGATGTATGCTGCTGCCTCTACTCTGTAAATACGGTTCTCGCTGGCAAAGCCTACTTCGTAGTTGTTCACAACTACAGCCTCTGTCTGGATAAGCGCAATGTCGTTTACTGTTGCTCTACGAAGCAGCACACCCAAATCTGCCACAGAGAAACCCTGCGAGAAATTAACGAATGGCTTAAACACATCGAAACGGTTATACTTCAGGCCGCTGTTAAACACCAGGTTATTGTACTGCAGCTCTCCGCCTTTTACATCCATACTGTTGCCAAAGGTCTTCGTGTTGTTATTGTAAGGCTTAAGCGTAGTATAATCTGGCACGCCTATGTTAATGTTTTCGAAACGAACACCGCCGTTAAACACAAGGTCATTAAAGAACTTAGCCTGTAGTTGCAGGAACGGCGCCGTGCTTACCATATCCATCTTCGGTACCCATGTTCTGCCATCCAGTAAAGGCTGAGATGTTACGTCGTTCAGCAGGTCAAGACCGTAGATCAGATCACCGTTTACATTGCTGCCAAAACCAAATGGTGTGTTCAAATCGAAGCGCAGGCCTTTTTTAGAGGACTGGATTGTAGACTGACCACCGCCTTCAAATGTTGGGCTGTACACAAATACGGTGCTGATGTCCTGTACATAGGCGCTTACATTCACGTTTGTGTTCAGGAAAAGGCTATCGTAAGAGTACTTCAGTAAACCATTGTGGTTCCAGCGTGTACCTTCTGGTGAGCCCATCACTGTACCAGGCACAGCTGTGGTTTTACGATCTTCTTTTATACTTCCCATTACCTCACTCAGGTGCGTTTTTACCTGGCTGCCAAAGTAGTTGTAGCTAAGCTGTATGCGCTGCTTTGAAGTGATGTCGTAGCTCAGTTTGCCAAAAGCATTACGGTTCTCAAGGTTGCTCATGCCGTAGATCGGGCCAATAATGTCGCCGTCTGCATCTCTGGCTACACCTGTCTGCTCGTAACCGCCACTTACAATATAACCTAACTTACCTGCCTTGCCATAGAACGATTGGTGCAGGCGGCCACCTAAACTTTCTTTCGTGTTGGTTAAAGAACCTGTAGAAGCCAGTTGAGTCTTAGAAGAGAATTTCTTTATCGCGTCGGCATCTTTTGTGATGTAGTTGATCACACCGCCCGCAGCACCATTACCATAAATTGAGGTAGCACCTTTTAATACCTCGATGCCCTGCAGCACGTGTGGATCAATGGTTCTAACATCTACAGAGCCATTGCGCAACGGCGTAGACTGCGGTACCCCATCCACCATTACCAATACCTGGCGACCTCTCAAAGTCTGGCCCCAGTTACTGCTTGTTCCGGAGGCGTGGCCCATACCTGGCACTGTTACAGCCAAGATATCAATTGGGTTGTTGCTTACCTGCTGTTGCTCTTGTAGCAGTTGAGAGTTTACAGAGGTGATAGAAGAAGTGAGATTCTCTTTGCGCTGGTCACGTTTACGGGATGTAATTACCACCTCGTTCAGCATACTTCCGGCATCCTGAAGCGCAACAGAAAGCTCTCTTTCCTCCCTGTCCTGCACCTCTACCACCTGCCTTGTGGTTTGGTAGCCAATAGCCGACACCACTACTGTATACCTGCCAGCCTGTAAACCAGTAACCGTAAAATTACCCTTAGCATCTGATGTAGCGCCTTTTGTTGTGTTCAGAAGTGCCACAGTTGCATATTCGACTGCGCCACCTGTAGAGTCAGTTACAGTACCCACAAGCTTCGCTGAATTACTTTGAGCATAAGTTAACTTAGCCAGCACCAGTAGCATGAGCAGTAGTAAAATCTTTCGCATATATTAATTTAGATTAATTTTAAATAATTGACACTGCAATATTAGAATCTATTTAGAATCATTCCAAATAAACATATATATTTTTTAAATATGTGGCAGGTAAGCCTAAAAAAGTGGCAGTAAATGGTGCAGGAGGAGGTTATAGCACCTTTTGTCTATACAAATTAGCTAACGGACTAACGCTAAAAGATTAAGGTGAACTAATGTATCAGGCTTGAGAAGTATAAAGTTTGTTTACTTTTTTGCGGGGTGCCTTAAAGGCAGGTTTGTTCTTACGTAGCCTCCAAACTATAAAACCCGAAACAGCCAGAATACCGGGCATTATACCAAAGAAGCAGTAAAGCAGTTTTACCCAGATACCAGCATAGTCACCGAAGTGCAGCGGTTTAAAAGCAGTAAGCAGGCGTTTGTACCAGGGCTGGTCACGCAGCATATTCACGTTCTTAATCTCTCCTGTGCTTAAATCTACTTGTATGTTGCTATAGGTACGCCCATAATAAGATGGATCTTGGTAGTGCCTGCCCAACACGGAAAGTGTGCCGCCGGCAAAGCGCAGGTAGTTTACCTCAAACTCAGGATGATTTGCCCTCACTTGACGGATTGCCTCGTCTACTGACACAGTAGCTGGCTGCACATCGGCAACTGCGGTTGCAGCCGGAGATAACGCATATTCTACAATGGTATAGGCAACCCAGGTGCCTGTTATACTTATAAACAGGTTAAATACAAGGCTCCACACTCCCACCACCCGGTGCAGACTTGAGAAAAAGGACCTCCTGCTTTTAAATGAAACCAGTTGCCTAAAAGAGAGCACTTTAACTATTGATTTGCGGTAAAGCAGAAATCCGGTTATAGTAAGAACTATAAGCGAAAGACCACCCAGCAGCACAATAATCTTACCTGGTGTGCCCGATAGCAAATTGTAGTGCAGGTCCAGCAGCACGTGCACCAGGCGTTTATCAGCACGATCTACAGTAGCCAACGTCTGTCCTGTTTCGGGGTGCACGAAAAGCCACTTGCGGCTACTGCCCTTGCGAATCTCATACTTTAGTGCCTGGTTTGGATTTTCAGGCAGTTCCGGCATCCTAATATCGCTTTCTGGATTTTCCTGCCTGATGCGCTCAAAAGAGTTATCGATCTTAATTGCTGAGGCTGGAGCGGTTAAAGCGGAAAGGTGTTTAAATTGTGCGTGATCAATATCATGGTGAAACACCAGCACCGAACCGGTTATACTTGAAATAAGCAGGAAAAGCCCAGCCACAAGGCCCAGCCAATGGTGTATGGCATATGTCTTTTTTACCCGCTTTTTCACGTATTCTGTACTTCCCGCTTATTTAAAACCTGTTGTTACTAGTAATTACCCGCCTCCACCTGCACGAGATGAATGGCCGGCAAAGCTACATGTAAAAGTGTAAAGCTCAAACACTATCTGGAATTAATCTAAATAGATTTACTAAAATTTTTCTTTACACACCTCAATACCTGCCGCTGCACTTTTACCGGAAAATTAGCGGCACCGGACAAATGTCCTTTCGGGGCTATGGCAGTATGCCTTACCTTTGTAACATGCAAGAGCAACTATTAACCGAGTACAGGGCTGCCATAACGCAGTACATGCAAACCCACCGCCTGCAACTGCAAAAGTATGAAGTTGCTGAAGTGCAGTACGCCCCGCAGTACCAGCTGCTAAAACAAAACACTTCATCGCACAGCATATTTATACTTCAGTCGGGGTTGGTGAAGGTGGTGCGCACAACATCGCTGGGGCAGGCTTACTCTTTAGGTATTTTTGATAGAGGCGAAGTGCTGGGAGATGTGGAGGCTATAATGGAGATGCCTCACTTTGGCACTGTAGAGACTATTACAAGCTGTACTTTATGGAAGATAACGCCGCAACAATTCTTGAAAATGCTTTCGCAGGAGCCAGACTTTAACTTGCTCATCCATCGAAATGTCATCTCTAAACTACTAAATACCTCCCACAAAGCAGCCATCCAAAGCACAAACAAGTTGTTTTACTCGCTGATGATCGTGCTCCGGGAGTTTTCGAAACTGAATGAACTTCAAATTTCCAAAGCTTTGCTGGCGGAAGCACTCGGCACCTCAACCCGAAACCTAAACAGACTGCTGGCACAACTTGAGGAGGAGCAAATTATTAGAACACAGCAAACGATTATAAAAGAAATAAACCTGCAGCAGCTGCAGCACAAAATACATGCATACGAAAACACAATACAGTAAAACCCACTTCGAAACAAAAGGCTGGGAACGGGAGGAACATTTTCACTTCTTCAAAGCCTTTACGCAACCGTTCTTTAACGTACACACCGAAGTAGACATCACCAGCCTTTACCGGTATGCCAAGCAGGAGAAGCTATCAGTGTTTCTGGCCTACCTGCACGCTGCAACCGCAGGAGTGCGCGCCACAGAAAATTTCTTGTTAAGGCTGGAAGGCGAAAACGTGGTAAAGTATGAAGCCGTGGACATTTCCACTACCGTACTAAAGGACAACAAAACCGTGTCGTTTGTACACCTGCCGCACCACACCGATATCCATACTTTTTGCAAGCAGGCCTCTGAAATTGTAGCTGAAGTGAAAAAGAGCAACAGGCTGTTCTCTGGCTACAATGGCCCTGACTTAGTACACGCCACTACCTTACCCTGGTTTCCGCTAAAAGGTATGGAACACGCACATATCGATCAGCCAGACGACTCTATCCCGAAGCTGGCTTTCGGGATGCTGGAGTTTAGGGAGGATAGGGTTATACTTCCGATGAGCGTGCGGGTGCATCATGCGCTGGTAGATGGTTACCACATACACCTGTTCTTAGAGAATATGAAGGCGAGTATGCTCTACTAAGCACAAACTTGCTTCCTGCCACACCGGGTGGTTTAACAAAGTATAAACACAGCTTTTTCTGGTAAAGGGCTGTGTTTATACTTTATAGGTCTTACTAACGCTTATCAAAAACGTATAAGCATATTAATAATAAATATATTTATAATAACCCTACCACGACAGTTTGTGACTGCTTTATTTATGCTTTCTATGTTAACCATCTGCCAAACCCACAACTTCTATGAAAACATTTACCATACTTTTGCTATGGATGCTGCTCCTTAGCACTAAGAGTTATGCAGCCTCCAACCTTATTACTGAGCTTTTTAGATCTACCAGAACAGTAGGTAACGTTCAAGCCTTTACACTCGTTGACCCTGAAACAGGCAATGACATTCGATTACTTAAGGCAAACGACACCATTACTGCCGGCACTCCCTATAACATCCGTATTAACACCGAAGGAAGAGTGCGAAGTGTAGTTATTGTAAGCACCAGCGAAAAAGGCCGCCAAATCAGGTTCGATAACACCTCCCCTTATACAGTAGGCGGAGACAGGAAAGGCAACTACGCCAATTGGCTACCGAAAACAGGCTCCTACACGATTACAGCCACACCTTACAGATACATTATACCAATTGGTAAAAGGGGCCAACAGCTCTCCATTCAGCTTACTGTTCTACCCGAGGCCATACCAGAGACAAAGTTTATACTTGTTGATGCCACCACAGATGAAGACATAATGGAATTATCGGATGGTGCTATACTTAACCTCGATTCCCTCCCATCTAAACAATTAAATATTCGGGCTGATGTAGGGTGGCAACTGGCGGAAAGTGTAAAATTCGGCCTGAATGAAAATGAGAACTTCAGGATAGAGGATGAATTTCCCTATGCCCTGCATGGCGATACAGACGGAGACTACAACGCTTGGACACCTGACACCGGAACCTACACGCTTACAGCCACTGCCTACGCAGCCGACAATGCCATAGGCGCAGCAGGGCCATCGCGCACTATTACATTCACTGTTGAAGAAACTCCAGCAGAACCTGCTTATACTTCTTATGTAGAACTTAATAACCTGGTAGTTGTCTACAAAAACACAAACGGCGGGACAATACCAGATTCTTACCCTGATTCTCTGGCCAAAGCACTCGAAGAAACAAACAAGTTTTACTGGCGCCAATCATACATGACTTTCAACCTGAAATGGACAGTGTATGTAATTGAGGAGGAACTCGAACGTGTGCATGAAAATGGCTATGTTTTTCCGCATGAAGTAGATGCAGACCTTAGAGCCCGCGGTTTTCCGGTAGACTCGTTTGATGCCGTTGGTGCAGTGGTGAGAGGAGGTGGTGCCTATGCCTGGGGCACTAACAATATTTTGGGAAGAGGCAGCTACTTCCAGGTGCCGTGGTGGGAAGAGCATTATCTGTTTTCCTGGTTCTTTGTGCATGAGTTCCACCATATTCTGGATGCTATGTTTGTTTCGTCGGGCCACCCGGAATATCCGCACAACCACCCAGGTGCAGCAAGAGCGATGGGTGAGTATGTGCCACGCAGCGGTGGTAACTGGGACCTGAACAGGGAAATAGTGCTTAACTGGGACCGCCAGGATTGGTTTGACCTCTCAAATAATGGCAACTGGGGCAAAATAAGGACAGCTTTAGACGCCGACACTGACACGATACCTGATAATGAACCCAATGTGCCTTTTGATGAAGCAAGGTATGGCAGTAGCTCTGCAAGGGTTGATACAGACGGCGATGGCCTAACTGACCTGCAGGAAGCCATGATAGGTATCTTTACTCCTTCTAACCCACTAAGTGCCGATACAGATGGAGATGGCCTACCAGATGCAACCGACCCAGAGCCCCTCTACCCTATCAAAACTACAGTGCCTAAAGTATCCAACTTATCGATCGACCAAAGTATAACCGAGTGGCCAGTTGCAGGCAATTACTTCTTTAACCGCAACCCCGCTGATAGTGCCTCTTTTCACTTGGCATACTCAGAAAACAATTTATACTTAGGAGCCAGAATACCAGGTAATTTTAACGAAGTGGAGATTTTAATAGATGGGAATAATGATGGGATGTTTCATGGCAAAGACAATATCTGGCTAGTGTTCAACAACAGCGGCATTGTCAGTATCAGGCTTTTTGATGCTGCTTCTGTGCCGCCCGGAGATTATCAGGATTTCATTATTACAGAACTGTCACAAACTGGCTTTGAGCTTAACAATCGTTTGTCGCCTACCCAAGTAAGTTTCCAGTTGCAAATACCGAAGCTAACAGAGTATGGCCTTGATTTAACAGAAGGTGAGCAGATTGGCATTTTTATGCATATAAACGGCTACGCGCTGCTGCTGGAACACGACGACCTCCTTACTGTAACACTAGGCAGCTCCGAAATCAAACCAATGACTACGATAGCTGGTATCCAGAATAGTGTAGCAGATGCAAAGCAATTTGTTTACCCTAACCCTGCCTCTAGCAATATTGCCATTGATTTTAACACCGAGGATATAGCAGGAAACTGGCGAATACTTGATAGCCGTGGTACAGAGTACATGCGTAGCAACATTACAACAACAGGCCCAGCCACTATGAATATCGAAGCCTTGCCGGCTGGTTTATACTTGCTGCATGTTGAGTCTGCTGCAGGCAAAAAAGTATTCAGGTTTATCAAGAACTAATAAATAGACAATTAAAAGAGCTCCTTCTAAAGTATAAATGCCCTCGCCGGCACACAGCCAGGGAGGGCATTTATACTTTGATAAAGTTAAGATTATTCTACTGAGCTTACCTCAGCAGTACGCTCAATCTTCTTCACAAGGCCTTGCAGTACTTTACCCGGTCCGCACTCTACAAAATGTGTAGCGCCGTCAGCCAGCATCTGCTGCACCGACTGCGTCCAGCGAACAGGGGCGGTAAGTTGCTTGATCAGGTTTTCTTTGATCTCTGTAGGATCGGTGTGCGGTTTGGCATCTACGTTCTGGTAGATTGGGCAAATACCTTGGCTGAATGTAGTTTCGTTGATAGCTTTTGCCAGTTCTTCCTCGGCAGGCTTCATCAGCGGTGAGTGGAACGCACCTCCTACCGGAAGCGGCAACGCACGCTTAGCACCGGCCTCTTTCATTTTCTCGCAGGCAATTTCGATGCCTTTGTTTGAGCCAGAGATTACCAGTTGGCCCGGGCAGTTATAGTTAGCTGCCACTACTACCTCATCTATTGATGCACATACTTCCTCTACCTTCTCATCCTCTAAGCCAAGTATGGCCGCCATTGTAGATGGATTGGCCTCGCAGGCAGCCTGCATCGCTAATGCTCTTTTAGAAACTAAACGCAAACCATCTTCAAAGCTTAATACTTTGCTGGCAACCAAAGCAGAGAACTCACCCAGAGAGTGACCAGCTACCATGTCAGGAGCAAAATCCTTTGCTACGGCTGCCTGCGCCACAGAGTGCAGGAAAATAGCAGGCTGTGTTACTTTTGTCTGTTTCAGTTCCTCGTCGGTGCCGTTGAACATGATCTCGGTGATGTTAAAACCCAGGATCTCGTTTGCTTTGTCGAACAGCTGACGCGCTTCTTCGTGCTGCTCATACAAGTCCTTACCCATACCCACAAACTGAGAGCCCTGTCCCGGGAAAACGTATGCTTTCTTCATTTTATAGTATAATAATTTGATTGCTGATTGTTGATTTCTAAAAGGTTAAATTGTTGAATGGCTAAATTGCTATGCTACACATATACAATAACCAACAATTTAACTACCCTACAAACCTGGCCCGCTGTGCAGGGCTTGGCAACATGCAGCTGTCTGTGCGGCCTGCAATTCTGTAGCGGTTCCGGGCTATAAAGCGGTATACAAAATCGCGGAAAGATAAAGGAATAAACCGGAAATAGTAAAGTATAGAAAGCGGAAAATTAAGGTGACGGGCAATTCGCAATGCAGCCTCCGACTCTGTATAAAGCTTGCCACCCTCCCAAAAAAGTATGGAATCCGGCAGCGGATCGGGTAACTGGGTGCCGGGCACAAGCGTTTGCAGCAAATCTGACTGCAAGGGTGCAAAGTATAAATTCTGATGTTTGTTATACTTTAACACCAGTTGTACGCTTGCCTGGCAAAAGCCGCAAGAGCCATCGTAAAACACGATGGCTCTTTTGCTAAGCTCTGCTATATTATCTTGTACCATGTATTATCTGACTATCTCTACCCAACCTTTATACTTCTTACGCGACTCGGCCGGATTTCTGGTGAAGAACTCCACTTCTGCCTCGTAATAGTATATGCCATCAGACAGGCGGTTGCCGTCATTATCCACGCCTGGCCAGTTAATAAACACATCGTCACCGGTTGTGGCAGATTTCTCGAATACCAACACGCCCCAGCGGTTAAACACCTTAAACTTCATGCTCTTGATAAAGGCTGCCCGCTTGTCAGGCCGGAACACATCGTTTAGGCCGTCGCCGTTCGGTGTAATAATGTTAGGAAGTATAAACGTGATACAGTTATCGTTGCACACCTCATTGCTCACCGGGCTTTGGCGCCCCAGTACATCTGTAGCTGTAACTACATAACAACCGGCAAAGGACTGCAGCCCCTCATGTGTAAAGGTGGTCTCTTTTGTAGTAGCCAATTGGGTATACTCTGCATCATCAGTTGGTTTGAAGTATACAGTGTAAAAGTCAATCTCATCGGTACAGTCGCCGGTAATCTGCGGCACCCACGAGAGCACGTTTTGGTAAGGCGGCTGTGTTGGGTTCTGGCTGAAGGCTGCACAGTCAAGCTGCTCTATACTTAGCACCGGAGCACATACTATCTTTGGCAAAGTGGCACAAACTTGCTGGCTATTGTTGCGCAGCGGCGCTATAACCTCTTTCACTTCGTAGGCTCCCACCGTTTGTACATAATAGCAGTATTCGGTGCCACGCTGCAGTTCGGTGCCGCCAAATGTACCGCGGTCAGTGTAAGTGCCGCTGGTAGCTGTGGCTGTTACGCTATCAATCGGTACAAAAGTGCCGTTAACCTGACGATAGATTATATGCCTGCGCACCTGGTTATCCCAAGGTACATTGTAAGTCCAGTTTAAGGCGATCTCCTTCTGGTCTCCAGTAGCTAGGGTTAACGTCAGGAACACACTGGAGGCCTCTGTACTATCGCGCAACTCAGTAGGTGCTGCCCCAGCTGTAGCAGCCTGGTAGAACTCCAGGCGGTAGCGGTAGGCGTTTTCAACCGTGTTAAGTCCTTCATCAAAAAAGGTAGTATCGGCCATGTTGCGGGTGCGTTTCACCTCTACAAAGTCATTGCCGGTTTGCATGCCTACTCTGCGGTACAGGCGGTACTCCAGTGGCTGCGTCAATCTAGATACATCACGCGGCTGAGTCCATCTAACTCTAATCGCACCGTTTTTTGCATCAGTTCTTTCTACGGTAACATTTGTCAGATAAGGGATGTCCTGCTCTATGGCAACACAGGCCTCGTTGGAGGCTATACTTTTGCCTCGTGCCGGACCAGGGAACTCTGCATAAATGATGTAGCAATACTCTGCCCCTGCCTTTAAACCTGCTCCATTGTTATTGTCGGTGTAGCTTGTTTCATCGGCTCCTACTTCTGCTATTAATACATAGCCGGTGCTGGCAGGCACGCCTGTCTGGCACACGTCAGGCACAAAACCAGATGGGCCTTCCCGGCGATAAATACGGATGGTAGAGGCATTTTGGCAAATGTAGGGGTCCCAGGTAACGGTTACTGTTCTGTTAGAACTGATAACGGCAAGGTTAGTTGGCGGTGGACCTACTACGGTAATATTCCATGGCTGCAAATCTGCCAGCTTGGTTTCGTTAGGCGGCCTTACGTCTTCAGCCTTAAAGATTACCTGGTAAGGGCGCTCACGTACGTCGTTACAGGTGGTAGACCAGCTAAACGCTCCGGCAGCTGTTCCGGCATTGTTTACTGTTTGCCGGAAAGTGGCCGGAGGTATGATACCACCATTTGCTGTCAACCTGATAAAGTCTCCGTCAGGGTCAGTTGCCCGGACAATACCGTTCAATGTCGTACCTGCTACAATGCAGGTGTCTTTTGGCTCTAACTTCGGAGGGCGGTTAGGGGTTTCTTTCACGATGATCTGCATATCCCGGACCACCTCCCCGATTTTTACAGCTCCATTGGCCGACACCCGCCACTCTTCCACAACAAAAGCTACGTTATACTCTCCTCTTAAACAGGGGGCATCCCAGGTTAACTGCCCAGTCAGTACATCTATCCTCAGAAAAGAGTTACCCGTACCAGAGGCCTGGGTGCAACCGCCTGCTACCAGGTTAGGCAGCACGTAACCAGGCACGTTTGATGGATTTGCATTTAAACCGCCACGCTGCTGCGGAACCCTCAGCTTAAAAGCAAGACTGTCGCCATCAGCATCGTAAGCACCAGGGTTGTGTACATAAACACGACCAACTGCAGCTAAATCAACAGGAGCCACAGTAAGTACTGGTGTACTGTTAAAGCCACGAAGCGGGTTGATGTTGATGGTAGTGGAGATAAAGAAAGTAACCTGATCTGAAGGTGGAGAGATATTGAGTATGCTTGGATTACGATTTATACCTGTCCAGGAAACCACATAGGTGCCGGGAGAACGGTAAGTATACTCCCATCTGTAAATGGCCACATTTACTTGGTCAGCGGGGTCGCCAACCGGAATTTCGGGTCCTATGCGTGGTATTGTAAGTGTTGTCCCGTCACCTTGCGAAATCAATACGGTAGGATCCTCGGCATTAGACGGAGCATCCGTGTAAATTTTCATGGTGAAAAAGAAGCGCAACGGGTTAGGATTGGGTGTAGTATCCCGTTTGGCAGTAATATCTCCTGCTCTAATGTGCGTGGCCTGTGCTTCGGTTAAAGCTCCCAACAACAATATCAACACCCACAACAGACCGCCATGCAGCAGATACCATTTGCGTAAACTGTTTGGCATATAAATAGGGTTTGGCGGTAAATAAGCTATAAAGTAAACTAAAAAAGTTTAATTTTATTATCAACAAATGGAAGAAAAGTAGGTTTACATAGTAAAGGTTTTCTGTCCTACGCATTACAATTTAGATTGATTCAAAATATTCAGCTAAAATTGTTTTATAATGGCCCTGCTAGTACCTTTGAGAATTAAAAACGCATAATTAATTAACCTTTAACTAATACAGATGAATTGGTTTACTAAAACGTTTTCCAGTACAATCGGCCGCAAGATCATCATGTCGATCACGGGTCTTTTCCTGTGCTCTTTCCTGGTGATACACCTGATTGGTAACCTGCAGCTTTTTAAGGACGATGGAGGCGCAGCTTTCAACGTATATTCTCATTTCATGGGCACAAACCCTGTTATCCGCACTATGGAAATCGTCCTGCTGTTAGGATTCCTTTTCCATATTTATGATGCTATTGTACTAACACGCCGCAACAAGGTGGCTCGTCCGGTTGGATACGCAGAAAACCGTCCGGGAGAAAACAGCCCTTGGTCTTCTCGCAACATGGGTCTTTTAGGCACAGTAATTCTTGTATTCCTGATCATCCACCTGTGGAACTTCTTTGTGCCAGCTCGTTTCGGTGGCCTGGAAGGTGTTGTAGTAGAGGATGTAGAGTATGACAACCTTTATTTACGTGTAGTTCAGTCGTTCCAGATCTGGTGGTATGTTGCCATTTATGTATTAGCGATGGTGGCATTGGCTTATCACTTAATTCATGGTTTCCAAAGCGCATTCCAGTCGCTGGGTTTAACGCATAAAAAGTACACTCCATTTATCCAGAAGTTCGGCTATGCTTTCTCTGTTATCATTTGCCTGGGATTTGCTATCATTCCGCTATACTTCTTCTTTCTCTTTGAGTTATAATTAAACTGATATAGTTTACTATGATACTAGATTCTAAAATCCCGGAAGGCAACTTAGCTGAAAAGTGGGATAAACATAAATTTAATGTGAAGCTGGTAAACCCAGCTAACAAGCGTAAATACGATATTATTGTTGTTGGTACTGGTTTGGCTGGTGCGTCTGCGGCGGCTACTTTTGGTGAGCTTGGCTATAACGTAAAAGCATTCTGCTTTCAGGATTCTCCACGCCGTGCGCACTCTATTGCCGCGCAGGGTGGTATAAACGCTGCTAAAAACTACCAGAACGACGGCGACTCTATTTTCCGTTTGTTTTATGACACTGTTAAGGGCGGTGACTACCGTGCACGTGAGGCAAACGTTTACCGTCTGGCTCAGGTGTCTGTAGATATCATTGACCAGTGCGTGGCACAAGGTGTTCCTTTTGCACGTGAGTACGGCGGCTTGTTGGCAAACCGTTCGTTTGGTGGCGCTCAGGTGTCGCGTACATTCTACGCTCGTGGCCAAACAGGACAGCAGCTGCTTTTAGGTGCATACTCTGCCCTTAATCGCCAGATTGCTTACGGTAAAGTAAAAATGTACCCGCGCACCGAAATGCTTGACCTGGTAATGGTGGATGGCAAAGCGCGTGGTATTGTGGTTCGTAACCTGATCACAGGTAAGATCGAATCGCATAGTGCACACGCAGTTGTGTTGGCAACAGGCGGTTACGGTAACGTATTCTTCCTTTCTACCAATGCAATGGGCTCTAACGCCACAGCTGCCTGGAGAGCACACAAGAAAGGTGCATTGTTCGCTAACCCTTGCTATACACAGATTCACCCAACCTGTATTCCGGTATCAGGTGGCTATCAGTCTAAGCTTACGCTGATGTCTGAGTCACTTCGTAATGATGGCCGTGTTTGGGTACCTAAAACTGTTGAGATTGCCGAGAGATTAAGAAAAGGCGAGATTACAGTAAACGACATTAAAGAAGAAGACCGCGATTACTACCTAGAGCGCAAATACCCTGCTTTTGGTAACCTGGTACCGCGCGACGTGGCATCTCGTAACGCCAAGCTAGTTTGCGACGAAGGACGTGGTGTAGGCTCATCTGGCCTTGCCGTATACCTTGATTTTGCAGACGCCATTAAGCGTGAAGGCCAGCCGGCTATCGCTGCTAAGTATGGTAACTTATTTGAAATGTACGCTAAGATTACAGACGAGAACCCATACGAAAGACCAATGCGTATCTACCCGGCTGTACACTATACTATGGGTGGCCTTTGGGTAGATTATAATCTAATGACTAACATCCCTGGTTTATATGCTACAGGTGAGTGTAACTTCTCTGACCACGGTGCAAACCGCCTAGGTGCATCTGCTTTGATGCAGGGACTTGCGGACGGTTACTTTGTAGTTCCTTATACTATTGGGGATTACTTGGCAAAAACACCTTACGACAAAGTAAGTACTGATCACCCTGCCTTTAAAGAGGCTGAGGCTGCCGTAATCGAGAAAAATAACAGGCTACTAGGCATAAACGGTACACGTACGGTTGATGATTTCCATAAGGCACTTGGCCAGATTATGTGGGATTACTGCGGTATGGCCCGTAATGCTGAAGGCCTGCAATTTGCTAAGCAGGAAATACGTAAACTGCGCGACGAGTTCTGGCAAGATGTGAAAGTAGTTGGTGTAAATGAGGAGTTGAACATCACCCTTGAGAAAGCCAACCGGGTTGCTGACTTCTTGGAGCTAGGCGAACTAATGGTGGACGATGCTCTACACAGAAACGAATCGTGCGGTGGTCACTTCCGTGAGGAATATCAGACTCCTGAAAACGAAGCTCTTCGTGACGATGAGAACTTTGCCTATGTAGCAGCCTGGGAGTTTACAGGTGTAGGCAACGAACCTGTCCTGCATAAGGAAGAGTTGAAGTTTGAGAACGTGAAGCTAACACAGCGTAGCTATAAATAGAAAATTAGAAGTTATGAATTAGAAATTATTATCGAGTGCTAAATGCTCCTTAACTAATTCGTAATTCGGAATTCATAATTCGTAATTAATAAAGAAATGGCTGGAAGTAATCCAAATGCTAAACCGATGGACCTGACACTAAAGGTTTGGCGCCAAAAAAATAAAGATGCAGCGGGTTCTATGGTTACGTATCCGATTAAAGGTATATCTCCGGATATGTCTTTCCTGGAGATGCTGGACGTGCTGAACGAAGACCTGCTTCGTAGAGGTGAAGACCCAATCGCATTCGACCACGACTGCCGCGAAGGTATATGTGGTATGTGTAGCTTGTTTATCAACGGCCGTGCACACGGTCCTGAGCGTGGCACTACTACCTGCCAGCTGCACATGCGCCACTTTAACGACGGCGATACCATCACAATCGAGCCTTGGAGAGCTGCTGCTTTTCCAGTGCATAAAGACTTAGTGGTTGACCGTTCTGCTTTTGATCGTATTCAGCAGGCTGGTGGTTATGTATCTGTTAACACAGGTGGTGTTCCTGATGCAAACGCTATTCCAATTCCAAAGTCTATCGCTGATAAGGCTTTTGACGCGGCAACTTGTATTCAGTGCGGAGCTTGTGTGGCAGCATGTAAAAATGCTTCTGCTATGCTGTTCGTTTCTGCTAAGGTATCTCAGCTGGCCATGTTGCCACAGGGTAAAGCAGAACGTAAAACTCGTGCAGAAAACATGGTAGCTCAGATGGATATCGAAGGCTTTGGCGCTTGTACAAACATTGGTTCTTGTGCTGCAGAATGCCCTGTAGGTATATCTCTGGAAAACATAGCTATACTTAGAAGAGAGTATATTTCAGCAACGGCAACGTCTGAGAATTTATAATCCTCTAATTTTCACTTACAAAAAAGGCGAGGCGGCAACAGCTCCTCGCCTTTTTCTTTTGTAACATATCCCGTATACTTGCAGCCAAGTATAACTTTAGCACGCGTTATGTGTTAAAAAAGGAAAAGATAAAACCGCACAATGATCACTTTAATATCAGGCACTAACCGACCTGCATCAAACTCAAGGGCTGTTGTAAACATGTATGCTGATTTACTTAATACCCACAGTATAACTTACCAGATACTGGATCTCGCTGATTTGCCTGCTGATTTTACGACCTCTGCTCTTTATGATAATGTGGGCAAAAATGAAGCATTTAACAAGCTAAGCAGTATGATTGCAAGTTCTGATAAGTTTGTGTTTGTGGTACCAGAATATAACTCTTCTTTCCCTGGCGTACTGAAGGCTTTTATCGATGGTTTGGCTTATCCTAATACCTTTCGCGATAAGAAAGGCGCATTAATTGGCTTATCATCGGGAATGCAGGGTAGCGGTCTTTCTTTAAGCCACCTTACAGATATACTTAATTATTTAGGTATGCATATAATGGCCATGAAGCCCAAATTTGCACATATTGAAAATAATTTTGACGGTACTAAACTCACTAATGAATTATATCAAGAACTGCTGGAGCAGCATGTGGAGCAGTTTATTAAGTTTTAAAGTATAAAGTCATACTTTGTATTTAGTAAAAAGTATAAAAACAGAAAGGGCCGCATAAATTGCGGCCCTTTCTGTTTTTATACTTCTGATTACTTAGTCAACGTTATCGTGCAGGAAACGATTATCGCCAAGTATCTCATTATCATCATTTAAATTAAAGCGCGAAATGTTACGCTCAGATGAGTGTGACACCTTCTCAAGAGATACATTCCGGCGCAGGTATGCTGGAACATCCAGCTTTTCTTTTATAGCCTCAGATGTAATCTCAGAGCTTAACATGCGAAGACGCTCACGACGCTCTTCCGCACGACGCTGCATCAACTCACGCTCCTCCGAAATTCTGTCAGCTTCTTTGGCAGCACGGTCTTCATCTCTGGAAACAGAACCGAAAAAATCATTCTGTGCATTTGCATCCAAAGTATAAATAGTGCGCTGCGGCTGTGCCTGTGGCTGCTCTACCGGTCTACGTGCTGCCTGTTGCGGCTGCTCATAAGCAGGTTGCTGTGGTGCAGGGGCTGGCGCTTGTGCAGGAACCTGTGCCTGAGGAGTTGGTACAGGAGCAACAACTGGCTTAGCTACAAACGCGGCAACTTCAGGAGTTTCTACTTTAGCAGGCTCTGCTACTTCAATTTTTTTTTGGCTTTCCAGGTCAAACACTGTTTTCTTTGGCTCCATAATGCTGTCAGCGCTGCTGGCAAAACCAGTGGCGATAACTGTAACACGAATGCTCTGACCTAATGATGAGTCGATACCATGGCCGAAAATAACCTCGGCCTCCTGGCCAGCTTTATCCTGGATGTATTCAGTGATTTCAGTTAATTCATCCATTTCCAATTCTGCCTGCTCACCAGACATAATGGAAAGAAGAATTTTCTGAGCACCGTGAATATCAGTATTGTTAAGCAACGGAGAAGAAAGCGCCTCTTCGGCAGCACGTAAAGCACGGCCTTCGCCCTCTGTAGTCGCAGAACCCATCACTGCAGCGCCAGAGTCTTTCATTACCGTTTTAACGTCTTCAAAGTCCACGTTTACCTCTGCTGTAACTGTAATGATTTCAGCAATAGACTTAGCAGCTGTTGTTAACACATTATCAGCTTTTGCGAAAGCCTCACGGATGGTAAGGTTACCGAACATCTCGCGCAGCTTGTCGTTCAGGATGACCAGGATCGTGTCGCAGTTTTCGCTCAGTTCTTTCACCCCGTTTTCGGCAGCGATTTTCTTCTTTTTGCCTTCAAAGGCAAAAGGAGCTGTAACGATACCTACTGTCAGGATACCCAATTCTTTGGCTACTTTAGCAATAACCGGAGCAGCACCAGTACCGGTACCACCACCCATACCAGCTGTGATAAACACCATTTTGGTGTCGGAGCTTAGCATTTCACGGATTTCTTCTTTGCTCTCTAGAGCGGCGTGTTTACCCTTTTCAGGGTTAGCACCAGCTCCAAGACCTTCGGTCAGGTTTTGCCCAATGGCAAGTTTGGTAGGAACGCTGCTGCTTTTAAGTGCTTGTGCATCGGTGTTACATATGATAAACTCGACATCTTTGATGCCTTGGCTATACATGTGGTTAACAGCGTTGCTTCCACCGCCCCCGACGCCAATCACCTTAATGATGGACTTACTGCTAGATGGTAAGTCAAAAGTGTACATTGAAGTCATGCTAATTTCTCCTGCTCGATTATGGGTTAATAACTTTGTTTATTGTCTATGTCGTCAGATAAGAAACCTTTAATCATCTGGAAAAGACCGCCGTTGCTTTCTTTTTCTTTGGCTACTTTCTGAACTGGTTTCTTATACTCTATTTGTTCTTGTTGTGTCTCTGTATAACCTGCCGCCATCTGGTCAATAGACTGATAACCAGCTAGCACTAGGCCAACACTTGTCGCATACATTGGGCTTTTAACGGCATCTATCTTTGATTTGCCTAAGTGCTCATTAGGGTAACCAATACGTGTATCCATGCCAGTGATATACTCCACTAACTGTACCAGATTTTGAAGCTGCGAACCACCACCTGTGATCACAATACCCGCTGCCAGATGGTTACCATACCCAGAACGCATAATTTCTGCGTAAATAAGCTCGACTATCTCCTCCATTCTTGCCTCTATAATGTAGGCAAGGTTTTTAAGAGATATCTCTTTGGGTGTTCTGTCACGTAGGCCTGGTATAGAAACAATCTCATTATCAGAAGCTTCGTCGGCTATTGCTTTCCCAAACTTCACTTTAAGCTGCTCTGCCTGGTTTTGCATCACCATGCAGCCTTGCTTAATATCAGAAGTAATAATGTTACCTCCAAATGGTAGAACTGCCGTATGGCGAATAATATTGTCTTTAAAAATGGCTAAGTCAGTTGTTCCGCCGCCTATATCAACCAATACTACGCCAGCCTCTTTTTCCTCATCGCTTAGTACCGACATGCACGAGGCAAGTGGTTCCAATATCAAATGATCAACTGCAAGTCCGGCACGGGTAATACATTTGTTGATGTTGTTGATCGCATTTGATTGCGCTGTGATAATATGAAAGTTACCCTCCAGCCTAACACCAGACATACCTACCGGGTCAGTGATACCCTCTTCGTAATCTACCTTGTACTCCTGCGGCATTACGTGAATGATCTCGCTGCCAGGAGGGGTTACCAGGCGGTACATATCGTTAGTAAGGCGGTTAACATCCTCAACCGTTATTTCGTGGTCTGTAACCTGGCGTGTAATGCTGCCATTGTGCTGTAAACTCTTGATATGCTGACCGGCAATCCCTACGTTCACTACCCCAATGTTGATACCTGACTGCTCCTCGGCCTGACGGATCGCTTTCTTGATAGCTTCAACTGTTTTGTCGATGTTGCTTACCATTCCACGTACCACACCCTCCGATACGGCCTTGCCCATGCCCAGTATCTCCAGCTTTCCAAACTCATTTTTCCGACCAACAAGTGCGCAAACTTTGGTTGTGCCAATGTCCAAGCCTACTACTATTTTGTCGTTCTGCATATCTGTATATTTATTCGCAAATTATCTGATCTTCGTACTCTACATTCACTCTTTTATATTTGTCCCAGCCTACAACAGGCAGCACTTCTTTATAAAAGATCATCAGTTTTCTGAACTTCTGCTCCACCTTGTTAGGTTTGCCAAATTCAACTGTGTGCTCTCCTACCTGCGGCAGAAGTGAAATTTTGCCCCTCCCATCTATATGCATCTGGGCAATTTGAGCCTTCCAAAACTGATCGTTCTCAATGAACTTCAGCAAGGAAGTATAGGCCTGTCCTGTTGAGTCCTTAAAGAACTCGCTGTTTAGAGACCTTGATAAAGCTGATCCGGTTATTGGTATTACACGAGCTGTGTATCTGTCTGAAAGTGGAAGTATGTTACCTTCCACGTCGATGTAGACATCTTGGTCTGGTCGTATAATTCTAGCAATAGGCCTATTCTGTTTTACATTTACATGAACGTTTCCGTCTAGTCCCCGGTATACTTCGGCATCTTTAACAAATTTGTTTGCCTCAATGCGCTTTTCCAGGTTCTTAAGATCGATATTGCGGTTCGGAAGTCCTTCTAATTTTCGTTCTCCTTCACGGGTTAAAAGTCCCCGTACTTCCTTATCCCCAATAAAGTAATTGTTGTACTCATTATCAATATTTATTGACACTTTTTTACAGATTTTTTCATTTTGCCTAGAATTAGCAAAACCTGCAAGAGCACCAATAGTGATGATGCTACAACCTGCAAAAATTAAAGATTTTATTTTACTATTCAAGCCCATGACGTTCTTTTTCTAAAAAATTTCTGATAGGCTTTACCAATGTGTCAATATCACCGGCTCCTACTGTTGCCAGCACATCAAAATCGCTGTTCTTAAGCAAATTTTCTACTATATTTTCTTTGTGCAATATTTGCTTTTTACTGCACGTCACCTGCTCCAAAATCATTTCCGAAGTTACCCCCGGTATTGGTTTTTCACGAGCTGGATAAATGTCCAGCAACACCAGCTCATCGGCCACGCTCAAGCTCTCTGCAAACTCTTGGGCAAAGTCGCGGGTGCGGGTGTATAGGTGTGGCTGAAATAGCACTTTTATCTTCTTGTTCGGGTACAAAGCACGAAGCGACTTCATAAATGCCTCAATCTCTTTCGGGTGGTGTGCATAGTCATCTATATACACTTTACCCTGCCCTTCATAAATAAACTCAAATCGCCTTTTAACTCCAGTATAACTTTCTACACCAGCTTTTATACTTTGTGCGCTAACCTGCATTACCTGAGCAGCAAGTATGGCAGCCAATGTATTCTCTACATTATGGAAACCAGGTAAGCCTAAACGCAGACCAGCTATATCGCCAAGCGGACTGGAAGCATCGAACTCAAACCAACGCCCATCTATACTTAGGTTCTGTACATGCGCCTCCCCCTTATCTAAGCCATACTTTATTACCTGCACACCTTCCTGTACTAAGTCAATTAAGCGGGCATCTATACCTTCATGTATAAAAAGATAACCTCCCGGCTTTACCTGACCAATAAATTTCTGGAAAGTTCGATTCATCTCGTCCTTATCCCCATAAATATCCAGGTGGTCAGGATCCGCAGAAGTAACAATAGCCACATCGGGGAACAGTGTCAGGAATGAACGGTCATACTCGTCGGCCTCTACTACTACTGTTTCTTTACCTCCCTCACCGGTACCAATCAGCAGGTTTGAGTTCAGATTAGTAGCAATACCACCCAGAAAAGCAGAACAGTCTACCCCAGCATGGTGCAGCAGGTGCGTTACAATAGAGGATGTTGTGGTTTTACCGTGCGTACCAGCTACTGCAATGGTAAAGGCACCTGAAGTAATGATACCTAAAACTTCAGAACGCTTTTTAATTGCATAGCCGCTCTCTTTTAGGTAGGCCCACTCTGTATGCTCGGCAGGTATGGCAGGCGTTAGCACTATCAGAGTCTGCTCTTTATTATCAAGTATTTCCTGTGGCAGTAGCGCAACATCATCCTCGTAGTGCACACGTATCCCTTCCTGCTCCAACGCCTCAGTTAGTGGCGTGCGGGTTTTATCGTAACCCCAAACAGGATACCCTTTCGCATTAAACCAACGGGCAATCGCACTCATACCGATGCCGCCGATGCCTAAAAAGTAGATATATGTATACTGCTCCAGTTTCACTTGATCAGCTTAATTAATTCGTTTACTATATCAGCTGCCGCATTTGGCTTGCCCATTTTAAGTATGTTCTGGCTTAATCTAGCCTGCTCCTGCTCGTCCTGCGCCAGTTGAAGCGCTGTTTGTACCAGCTTCTCTCCCGAATTCTGGTCACGCACAAGTATGGCAGCATCCTGTTGTACTAAAGCCATGGCGTTTTTTGTCTGATGGTCTTCTGCTACATTTGGCGACGGCACCAATACTGCAGGCTTACCAACCAGGCACAATTCTGAAATTGATAAAGCACCCGCTCTTGAAATTACCACATCAGCAGCTGCGTACGCCAGCTCCATGCGCTTTATAAAATCGAAGGCTTTTACACCTCTTCCTATATACTTCTGCTCCAGCTCCTGTGCCTGCGGATAAAATGCTTTACCTGTCTGCCAGATTAGTTGGTATCCTGCCTGTACGATCTGCTCCAAACCGGCAGTTATACTTTGGTTAATGGTTCTGGCTCCGAGGCTACCACCAATCACCAGTATTGTTTTCTTGCCTGCTTCTATTCCAAAATGCGCCAGCGCCTCCTCACGTTTAGAGTTACTGTCTAGGATATCACTGCGTACAGGGTTCCCTGTTAATATTAGCTTATCAGCCGGAAAGAAAGCTTCCATGTTCGGATAGGCCACGCATACTTTATCAACTCGCTTAGACAAGAGTTTATTGGTGATCCCGGCATAAGAATTTTGCTCCTGAATCAGGGCAGGTATCTTACGCGAAGTAGCAGCATACAATAATGGGCCGCTGGCATAACCTCCCACACCCACCACAGCATCTGGATTAAACTCCTTTATAATTTTGTACGATGCTTTTATACTTGACAACACCTTTAGCGGAAACGACAGGTTATCCAGTGTTAGGCGGCGTTGAATACCACTAATCCATAGCCCAACGATTTTATAACCTGCTTCCGGCACCTTCGTCATCTCCATGCGTCCCTTGGCCCCCACAAACAGGATCTCGGCCTCCGGATCTATCGCCTTCAGCTGGTTGGCAATGGCCACAGCAGGGTAAATATGCCCTCCGGTGCCTCCACCGCTTATGATCACCCGATATGGTTTATGCTGCTCAGGCATTTACAGGCACGTTAGAGGTTAATGGCATCTTATTAGATGCCGCTGTTGCATCCTGGTTAATTTGCCTGTCGGTTCGGCTTACACTAAGTATAATTCCCAGCGAGATACCTGTAAAGATCAAAGACGTACCACCCATACTTAGCAGAGGTAGCGGCAATCCGGTGATAGGTCCTAGTCCAACAGCCACACCCATGTTTATCATACCTTGTATCACCAGGCTAAAACTTAATCCGGCAGAAAGCAGGCCTCCGAAGGCCCCTGTACTATTGGCCACCGTTACGAGCCCCCGATAAAGTAGGGCCAGGTATAAAAACAGTACTACCACACCTCCAAGCAGACCATACTCTTCCAGAATAATGGCAAAAATAAAATCAGAGTACGGGTGAGGCAGAATATCACGTTGATCACTGTTTCCGGGGCCTTTACCAACTATACCACCTGTTGCAATGGCGATATATGATTGCTCTAACTGGAAAGCAGTTTCATTAGGATCCATAAAATCCTCTACCCGGCTAATAGCCGTCTCCAGACGCTGGCCTACCGCCAACATTCCGCTTCCGAAAACAAACACAATCAGGAAGGTAGCAGCCAGATATTTTATCGGCACACGACCAATAAACATTAACAACATGCACGTAGCAAAAAGCAAAATAGCCGTAGATGTATTGGTAAGAGCTATACAGCCACAAATGCCAGCCGTCCAGATCATCATAGGTACCAGCGTCTTCTTCCAGTTCTCGAGCTCCTGCTGCACCTTTGCCAGCATACTTGCCAGGTAAGATATCAGGGCTAACTTAGCCAAATCCGAAGGTTGAAATGTCTGATTAATGATTGGTATTGTAATCCATCGGGAAGCCTCGTTTATGTTTGAACCCCAGAAAAAGGTGAACAACAACAGTGGCACCGATAGTATCAGGGCAAACAATGAAAGCCTAGAATAATATCTGTAAGGAATTTTATGAGCGAACCACATAAAGCCCAAACCTACCAGAATAAGGGAAGAATGCTTGAGTAGAAAATACTCTGTGTTACCCTCCATTTTTTTGTAGGCAAGAGTACCAGTGGCAGAATACACCACCGCCACGCTAATAAGCGAGAACATCAGGACGATACCCCAAAGTACGGGATCTCCCTTCAGGTTTTTCTGTAACCACTGCTTTATCATAAACCTTTGGCTAAATCGGTTATGTTTATTTTTTTAATACTATCTTTTCAACGGCCTCCTTAAAGCGTTGGCCGCGGTGTTCGTAATTGTTAAACAGGTCGAAGCTTGCACATGCCGGCGATAGCAATACCACGTCCCCTGGAGTAGCCAGTGAGCGGCTAAGGCGCACTGCATACTCAATAGATGTTGTCTCTGCTATAATCGGCACTACCCTTCCGAATACCTGCTTCAACTTCTCATTATCTTTGCCTAAGCACACCAATACTTTCACTTTCTCACGAGCAAGTTCAACAAGAGAGTTGTAATCGTTTCCTTTGTCCACGCCACCTGCTATCCATACAATCGGCTGCTTTATACCTTCCAAGGCATACCAAACAGCTTCTACATTAGTGGCTTTTGAGTCGTTGATGTAGGTAACTTCTTTGGCTATGCCCACTTGTTGCAGGCGATGCTCTGCGTTCTCAAATGTTTCCAGTGCCGTTGCAATGGCTCCGTCCTCTACACCCAGTAACTTTGCCACCGCAACTGCCGCCATGGTATTATATTGGTTATGCTTTCCAATCAGGCCAGACTTAGAAGTATTAACCATGCCTTCATAGAATTTAGCATCAACCTTTATACTTGAGTCTTCAAAGTATACCTTGGCACCTGCTGCACCTTGTAAAGAGAACGGAACAGTTGTACCTGCATAGTTTGCTGAGTCAAATGCTTTGGCAATGTTCTCGTCATCTGCATTAAACACAAAGAAGTCGCTGCCCGTCATGTTCTGCGTGATGCGAAGCTTAGAGTCAGCATACTTGTCCATGCTATAATCGTAGCGGTCCAGGTGGTCCGGTGTGATGTTAGTAAGTACGGCTACATGCGCTTTAAAATCATACATGTTGTCCAGCTGGAAACTACTAAGCTCCACCACGTAATACTCGTGCTTGTTCTCTACTACTTTCTCTGCCAGACTTTCTCCTATATTACCCGCTAAACCTACGTTTAGCCCAGCATTTTTTAACAGGTGATAAGTAAGCAGTGTGGTAGTTGTTTTACCATTTGTACCAGTAATACAGATAAATTTGGCATCTGTATACCTGCCGGCAAATTCAATTTCAGAGATTACAGGTATCTTCTTTTTGGCTGCTTCTTGTATAACTGCAGCTTTATCAGGAATGCCAGGACTTTTAATGATTTCGTTAGCATCAAGAATTCTATCTAAAGTATGAGTTCCTTCTTCGAACGGGATAGCAGCGGTAGCTAGCTTGGCTTTGTATTGATCTTTGATCTGGCCCATATCCGACACGAACACATCAATGCCCTTAGCCTGTGCCAGTAATGCAGCTCCTACGCCACTTTCACCTGCTCCTAATATTGCTATCTTCATTTTTCTAATTCTTTCTTAGCGAAGTTTAAGTGTAGCCAGTGTCAAAATGGCTAACATGATACCTACAATCCAGAAACGACCTACAATCTTAGACTCGTGGTAACCTAGTTTCTGGTAGTGGTGGTGCAGCGGCGACATCTTAAAAATGCGGCGCCCCTCGCCATACTTCTTCTTTGTATACTTAAAGTAACTTACCTGCAGCATCACAGACAGGTTCTCTATCAGGAAGATGCCGCACAGTATCGGAATCAAAAGCTCTTTTCTTACAATCAGCGCCAGAACGGCAATAATGCCACCAATGGCCAAGCTGCCTGTATCGCCCATAAACACTTGGGCCGGATACGTGTTGTACCACAGGAAGCCAACGCAAGCTCCTACAAAGGCAAGGCAGAAAATCGTTAACTCACCAGAGTTTGGAATAAACATGATGTCCAGGTAATCGGCAAAAATAGTATTACCAGAAATCCAGGCAAAAATGGCCAGTGTTAATCCGATAATCGCTGAAGTACCAGCCGCCAGCCCGTCGATACCGTCTGTAATGTTAGCACCGTTGGATACCGCCGTAATAACCAGGATTACGAACGGGATGTACAGGTAACAAGACCAGTCCTGGAACAGTGGCCCCGCAAAAGAGAACAGATTGCAGTAATCAAGCTCGTTGTTTTTGCGGAAAGGTATGGTTGTGATCATGCTGTGCACATCGGTATAGTGCTTAGTGGCATTTACAGCCGAGGTGCTGCCATCTGAGAAGATGTACTGTCGCACAACCACATCATCGTTAAAGTATAACGTAAGACCCACAATAAGACCCAAACCTATCTGTCCTAGAATTTTAAAGCGCCCGGCCAGCCCTTCTTTGTTCTTTTTAAAAACCTTAATGTAATCATCCAGGAAACCGATTAAGCCCAACCATACGGTAGAAACCAGCATAAGGATTATATAAATGTTATCTAATCTGGCAAAAAGCAATGTTGGCACCAGTATGGCCAGGATAATGATGAGACCACCCATTGTAGGCGTTCCTTTTTTCTCCAACTGGCCTTCTAACCCTAGGTCGCGAATACTCTCGCCTACCTGCTTGCGCTGCAGCACATTAATCAGCTTTCCTCCAAAAAGCATCGCTATTAACAGCGATACAAGGGTAGCCATACCTGCCCTGAATGAAATATATTGAAACACACCTGCCCCAATAAAATCAAATTCACGGTCGAGGTATGTAAAAAGGTGATATAACATTAACTTATACTTCTGTTACCTTTAGCTTTCTAATTTTATTTACCCAGTTGCTGAAACATTTCACGCAAAACCTGCTTATCATCAAAGTCAGTTTTCACACCTTTTATTTCCTGGTATGTCTCGTGGCCCTTGCCGGCTACAAGTATGATATCGTTTGGTTCTGCTAGCATACAAGCTGTTTTAATGGCTTCTCTCCTGTCCAGCACCGATAGTGTCTTTTTAAAATCAAGCGGCTTCACTCCCTTCTGCATATCCTCCAGTATCGCCTGCGGCTCTTCAAAACGCGGGTTATCAGAAGTAAGAATAACCTTATCGCTGAGGCGGCAGGCAATATCTGCCATTAAAGGACGCTTGCCTGCATCGCGGTTACCTCCACATCCAACTACAGTTATAACTTTTTGCAACGGCGTGCGGATCTGCTGTATCGTGTTCAGTACATTTTCTAATGCATCTGGTGTGTGCGCATAATCTACTATACCAGTTACCTGCGAGTCTGAAACAATATAATCGAAACGGCCGACCGCTGTATTAAGGTTTGAAAGTATAGTTAATACCTCAATCGGATCTTCGTCAAGCAAAACTGCAGCCGCATAAACACCTAAAAAATTGTAGGCATTAAACGAGCCGATTAGTTTACACCAGATCTCATGCCCATCCACATCCAAGTGCAAACCCTGAATCGTGTTATCAATAATGCGCGCTTTAAACTCTGTTGCCTTACGTAACGAGAACTCATGGATATCAGCTTTTGTATTCTGCACCATTACCGAACCGCGCTTATCGTCTGTATTAACCAGCGCAAAGCCGCCTTTTGGTAAAATATCAAAAAACGATTTCTTGGCTTTAATATACTCGTCGAACGTTTGGTGGTAGTCCAGGTGATCGTGGGTGATGTTGGTAAATACACCGCCTGCAAACTGCAGACCAGCCACACGTTTCTGCACCATGGCATGAGAACTTACTTCCATAAAACAGTAAGAACAGCCTGCCTTTACCATCTGCGCCAGTAGCTCGTTCAGCTTAACGGCATCTGGTGTAGTATGGGTAGAAGGTATAACCTCCTCATCTATCTGATTCTGTACGGTAGAAAGCATGCCCACATGGTAGCCCAATTCCCTAAAAAGCTTATGCAATAGCGTAACTGTACTTGTTTTGCCATTTGTACCAGTTACCCCTACCAACTTCAGTCTTTTTGATGGATGACCATAGAAAGCAGATGCCATTTTACCCAAAGCATTCCCCGAATCTTCTACCACTACATAGGTTATACTTTCCTTTAGTTCAGCAGGAAGCTTCTCACAAACAATCGCAGTTGCATTGGCTTCCTCTGCTTTCGAAATAAAATCATGCCCATCGGCCTGCACACCGCGTATTGCCACAAAAGCCACACCTGGGCGCACCTGCCTCGAATCGAAGGTAATTGCCTCAATGGATACATCCACCTGACCTTTTACCTCCAGAGTTCTAATGTCTTTTAATATGTTCTGCAGTAACTGCATTAGCTCAAAACAATCGTAATTCTTGTATTTTTTGTAATTGCTGTACCTGGCTCCAACGACTGCTGCTTTACCCGCTTACCTGCACCAAGCACTTTTACATTCAGGTGCTGATTGCCAAGTATGTAAAGCGCATCGCGTAAAGTCATCCCTTCTACATCCGGCACTTTGTTTAACTCAACTGGATTCGGTTTAAAATCCAGAGATCGCATTTTTGGTTCTACCCTAACCCACTCTTCATCTGTAATATTCGGATGGTGACTGATTCCGATCTTGTTACAGATATAAGTTAAATCTTCTAAACTACCAGCCTCCACGAGAGGCATGCTATCCTTATTCGGAACAACACGAGCTTTCAGCGACTTATGCATGGCTAAATCTCTTGCATATGCTTTATCTGCTAGTTCTTTAAACACTGGCGCAGCCACATCACCCCCGTATACATTTACACCCTTCGGGCTATCAATAATCACAATGCAGCTATACTTCGGGTTATCTGCCGGAAAGTATCCCGCAAACGAAGTAGAATACTCCATTACATAGCGCCCGTTCTTTACTTTACGGGCAGTACCTGTTTTACCAGCTACTTTGTAATCTTTGCTCAGGATGTTTTTAGCTGTTCCATTTTCTACCACTCCTTCCAGCATTGTGCGCAGCTTTCTTAGTGTTTCATCTGAGGCGATTTTTTCATTCAGCACACGTGTCTTGAAAGATTGAATAACTGTGTTTGTCTTGCTGATCTCCTTCACAATAATTGGCTGAATCTTTACGCCATTGTTTGCAACTGCATTATAAAAGGCCAGCGTCTGTAGCGGCGACAGCTTCATTTCATAGCCAATAGCCATAGAAGTAAGTGTGGTACCATACCAGGTTCTGTCCTGTGGGCTTTTCATATAAGGCCTTGCCTCCCCGTCCATCTGGAACCCTAGCGTACTGTTCAGGCCAAACTTGTTGAGATAATTTATATAAGCCTGCGGGTTACTGCTAAAGTGTTGCTCCATCAGCTTTGCGACGCCAATGTTTGATGATTTCTCAAACACTTCCTGCACCGACAGCATTCCGTAACCGCCATTCTTGGCATCTGTCATGATGGTGTTCTTGATGCGGTAACGCCCCTCTCCTGTATCCACTGAATCACTTAATCTCACATCAGGCATATGCTCAAAGAGCGCCATCATTGAGGCAAGTTTAAATGTAGAGCCCGGTTCTGTACGACCTTGATTACCAACAGCATAATTATAGTCCTCTATGTAACCGCCTTTTGTTTTACCTAGATTAGCAATTGCTTTGATTTCTCCGGTTTTCACCTCCATCATGATAACACAACCATACTCGGCGTCGGTTTTTTCCAATGCTTTGTACAGCGCGTTTTCTGCTACATCCTGCAGGTTAATGTCGATGGTAGTTTTAATATCGTAACCATTCTGCGGCTCTACTTCTGTACCATCGTAAATAGGCTTGTTACCACCTGCAATGCGCTCAAAAAGCGCCTCACCGTCTGTACCGGCTAAGTGTTGGTTAAAGCTAAACTCAAGACCCGCTCCGTTCTTATCTTCATTAATAAAACCTATCGTACGCTCAGCTAGCATACCAAATGGCTTAAATCTTTTTTCAACTTTCTCGAAAATGACCCCACCTTTGTTTTTACCCTCTCTAAAAATGGGCCATTTAGCCATCATCTTCTTGTCTTGGTAATTAATCTGGCGGCTATTCAGGCGTACATACCTTCTGCCATCGTGGCGCGCGTTCTTAACTTTGCGACGGTAGTAATCCTCCGACCTATCTTTATAAAATCGAGCTAGCAGCATAGACAATGAATCTATACCAGCATTAAATGTTGCCGCATCTGCCACTGTTGGGTCAAAAGCCACACGGTAAAACGGCAGCGATGTAGCCATTATACTTCCGTTATCAGAGTAAATGTTGCCACGTGTAGCAAATACCGGCTGGTAACGAATACGGCGCTCTTTAGATATCTTTTTCCATCGCTCACCCTCCATAAACTGAATGCGCACGATCTTGTATACAATAGCGCACGCAAACAGGCAGATAAGCAGGAAAACTACCCGAACCCTTACTACTATGGACTTCTTAATATTCATCGGCAGGCACAATCACTTGATAAGGTGGCGACGAACTTTCTATCAGACCAAGCGGCTCTACGTTGCGGGCAACCTCAGACTGCTTGCTGGCTTCCATGTAATCAGACTTAAGCGTAGTATAATCTGCCCGAAGGTCTTCTGTTTCTACTTTAACTTTGTCGATCCTGCGAATCGTTTTTTCAGCAAAATGCGTGTTGCCGATGTAGAAAAGCGTAATAAGAGTAGTAAAAAGAATGTAAGGCAGATATTTAAGCGGAACTCCTTCTTCAAATAAAGCATCTACATTAGCATACTTGTCGAGAAGTTTAAACAGACTGAAGCCTGTACCTTTCTTAGGCTTTTTAGGCTGCTCCACCTCTGGCTTCACGCGCACCGAGTTATTCTTCGGCGGGTTTGTTTGTTTGATCAGAACATTTGAAGCCATAGTTACTGTAATAATTTTGGAGCTATGTACTAGCCTGTTTATTTAATCATGTTGTTATTTTTTCTCTGCTATTCTGAGTTTAGCGCTTCTGGAGCGGCTGTTTTCGAGCAGTTCCTGCTCTGATGGCACAATGGGTTTCCGGTTCACTGCCTCAAGCGGCTTTATTTCGTTTCCGTACAAATCCTTCTCTACCTCTCCGAAGAATTTACCCTTGGCTATAAAGTTCTTTACCAGCCTGTCTTCCAGCGAGTGATAAGAGATAACTACCAACCTACCACCTGGCTTCAGCACTTCTGCAGCCTGCTCCAGCATCTCCTCCAGCGCCTTCATCTCGTCGTTCACCTCGATCCGGAGTGCTTGAAAAACCTGGGCCAAGTACTTGTTCTCTTTCCCCTTCGGCGTACAGGAACTAATCGCCTGTTTAAATTCACCGATTGTTTCGAAAGACTTTCGTGCTCTTTTCTCCACAATCGTGCGGGCAAGCGTTTTAGCGTTTTTCACCTCACCATAGATGCCGAAGATCCTATGCAACTGTTCTTCAGAGTAAGTCTGCAGAATCTCTTCAGCGGTAGTGCCTGCTTCTGCGTTCATGCGCATATCCAGCGGCCCTTCAAACCTGGTTGAGAAACCGCGCTCCGGTACATTAAACTGATGCGACGACACCCCAAGATCGGCCAAAATACCATCCACCTGCTTTGCGCCGTAAAGCCTCAGGTACTTTTTGAGATCTCTGAAGTTGGCACGCACAAACTGAAATGCCGGACTATCAATCTTCTTCGACTGCTCCTCTGCATCACGGTCCTGGTCAAAACTAAATAGCTTACCGGTTGTAAGCCTACTAACAATAAGCGAGGAATGTCCACCGCCGCCAAAGGTTACGTCAACATACACGCCATCCGGCTTAATAGCCAAGGCATCTACAGACTCATGAAACAATACAGGACGATGGTACTCCATTAAATCAAAGGCTCTTCTGCCGGTTTATCTCCTAAAAACTTTTGCGCCAGCTGCGAGAAATTCTGCTGATCCTTTATCAGGAATTCTTCATACTTATCAGGGTTCCAGATTTCTACACGGTTGCCCAATCCTACTACAACAGCCTCTTTTTCCAACTCAGCAAAACGCGCCATAGTTTTTGGCACAATAAAACGGCCTGCACCGTCCAGCTCTATCTCTGTGTTGCCACGGAAAAAGTTACGCTGAAAGTGACGGTATTCTTCGTTAAACTCATTTAAGCCTGCTACTTTGTCATAAATCACCTTCCACTCTGCTTTTGGATACAGCACCAGGCAAGGCTCAAATCCTCTCATCAGCACCACATGATTGCCCGATGCCTCCGGCAGGTTGGATTTTATCTTTGCAGGTAAAACCAACCTTCCCTTCGGGTCAATCTTGCATTCATATTCGCCAGACAGGAAGTTCATAGACAATAACAGTTTGGTCCGTATAGTTCTCGGACATTACAAATGTAGCGATTCGGGTAAACACAGCAACCACAATCTACCACTTTTTACCACTTTGTGGATAAATTATGGTAATCCACACCACTTATCCACATTATCCACACTAAAAACGCTATATATTGGGTATAAGTTTTTTTGCGCTGCATATGCTTTTTGATTAAAATACGACCCTACCATATATTAACATATTGCATATCAATAACTTAACTTTAAACATAGTTAATACTATATACTTTTAGCATTTTCCACAGAAAAGTGGTGCGAAGTGGCAGACAAAAACCGTTTTTATGGAAAAGTGGAAGAAAGTGGAGCAAATTGCTTAAATTTGTAACGTGAAAAGTATAATTCGCCTTAGTATCTTAACGCTCCTTACCCTGTGCATTTTAACAGGCTCGGTTGGTGTTGCTTTTAGCGAACAGATATGCTTGATGGCAGGTATAAAAACATCTGCTCTTGCGGAGGAAACTGATGACTGCTGCAAAAAAGAAACAGCCCCAGAAAAGGACACTGATTCGTGTTGTGCTGTAAAGGTATTGTATGAGAAACTGGAACCGGTCTCATCGAACAAAGTCTTTAGTTTACAGCTGCCAGTATACTTACCGCACCACATTCAGCCTTTTGTTCTGAGGCAAGCTATTTTTAAAGCTTCTGAAGAGCGCATCTACACTTATTCCGACAGTTCTCCGCCTGTTTACGGCCGTAAGCTGCTCCACCAACTACACACTCTAATAGTCTAATTATCTTAAAGTACAAGAAGCGCACCTGCAAGAGGGGTGTGATATTACCTATTTGTATTTTGATGATTACTTAGACAATAACAGCAATGGCATTTAAGCTTAAAGGGCAAAACAGACTATTAGCAAGCATATTTATACTATACTTTGCAGCCATACTTCCGGGTGCTGCGCAACAGTTAACCGGTAGAGTAGTAGACCAAACCAATACGAGTATACCGCTTATTGGCGCCAATGTGGTTTGGAAAGGCACAACTATAGGCACCTCTACCGATGTGCTAGGTAATTTTGCACTTTCCACGGCAGACGCACTTACACCCGAAGTAATAGTAAGCTACATTGGTTATAAGCCTGATACAATTAATGTAAATGGCAAGAGCAACATAACAATCTCTCTCACTCCTACCAGCAAACTACAAGAAGTAGTGGTGGAAGGGCAGCAGGCACGCTACTCCTCCCTCACCCCTGCCAACTCACAGGTTATCACAACCAGAGACCTTGAAAAGTCTGCTTGCTGTAACCTGGCAGAGAGCTTTGAGACAAATGCATCGGTAGAGGTATCCACTACAGATGCCGTTTCCGGCGCAAAGCAGATACAAATGCTCGGCCTGGATGGCTCTTATACTTTACTGACTACTGATAATATACCTGCTTTACGTGGCCTGGCCACTCCTTACAGGCTTAACTATCTCTCCGGCACATACATAGAATCCATCGATATTATAAAGGGGACTGGATCTGTATTAAATGGCTATGAATCTATTTCGGGACAGGTAAACGTGATACTGAAAGACCCGGAAAAGGCCGAGCGCTTATACTTTAACCTCTATGGCAACAGCTTAGCCAAGTTCGATGCAAATTTGAATCTGGCTACCTCAATTGGCGATAAGTGGAATACTATATTGATGATGCACTCTAACCACTTGGGTAACCGCGTAGATCGTAACAAAGACGGTTTTATGGACCTGCCGCTGGGCACGCAGTACAATGTATTTAACAAATGGAAATATAGCCACAAAGATGTTGTATCAGAGTTTGGAATAAATGCCCTGCGCGAAACAAAAATAGGCGGCCAGCTAAAGTACAACGAAGATGTACCACAGGAGCAGCAGCCATACTACGGCACGAACTCCGAAACAGACAGATTAATGGCTTATAATAAATCATCTTATACTTTTCCGGGTAAGCCTTACCAAAGTATAGGTATGATCACATCAGTGGCGCATCATAAATTTAACTCCAGCTACGGCTTGCGCGATTATAATGGAGAGCAGAATAGCGGCTCCGCCAGGCTGATCTTCCAATCTATACTTGGGCATACCGGCCATACATATAAAGCAGGTTTAAGCTATAACTACGATAACTATAATGAGACTTTAACAGATAGCACCTTTGATCGCACAGAACACGTACCTGGCGCTTTTGTGGAATACATCTACACCAACACTAAAAACCTGACTGTGGTTGCTGGCTCTAGGGTAGATTACCATAACCTTTATGGAACGGTTTTTACTCCAAGGCTAAACGTAAAGTTCGATGCTACTCCTAACACCATATTCAGGATAGCAGCGGGCAAGGGCTTCAGGGTTGCCAACCCAATAGCAGAAAACTCTGCTATACTTGTAAGCTCCAGGGGCATTAGAACAACAGAAGAGCTACTGCCGGAGCAGGCCTGGAATTTGGGAGGCTCGTTTACACAGTACTTCGAATTAGGCGGCAGGCCCGGCACCTTTGTAACGGATTACTACTACACTACCTTTACAAATCAGGTGGTGTTAGATATGTATACTAATCCTGGGGAAGCTATATTCTACAATCTGCAAGGCCGCTCCTATTCCAAAAGTTTTCAGGCGGAAGCACAGTATGAAGTACTAAAAGGACTTGATGTCAAGGCTGCTTATAAGTTTTTTGATGTAAAAACTACTTACAACAACCAGTTGATTCAAAAGCCGATGATTCCGCAGCACCGGTTCTTTGTAAACCTTGGCTTTGCAACTCCATTTGATAAATGGCGAGCCGACCTGACGGGACAGTATTTTGGTTTGATGCCTCTAGCCACAATGGAACAAAGCAGCACAGCAGCAAACATGAGCGAGTCGGATGAGTTTTATACTTTAAATGCACAGATAAGCAGGGCCTTTAAACGCTGGGAAGTATACATAGGTGGTGAAAACCTGCTAAACTATAGGCAACCGAACCCTATTACGGGAGCTGATGAGCCTTTTGGTTCAAATTTTGATGCTAGTATGGTATGGGGCCCGGTAACCGGTAGGGTAATTTATGCCGGATTACGATTTAAACTTGATTAACTTAAAATCATATTACAACTATAAAATGAAGATGCTTAAATCACTTTTAGTTATTCTAACGCTTACGCTGATAAGCTTTGGAGCAAATGCACAAAACAAAAACGAACAGACGGTTAAAATTAAAACTTCTGCAGTTTGCGACATGTGTAAGACAACGCTGGAAAAAGCAATGGCCTACGAGAAAGGCGTAAAAAAATCGTCGCTTGATGTAGATTCTAAAATTTTGACAGTGGTGTTCGACAGCCGTAAGACTAACGCTGATAATTTGCGCAAAGCAGTTAACGAATCCGGTTATGATGCTGACAATAAGCCTGCTTCGGAGCGTGCTTATAAACGCCTGGATGATTGCTGCAAGAAAGAAGCTGGCGCACATTAACATAACTCCCTAAACATTTCTGTTTAAACAAAAAGGGGAACCAGCTATTGGTTCCCCTTTTTGTTTAAAATCTTTTATCTAAAATTTAAAGCCAACGTGCAGGCCTATCGAAAATACTGGAGTACCACTTGTATAATAGTAGTAACCAACTCTGCCGCCGGCCACACCATTACGCAGGATATTGAAATCATTCTCAATAAAACCATTATAGCCAATATCGGAGGTTTTAATGTGCTTTACAGATCCATCTACTGTACCGTCTTCAGCATTTGAGTTAATCTCGGCACGATGTCTACCTCCTAACCCACCTCCAATCCTGAATGCCATTGCCTGGTTGTTAATCAAATCAAAGCTAGCCTCCAGGTTTGCCATATAAAAAGTATTCTTGATCGAATAGATCTCCTTCACATCATCATATCGAGATCCGGTAGCAAGGCCTAAGTTTAAGCTAACTGCAAAACGGTCACTTAAATGGTGGCTGAAACTGTTGCTAAACATCAGCCCTTGGCTATCATACTCCGACAGCCAAATGTAGCTAACCCCTGCCTTAAGCGCACTTGGGTCTTTCCCGGCCTGAGCCGAAGACAAAGAAAGCAGAAAAACAATGGGGATTATATAAAAGAAACGTAACGATGGTTTCATAGAGGGTTGCTAAAAGGGTGAAGTAGTGCTGTTTTGTGCGCATGTCTTGCGCACAAAATGACATTCCGCTTATAGCTGATTCTTACTTCTAACGTTTAAAAATGTTTCGTAATTAACAACAAATATTTTTTAAGCTATATAGTTAAATATATAAAACGCTATATACTAGCCAATTGCAAACAAACACTAAATTACAAAAATAGTATTATTATAATACGCCACTAACTTTTCGCTTTATACAACTGCCACCAAGGCAAGTAGGGTTTATCGTGATGCTCGTAGTGATAGCCAAAAAAGTAACAGCTAATAAAAGCCCATAAATGATTCTTATCCTGGGTAGTGGATTTGTGCAGATTATCCTCAGAGTGTTCTCCTTTGTGCGGCAGGTAAGTACCAAAATAAAAAAGCTGAAACGTAGCTAGTATAGCCGGCACCATCCAGAAAAGAATTACATTATCTAACGGAAAGAACAGCTGCAGCACATTGTAAGTAACGGCCATCAGCAGTATTTGCCACCAGGTAATATAATTTTTGAGAAAGCTAAAGTACCAGGGCCAGAAAGAACCATGATGGTAATCCGGGTCTTGGTCGGTGGCTACGTGGCGGTGATGCTGGTGGTGCTTTGGCAAAAGGCGCGGATACCAGTTATACGCAAACAGAAAGGCTGTTATACTTCCAATAGCTCTGTTGAGCTTTGGCTTACCGGGAGCCGCAACTCCGTGCATAGCATCATGAGCAGTAATAAATAATCCGGTATAAAGGTGTGTTTGTAAAAAAATGAAAATGTAGGTAAGCGGCGAAGTATAATTTACCTCAAAAGCAGTAAGGAGATAAACTAAAAGTACAGCCCAGCACACTAAAATAACCGCTGCAATGGCCACACCCCTCCAATCGTTCTGCCTTGTTATTGCCATTTTACCGTTTAACTTGATAAGCTGAAATTATACTTCCATGTGTAGCAGAGCTTCTTTTACTTCCTCCATCAACCACATCGGAGTTGAAGTTGCACCACAAATACCTACGGTATCGCCAGCTTTAAACCAATTTGGCTGCAGTTCATCTACCTTAGAAACAAAGTAAGTATAAAAGTTAGTATCCTTGCAAACCTGGTACAAAACCTTACCATTAGATGACTTAGTACCCGAAACAAAGATTACTTTATCATACTTTGCTGCAAAAAGCCGAAGCTCTTTATCCCGATTAGATACCTGCCTGCAAATAGTATCGTTGGCATTAACTTCGTAGCCGCTTTGCTCCAGCTTATGTTTTATATTATAAAAGCTATTAGTGCTTTTGGTAGTTTGGCTGTATAACGTGATTTTTGGCGGAAGCTGGTGTTGCAACAGTTCATCTACGTTTTCAAATACAACTGCATTGTTATTCGTTTGCCCCAATAAACCTAGCACCTCTGCATGGCCATGCTTACCATAAATAAAGATGGGCTCTTGCTTATCGTATGACGTTTTAATACGATTCTGCAATTTAAGCACCACCGGGCAAGATGCATCTACAAGAGTAAGGTTATTATTTAATGCTATCTGGTAAGTCTCAGGAGGCTCACCGTGAGCTCTTATCAATACGGCCTCATTGTTTAGCTGGCGCAACTGATCGTGATCAATTATACGGAGCCCGCGCTTCTGAAGGCGCTCTACCTCTACATCGTTATGGACAATATCACCCAAGCAATACAAGTATCCTTGTTCATCTAGCAGGTCTTCTGCCATTTGTATGGCATATACTACCCCAAAGCAGAAGCCAGAATTTGAATCGATGGTTACTTGCAGAGCGTTCATACTCTTTATACAACTGAAGGTTGAAATTGTTTTATTCTCTTCCGCTGCTTGATACCTTCATAAATAGAAATCGTAACGAGCAGCATCAGCATAGAATACATCGTGTCCTCTACAGGAATGGATACTATCCTGATGCCAAGATTATAGTTGTTGTTATACCACACGATAGGCAGGTAGGTAAGTACACCATTTACTAATAAAAACGGCACCAAGTGGACCAGGTAAGCCATAAATAAGCGGCCCAGGTAGCGGGTATCAAAAAACTTTAAGTGCAGCAGCAGTGCCAGCGAGAGCAATACAAACGTAATAGAAGTATAAACTCTACCGATGTTGAAAATCGCTATTATTGGTAGTACAACAATCAATAAGAAACCAATCGTTTTAGCGTAAGGCTGCAGAAAATCCTTTGGTATATAGGCATTCAGCACATCATAAATAAAAACGCAGGCATAGGGCACAGTAATAAAGAATAGAACCTCTTCTATAGGCAGGTTAAATAGGTATAAACCTGTAAGATACTCTTCGTTAAATCCCCATACACCCTGTTCAGTAAATATAGCATCCCATACTATGAAGAATATTGCATTTATAGCAATGGCAGGCCAAAGTGCACGCCACCCCCTGTAAAAAGCCACCTTTTTATCAAAAGACAGCAACAGCGGAAAAAGTATGGTAAAAATGTTTAAGTACAGGTAGATGTACATTTCAATTAGTTTAAGAGTAGCAAGTGGCGTCGGAAACTGCAGAGCAGTGCCCGATACGCTATTTACCTATTATCACAATTAGTTGATAACTATACTTTTGATTACTTGTTTTTCAGCTTCGGTACAATGATCTTTTGTGAGCATAAAACTTTGTATGGTTTTGGCCATCTCTGTTGGCATACCAGACTTCGGATGCTTCTTAAGTCCTTCAATAATCGCCGCTTTATCAGCTTCAAGATTACCGCTCAGGTTTAAGTAACGCGGTATGTAATGCTCTACCGTAAACCGCAGGAACCGTATTTCAGGGTTAGTCTCATCCATGCCGACTGCCTCCTCAAAAATACCCGCAGCAGTTTTTACGTGCTTCAGTTTGCTATAGGGGTTCCATGCATATTTAGCCATTACAGCTTCTGAAGCACCTCTATAAGCCAGTCTCACAGGATGCTTCTCTTCGTAAGCGGCCATTTTCTTGTGAAACCGCTTTGCAGCGGCCTCATCCTTACTTGCTTTCAGGTACTCTTGCCTCAGGGTTGATAAATTATAAATTCGGGTATTGTCTGCCGGAGAAACTTCTATAACAAGGCCCAGCAGTAAAAAAAATAAAAGGTTAATCATTAAATAGCGTTAAGTCTGTACTTTAGATATGAGCCAAGCAATAATGCTAGCTTGGTGTTGTCAGGTACTCTTACGCGTTCTTTCAGTATATGGGTTGCCGGCAGGTTCTGTATCTTCCGGAAAAGCTTGAGATAATACACATAAGCAAGGTAAACTCCCATCCGGGCAGACTTCGGTAAAGCCATTATTCCTGCATAAGCATCCTCAAAATCCTTTAGTATGTCCGCTTCTATCTCTGCCTTACATTTATTACTAAAGCTTTTGTAATCTACCTTCGGGAAGTAAACTCTGCCACGTTCATCATGGTCGCTGCGCATATCCCGCAGGAAGTTTACTTTTTGAAATGCAGCCCCCAAACTTCTGGCAGGTTTCTCCAGCTTATTAAACTGCTCCTCATCTCCCTCACAAAATACTTTCAGACACATAAGCCCCACTACTTCAGCAGAACCATAAATGTATTCTTCGTAAAGCGACCTGTCGTAGGCATGATCATCCAAGTCCATTTCCATACTTTTCAGGAAAGCTTCGATGTATTCTCTGTTTATACCGTACTCGTTTACCACACACTGAAAAGCATGCAGCACGGGGTTCAGGCTAATACCTTCGTCAATTGCTTTAAAAGTCTGTTTCTTGAAATCCTTCAGCAGCTTACGTTTATCGTACTCATGAAAGGTGTCTACAATCTCGTCGGCGCAACGTACAAAGCCATAAATAGCGTAGATAGGCAGATGGAATTTTTTATCCAGGGTTTTGATACCCAACGTGAATGACGTGCTGTAAGCTTCAGTAACTATTTTACTACATTGTAAACAGGTTTCTCTGAATAAATCCATAAGCCTTGATTTGGTTTGGGTATTTATACTTTTACCGCAACTGGTGCTGCGTATTCTTTAGCGATCTCTTTTGCAACCACCTGCCCAGATATCAAAGATGGCGGCACGCCAGGTCCGGGTACTGTAAGCTGGCCTGTATAGTATAAATTGTGTACTTTCCGGCTTTTTAGGCTAGGTTTTAGTAGAGCGGTTTGCATTAACGTGTTTGCCAAACCGTAGGCATTGCCTTTAAAAGCATTATAATCCGAAATAAAATCAGTATGCGCATAACTGCGCTTGTATACTATAGCATTACGAATTTTTTGCTTCGTCAGATTTTCTAACCTGTCCATTACTTTATTAAAGTATAGCTCCCGTATCTCAGGCGTATCCTGTAGGCCAGGAGCAACAGGTACCAGCACGAACAGGTTTTCGCAGCCATCCGGCGCTACAGAAGCATCTGTTACAGATGGAGCTGACACATAGAACAAAGGCTTTTCCGGCCATTTCGGGTCTGTGTATATTTCATGGGCATGCGGGCCGAAATCTTCGTCAAAAAACAAGTTGTGGTGCTGCAGGTTCTGCAAACGCTTGTTTATGCCCAGGTAAAATAACAATGCGGACGGTGCCATTACACGGCTATTCCAGTAGCTGTCGGAGTAGCTTCTATAAGGCTTTGGAAGCAGTTGCTGCTCCACATGGTGATAATCTGCACTCGCTACCACCACATCAGCATCAAAAACACCGGAAACAGTTACTACATGGGTTGCTTTGCCATTAACTACTTCTATTTGCTGCACATCCTGCCCAAATTCAAACTTTACACCTTTCTCTACTGCCAACTGCACCATTCCCTCCACAATTTTATGCATACCTCCCATTGGGTACCAAGTACCTAACTTAATATCAGCATAATTCATGAGGCTGTAAAGCGCGGGGGTATTCTGCGGAAGGGCTCCCAGAAAAAGAACCGGAAACTCCATCAGTTTAAGTATGCGCTCGTTTTTAAAGTAACGCCTGATGTGCTTGTAAAAAGACTGGAAAACATCCATCCGCAGCACATCTAAGAGCAGGCGTGGGTTCATAAACTCTGTAACCGAGCGGCCCGGTTTGTATACCAGTTGGTTAATGCCTACTTCATACTTATAAGCCGCCTGCTCCAGAAACTTGTCTAATTGCTCAGCACTGCCCTTTTCCATACTTTCGAAAAGCTTGTGCATTTCTGGCATGGTAGCCGGTATATCCACAAAATCTTCTTCTCCGAAAATAACTGTGTAAGAAGGGTCCAGGCGCTTAAGGTTGTAATAGTCTGCAGCGCTTTTGCCAAACCTGTTAAAGTATGACTCAAAAACATCAGGCATCCAATACCAGCTTGGCCCCATATCAAAAGTAAAGCCATCGGTGGTAAAACTTCTGGCCCTGCCACCGGGGGTATCATTTTTCTCCAGCACCGTTACCTCATAGCCCATATCAGCCATGGTGGTGGCAGCAGAAAGGCCGGAAAATCCGGAACCGATCACTATTACTTTAGTTACAGACATCTAATCAGATTATTGTTTAAGCATCTTGCTTGTATACTTTTAGTATCTCTTTTAGCTCTTTGCGTGCTATGTGTATTCTGTTTTTAACAGTTCCGATAGGAATTTTGAGTTTCTCAGCAATCTCGAGGTACTTATACCCCACATAGTACATCATAAACGGGGTGCGGTGCTCCTCGCTTAGTTTACCTATTGCCTTGTTAATATCATGCATGACGAAAGTTGATGTGCCTTTGTTTTGCGTTACATAATTTTCGTCAGTATTAAGATACTTCAGGTAATCAGCGCTGTCGATGTTGCTGCTCCGCTTTGTTATCTTGTTATAGTTGTTAATAAAAGTATTACGCATAATCGTATACAACCATGCCTTCAGGTTTGTGCCTGCCTTAAACTTATCCTTATTTGATAATGCTTTTAACATTGTCTCCTGAACCAAGTCTTTAGCATCATCAGAATTTCTGGTCAGGTTCATAGCAGCCGGGTTAAGGGACTTCGCTACAGCCTGTATTAAATTATTGAATTCTATAGCAGTCATTTTGTTTACCTTTTAATCATAAAACCATAAACAAATATACGTGATAAGAATTTAAAAAATCATTATTGTTTAATTTTTTTTAATAATACATTAAACAAAATAGACAAACAACACTGTAAAGCCTGTGTACGTACATTTTTCTGCTGTAAACAGCAAAGAAAAACCCTGTAACAGAAATCAATTGTTACAGGGCTTTGTATCATATCAGTATAAGTACATCTAATTAAAAATAGTAAATAGCTCTTTAGGTGAACCTATCTTTACTAAATTATCAGGAATAACAAGATCTACACTCTGCACCTGATGCCCGTACACATATACAGTACATTCAGGAAAAGTGGCTGATAATTGATCTAGGTAGTCTTGCACGTTGTCGCGCTCAGGGGCAGAAGTAAGAACAGTAAAGATATATTTCGCATTGAATTGCCTACAAGTAAGTTCTAAGTCTTTAAACGGAAGATTCTGACCCAGATAAACAACTTTGTTATTGGTAGATCGCAGCAGGTAATTTACGTAAAGCAACACCAGTTCATGCAACTCGCCCTCTGGTAGATACAACACGTAAACAGGGGCATTTTCAATAGGTCGTACAACCTGCCCATCAATAGCTACAATTAATTTTTGGCGAATGAGGTTACTTACAAAATGCTCATGGGCCGGAGTAATATTACCTGTTTGCCATAAAATACCGATCTTGGTCAAAAACGGGTAGATTACTTCATTCATGGTTTCGCGCAGCCCTAGCTGTAAAGCAGCCGTTGATAGGGCTTTATCAAAGGCCTCCTCATCCATATCGATCATGGCTTTAACCAAAGTGCTGATATGGTGAGACCCGCGACAGGATTCCTCGCAAAGCTGTTGCACCTTTTGCATAATCTGCTCCGGTGGCATCTGAGCTATTTTAGAGATTTTATATCCCCGCTCATTCAGCAGCGAAATATTAAGTATTGATTTCAGGTCAGCATCGTCGTAGTACCGGATGTTAGTCTCGGTACGCTTCGGGCAAAGTATATTATAGCGCTGCTCCCAAATACGAATGGTATGCGCTTTAATGCCCGAAAGGTGCTCTAGTTCTTTGATGGTGTACTGGGCCACGTTTCTCCTCTTGTTGTTTATGAACAATCTCTTTCGCCTTCTTAAAATATTGTGGGGCTACCCATAGCATCCCAAAGGATTCTGATCCATGTTTTCCGTTTACACGATGATGCACCTTATGCGCCATGTTTAAGGCTTTTAAGTAAATGTTAGACGATTTACCAAACCACCTTATGCGCCTGTGAATAAACACATCGTGTATTAGAAAGTAGGCCACACCATACATAGTAATACCAGCACCTATCCAGAACCTGTAATCAATGGGGTCTGTTCCGAATACAAAGAACAGCATAGCCAATGTGCCGTAATAGGCAAAAAACAGGTCATTGAGCTCGAATTTATGCTTATGGCTTGTATGATGTGACTTATGCAGGAACCACATAAATCCGTGCAATACATACTTATGCATTAACCAGGCTACTCCCTCCATCGCGATAAAGGTGAGCAGCATGATTCCTATTCCAGCAATCATATTAAGCAAACAACAAGTTTAACATTTAGTTTTAAAAATTAAACAAAGTTTACCATTTAATCGGCTCTTTGTTTAAAAAAGAAGCAATACCACGCTGGCAGTCTTCGCTTCCTCTTGCAATGGCATTCATTTCGGCGGCATATTGCAAACCTCCCTCCAGGCTCATTTCCTGCACCCGCGCAATCATCTCTTTTGTTACCTCCATTGATTGCTTAGAGTTTTCAGTACATAACTTTTGAGCAAAGGCGAATACGCGCTCTTCCAGCTCTTCGTGAGGCACCACATAGTTTACCAATCCATACTTTTCAGCCTCAGATGCAGAAATTAGATCACCTGTAAGCAGCAGCTGCTTAGCCCTGGACTCTCCTATTTTGCGAAGCAAGAACACTTTAACAATGGCAGGTATAAAACCGATTTTCACTTCGGTATACCCAAATTTAGCCTCAGGAACTGTAAAGCCGAAGTCGCAAATAGCCGCCAGGCCGCAACCGCCTGCAATGGCATGGCCATGTATCTGGGCAATCACCACTTTCTTTAAAGTATAAATCAGCCTGAAGAGCTCCATTAAGTGGGTAGAGTCTGCCAGGTTTTCGTGGTAATCGTTTTCCTGCAGCTTTTGAATATACTCTAGGTCAGCACCGGCACAAAATACTTTCCCCTCTGCACGCAGCACAACCACTTTACAGTTTTCATCCTCCTCGGCAATGGCAAAAGCCTTTTTCAATTCCGTTACTACCTCATAGTTAAGGGCGTTCCTTTTCTCAGCGCGCGCCAGGGTGATATAGCCCACACGTTCCTTTATCTCATAATGTACAAACTCCATAGTATGTGCAATAGTATCGTTCGTCAATTCAGTCATCATATAATTAGATTAACAATTCATTCAAATATAATAAAGTATAAATAGTATAAGAATGAGTTTAGCACCACTCTACCTATATAACACTTATTAACCCTTACGTACATCACCAACCTTTGTACAAATGAAACGTTATTGAATAAAAATACTTGCTAACGAACGTTAGGTTGCTTATATTTGTTAATTATACATGGAAGCAGTATTGAGCAGAAAAGAACAAATTGAGAAAACAGCTACAGCCCTCTTTAAAATGAAAGGGTTTTCGGCAACATCGATGCGTGACTTGGCCAATGCATTAGGTATTGAGGCTGCCAGTATATACTCGCATATTAAGTCTAAAGAAGAAATTTTACAGCGGGTTTGCTTTAGAATGGCGCAAGAGTTTTTTGATGCTCTGGATGCTGCCGAAAGTATAAACGGAACTGCCACAGAGCGCCTGCAGCGTGCCATCACGGCTCACGTGCAAGTGCTAACGAAAAACACGGCCGCATCGGCTGTTTTTCTACATGAGTGGCGCCATCTAAGCGAGCCGCACTTAGCAGAATACCTTTCGCTGCGTGATAAGTATGAAGGCCGTTTTAGGTCTATTATTCGTGATGGAATTAGCAGCGGTGAATTTTCTGTACCTGACGAGAAGTTTGCAACCCTGATGATATTCTCTGGTCTTAACTGGATTCACACCTGGTACAAGCCAGAAGGTAAAATGCAGCCAGAAGAAATTGCTGATAACCTATCGGCCATGCTTTTGACCGGATTAAATAATACACAAAGAGATTTTTTGATTACCCCGACTCACCTTAATACCACTAACTAAACTAACTAACCGCCGGACTGGTAACGCGGTCCGGCACCTTTTTTACTTGAACCTTTAAACTATAGATATTATGTACGGAGGAGGAAACGTTTTTGAAGCCACAAAATTCGACGACCTGCAGACTGAAGACCCTGCAAAGCTGGCCGAATTTGAAGCACGCATCGCACGCGGCGAAAAAATTGAGCCAACTGACTGGATGCCGGAGCTATACCGCAAGCAGCTGATCCGAATGATTGAGCAGCACGCGCACTCAGAAATTATTGGTGCATTACCGGAAGGTACTTGGATTACCCGTGCCCCTGGCTTCCGCCGTAAAATGGCGCAGATGGCTAAGGTGCAGGACGAGGTAGGACACGCACAACTCCTATATTCTGCCGCTGAGACACTGGGTAAATCACGTGAGCAAATGCTTACTGACCTGATCAATGGCAAGTCAAAATACTCAAACGTATTTAACTATCCTGCCTTTACCTGGGCAGACTCTAACATTATTTCCTGGCTGATTGATGCGGGTGCTATTGTAAACCAGATGGCAAACGCCAAAGGTTCTTATGGCCCTTACTCAAGAGCTTTGGAGCGTATCTGCGCTGAGGAGGCTTTCCACCTGAAGTATGGCCACGACGCCGTGGTACACATGGCAACTGGATCTCCAAAGCAGCGCGAAATGATTCAGGCTGCGCTTAACCGTTGGTGGCCACCTATTATGACCTTCTTCGGACCGTCTGATAAAATGAGTACGCACACCGAAACGCTAATGCGCTGGAAAGTGAAGATGGCTTCCAATGATGAGTGCCGTCAGCAGTTCCTGGATATGTACGTGCCAAAGATTTGGGAGCTTGGCCTGACCGTGCCGGATTCGAAGCTGAAGAAAAACCAGGAAACCGGCCAATGGGAATTTACAGAGCCGGATTGGAATGAATTTAAGCGCGTAATTAACGGCGATGGACCTTGTAACGCTGAGCGCCTTGCTGTACGCCGTACTGCTGAAGAGCGCGGTGCCTGGGTTCGCAGAGCTCTGCTTAACCCAAAAGCAAAATACGTGAAGCCGTTAGCATAGCAGCAATTATAAATTAAGAATTATGGATTCTGAATGATTATTAAAGTATAGTCTTGCAATTCGTAATTAATAATTCATCATTCATAATTATCGAAGAATGAGCTTAAAGTCACTTGACCCGAGAGTAACCCGACTGAACCTGCCGGATGGCGAAGTACCACCGATGGAGGAAAAGCCAGAGCTGGATCAGTTTGAAACATATGAGGCCTTCCACCAGAAAAAAGAAGGCGCAGCCCATACGTATGTTGGCCCTGTACATGCACCAAACGAGGATGTGGCTTTCCTGTTCGCTAAAGAGCAGTATAGCCGTCGTTTCCCTTGCGTTGGCTTATGGATAGCACGCACCGAAAATATACAGGTAACGCCTTATGCAGGCGATCAGGAAAATGTATATGACATGATGCGTGTGGAAGAGCCGACAAAACGTAGTGAGCAACCTGAGCCATACGAGATCTTCCATCTGAAGAAGCGTGGCAAAGCCCATAACCATGCCGGCCGTGTACTAGCTACCTCCTACTTAGAGGCGCTAAAAGAGGCGAAGCAGCAATTTGGAGAGAAAGGCCCTATTGTAAATGTGTGGGTGGTAAAATCGAAAGATGTGCTGCAGTCTGCGGATGAGGACAAGGACATGTGGACCACTATTCCGGAGAAGAAATATCGTGAAGCCATTGCCTACAAAGTAATGGACAAGATCACGAAGTATAAAGAAGCGAACAAACCTACAACTGCCCAATAATGAACGAGCAAGCGATAAAAGACCTGTTATACAAACTGGCTGATGACCAGCTTATACTTGGCCACCGCAACTCCGAATGGACTGGCTTCGGCCCGATATTAGAAGAGGATATTGCTTTCTCATCAATGGCGCAGGATAAAATTGGCCACAGCCTGGCATTTTATACTTTGCTGCATGAGCTTGGCGAGGCTGAACCAGACACAGTTGCCTTCACCCGCAATGCTAATCAGTTTCATAACAGCCAATTAGTGGAGCTGCCAAACGGCGAGTATGATTTCAGCCTGATTCGCCACTTTTTGTACGATAACTCTGAGATAATCCGTTTTGAGATGCTTTCACAGTCAAGCTACGAACCGATTGCTAAAGTAGCTACTAAGCTAAAGGGTGAGGTTAAATACCACGTGTTGCACGCCAATACCTGGATTAAAAACCTGGGAACGTCTACTGAGGAAGCTATACTTCGTTTACAGTCTGCTTTAGCCGATGCGCTGCCTTATGCTTTGGGCATGTTCGAGAAATCAAAGTATGAGCAGGAGTTGATCGAAGCTGGTGTTTATGCCGGTGAAGAAGCAGTGAAAGCTGAATGGCTGAAGCGCATACAGGCTGTAATTGAGAAAACAGACCTGAAATTGCCCGACCTGGAAAGTATAACACCTAAATTCGGCGGACGCTACGGTGAGCACACAGAGCACTTGCAACCGCTGCTGGACGAGATGGCCGAAGTATTTAAGATAGATCCTACCGCTGAGTGGTAGTTCTTCTTTGACAAAAGACAAATGACTCAATTTATAATTAATTCATCTCTTTTGTCCTTTGTCAAATAGTCTTTTGTCCGAATTAAAACAATGAAACTGACCAAGGAAAACATATTAACCCTGCTGGAGGAGGTAAAAGACCCTGAAATACCGGTTTTGTCACTGGTGGACTTGGGAGTGATCACGGGTGTGGAGATATCGGAAGATGACCACGTAACTGTGAATATGACACCTACCTTTGCCGGTTGCCCTGCCATGGACTACATGAAAAAAGATGTAGAGCGTACGCTGGAGAAGCACGGAATCAGCAAGTATAAGGTTAATATGACCTTTGATAAACCATGGGACAGCAACAAACTTAGTGAAAAGGGCCGCCAGCATTTAAAAGAATTTGGTTTAGCTCCACCTCCAAAGTATGATCTTATACTTGATCTGGATATTCTGGAGCATGTAAAGTGCCCCTACTGCGACAGCGATAACACCGATCTAAAAACTCCATTTGGGCCGACATTATGCCGCTCTATGCACTACTGTAACAACTGCAAACAGATGTTTGAGCAATTTAAACCGCTTTAATACAAGTATAAATAACAAGGCCGCCTGCTATATTTTAGCAGGCGGCCTTGTTATTTATACTTTTGTTGTGATTTACTTGTTTTGGCTATCACCTAAGTACAACCCGCAGCCATTATAAACCTTACCATTCGCAGTTACTCGCACTGTATAAGGCCTTTCTTCGCCAGACATCGCATCGGTGCAAGGTTGTTCCATTAGCTCTACCGACAGCTCACCAGAATTTGTTGTAGTACGGTAGCTGATTGCTTCCCCTTTGTTAATGGGTACAGGAGTTTTGGCCTTCAACATTACTGCCTCTTCAGGACGTGTTTTAAAAAGCACCTCACCTTCTTTGTCAATTTCCAGCACCCAACTAGGGTTGTGCCCTGTAGCAACAAAATCAACGCCTACGCTACTTTTGCCTTCCCAAAATTGCGTATTTTCTTCTCTGAGGGCTGTGTTACGCTTTAAACTGTACTGCGCCTTCAGGTCTTGATTAACTGGCTTACCAGATAGGTCTAGCATACGTAGTTCTCCTGCAGCATCCAAAGAGAAGCGTTTTTGTTCAGCCTCATTACCGCTTAGCTCTACGATGCCCTCTGTTACTTTCCAAGTACCAATGCGGGTTACGGGCTCCCCTTTTCTATCTTCGTAAATAACTCTTTCTTCAAATTTATAATCATCCATCAAAACCAGGTCATAAGTATAGCCAATGCAGCCGGGGCAAGGTATAAACCCTTGCCATGATCCTACCACATCATTGGGTGCCACGTTTGTATCTACTAGTACAGCCTCTGTATCTTGCCAGTCTTCAATATCCATCAGTGAGTTTCTAGAGCACGAGGTAAAGCTGAACCATAGCACTACCCAAGCCCAAAACACTATATTATTTGTTTTCATAGTATGTAGTACGACTTAAACAGAACCGCTGTTATTTCACCTTGTTGATGACACAAATAAAAGCCACACAAATAGTACCTTATCTGGCTTTCCTGATCATTCTGAAATCATAGTTCACTGATTTTTAGCACTCTTGCTGTTCATCTTATAAAATCTTATTTTTAAACTAAAGCTTGATTAAGAGTTGTAGCACCTTACTTTCAACTCCTGCTCTAAACAACACATTTAGTTACGCCAGTAGCACTACTCTACATTCTAAACAAAAAAGCTCCCTTGCCACACATTATGTAACAAGGGAGCCTTAGGAAAAATTAGTCAGCCAGATTATATCTTTGCCATCTCCTCTTTCACAAAATCGACTAATGTTTTAATATACTCCGTACTGAAATCAAATTTGATTCCAGCAGCTTCGTAAACCTCGCCAATAGAAACAGTATAGCCCAAGCTTAATGCGCTTTTATAGGCGGCAAGCCCTTCAGCTGGATTCTCTTTATAATTTTTCCAGACCGCAATAGCACCTAATTGGGCCATAGCATATTCCACATAATAGAATGGTACCTCGTAGATGTGAAGTTGCTTTTGCCACATAAACGGTTTATACTTTTCTATCCCGTTCCAGCTAACTAATTGGTGATTGTAAGTCTCAAATATGTTTACCCACTCCTGCTGGCGTTCTTCCTGTGTCTGGTTTGGGTGCTCGTAAATCCAATGCTGAAATTTATCTACTGTAGCCACCCATGGGAAAGTTTCCAGCACACTTTCCAGGTGCGTACGTTTGGCACGCTTCAGTTCGTCCTCATCCTCAAAAAAAGTATCCCAGTAATCCATCGATATTAACTCCATCGACATAGAAGCAAGCTCTGCTACTTCGGAAGGTGGGTGTTTGGCAGCATTTAATGGTAACTCACGGGTTAAGAATGAGTGTACTGCATGGCCGCCTTCGTGCAGCATTGTAATAACGTCGCGTAAGCTGGATGTTGCATTCATGAAAATGAACGGTACCCCGATCTCATCTAGAGGATAGTTATAACCACCTGGGGCTTTACCTTTCCTGGATTCAAGATCCAGGTGGCGCATTTCACGCATAATAGCTAAGCAGTCGCCTAGGTAAGTATCCAATTTGTAGAACACCTGCACCGTTTTTTCCAGCAGTTCATCGCCAGTTTTGAATGGTTCCAGCGGCTTTTTGCCTGTCGGGTCTACATCTAAGTCCCAAGGCCGAAGCTCTTCTACTCCCAACTGTTGTTTGCGCTCTTCATCTATCTGAGTAAGCAGGGGCACAATGGTTTCTTTGATAGAAGTATGAAAATCAAAGCAATCCTGAGGCGTGTAGTCAAAGCGGCCCATGGCTGCGAACATGTAATCGCGGAAGTTCTCGAAATCCGCATTCACAGCCACTTGGTGGCGCAGGTTCAGCAGTTCGTCAAAAAGACTGTCCAATTTCTCACGGTCTTGGTAACGGCGCTCCTGCACAGCACGCCATGTTTCTTCACGCACAGTTCTGTCTGTTCTCTTTAAACGATCGGCAGCACGCTGTAACGTAATCTCCTCCCCGTCAAGCGTTACAGTCATAGCTCCAGAAATTGTGGCAAATTGCTGCTGCTTTGTACTGATGTCAGTCTGAAGAGGTATGTTTTCTTCTCTGAAAATCTCAAGCGCACGTTCCACACCTCTCAAATATATTTTATACTTTTCACGCTCCAGGGCAGGCTCATAAGGGGAGTGCATCAGCTTTAGGTTAAGCTCATGATCCAAAGGTGCAATCTTGGGCTCTATCTCTGACACAAAGTACTGAAAAGCTTTTGTAGTTTCTTCATTCTGCGTGTCGCAGGTCATACGAATATAGCGCCACCCCATCTCCTCAGACAGCACACTTTCCAGCTCACTGCGATCGTACATCCACTTTTCCAACTCCTCTACACTATTTATCTGCCTAGACTTTAATTCTTCAAAGTATGGCTGAATGGTCTCCCATTTCTGAACTTCAAAATCCTCTGAAAGATAGGTACGTTGTTTTCGTTTTGGAATGGTTAAGGCTTTGGAGGCTACGGTCATAGTTATAAAATATATAATAAAAAGGTAATATAGGAACTTCTTACGATAGTGCAAAAAATAATAAAGCCACAACGCGAAGATGTGGCCTTATTTAATGTATATACGTTAATTTTTTTTAACCGATCTCGATTACGACATTACTTGTTAACGGATGCCCCACACAGTTCAGCACATATCCTTCTTCCATTTCTGCATCCGAAAGGCCTTCACGCTCATCCAGGTGTACCTTTCCGCTTAAACATTTGCCGCGGCATGCGGTGCAAAGGCCAGCCTGGCAGGAGTATGGTAAGTCAACATCTTGCTCAAGGGCTGCCTCTAATATAGTTTGGTCAGGCTGCACCTCTACCTGGTATTCTGCTCCTTCATAAATAATGGTAACAGTCTGGGAAGTTATCTCTCCGTCGTCATCACTAGAGAGAACATCTCCATGTTGCGCCAACTGCTGTTGCTGCTCTAACAGTCTATTACTTACAAAACTCTCTCTAAAAATATTTTGAGCCGGTACATGTAATACATCCAGTGCATGGCGCACCTCTTCCATCATGCCTTCGGGTCCGCACATAAAGTATACAGCATTGCTAATCTTTGCTAACTGCAGGCGCTCCAAAATCTTTATGATCAGGCTCTGGTTCATGCGGCCGCGGTTTTCGCAGGCTTGCTTCGGCTGGCTAAAAATATAAGCTATCTTAAGCCTATCTGCATACTCGGACTCCAGTTGTTGCAGTTGCTCTCTAAAAATAACCGATTCTTCGTTTGTGTTTCCGTACAGTAGCGCCACTTGGCTGTTTGGCTCCTCGCGCAATACAGCTTTAAGTATAGACATTAAAGGTGTTATACCACTACCCGCACCAAAAAGTATAACATGGCGCTGATTGTCTGGTGCACACGTCAGGCAGAAATTACCGATAGGCTGCATCACTTTTATCTCGTCGCCTACCTTTACAGTATCGAGCAGGTAATTAGACATCAAACCACCTGATACACGCTTAACTGTAACCGCTAGGCGCGGTGCCTCATGTGGGGTGCTACTTAAAGAGTATGACCGGCGTACCTCTTTTCCATCAATGTTCAGGATAAGCGTCAGAAACTGACCGGGCTGGTAAGGTATAGTTTGCTTCTCAGGATGTTCGAAGTGTATGGTAACGGCATCTGAGGTTTCGTGGGTGATCTCTACTACCTTCAGATTTAAGTATGAACTACTCATTTTGTTATGCTTTATCTCTTGCAAATTTGCTTATAAACATGATTTAGAACTGAAAGTTACGATATTCTATCATGTTCTTAGATGGTGTCAGTTAAATTTAGAACGTTCACTAAATTTTTTTTATATTTAATGTAATTAATTAAATATTAGTTGCAATTGATATAAAAAAAAAATGCACCTTTGTACTGTGCTTTCAAGCACCAGAACGAGACCTGGCTTACTCTAAGGCCAAGCCGCGCCGCCCATTGCAAAAAACTATTGAAAACAATAATGCTCTACAAACTGACACTCAAAAACTGTGAAAAAACCGTAGTAGTGGATGACCACACCTACGAGTACATTCAGAATAACGCGTATCTGCAGCAGATCGAGTTCCTGAAACATTTACGAATTCACTCTAATGGCTATGCGTTCTTCCAGAAGAACTGGCCATTAAAAGACGGCAAGTACCGCAACGAGACTATTTACCTGCACAAAATGATCGGGGAACAGTTACTGGAGAAGCCGGAAAGCGACATAAAGCTGTATGTGCACTTTATTAATGGCAATAAGCTTGACTGCCGCCGTGAAAACCTGGAGTGGGCCCCACTCTGCAAGATTGTAAGAAACACTGCCAAAACAGAGAACAAACTAGGTGTGCGTGGTGTGCATAAAGAAGCGCAAAAGTATCGTGCCATTATCCACTACAACAAACAACGCATTAACCTAGGCACTTTCGAAACCCTGCAAGAGGCAGCACTTGCCTACAGCAAAAAATCAGAAGAACTATTCGGTAAAACAAAGAGTCTAAAAACACTTTCTAAGTATGTAGAAGAGGAGATGGTATAACCTCTGTGCAAACTGCATCTGCGGTTATCGCGTCTTCATTAGCTTATGGATAACACAAATAACCTTAGTGAAATACTAAGCCGCAATAGCCATGCCTTTGCGCCTGTGCTGGATGCAGACCTAAATTCAGATGCAGTTTGCACATTAGACTTTACATCAGGTAACGCCCCCCTGCAGGAAACAGATCTACTTGATACGAATGCTTTTAATACAGCCGTACAACAAATGTTGCATGAGAAGCAAGCAAGTATAGGCGTGGGCGGGTATTTGGAGGACAGGTTTATTTACCGCAGAAGCAGCCACTTTGACGTAGCCGCCGAAAGCCGCAACCTGCACCTAGGTGTAGATGTGTGGCTGGATGCTGGCACCGCTGTGTTTACCCCATTAGATGCTACTGTGCACAGTTTTCAGGATAACAATAACTTCGGAGACTATGGCCCCACTATTATTCTGGAGCACGAACTGGAAGGAGTTAAATTTTATACTTTGTACGGCCACATGAGCCGAACTTCACTTGATGGCCTGGAGGTAGGAAGACGCTTTGCTAAAGGTGAGAAAATTGCAGAAGTTGGCCCCTACCCTGAGAACGGCAACTGGCCGCCGCATCTGCACTTTCAGGTGATGTGCAGCATGGAAGGAAAATATGGCGACTATCCTGGTGTTGGAACTACAACAGAAAAAGCTAAGTATGAGGTACAATGCCCTAATCCAAATTTAATTCTGCAGTGCCGCCACTTGGCATAGTTTTGCAAAAACTGTAATTTTTAACTAAAATGCCTTTTAAGGCGCTGCTCAGCAGGCAGCGCCTTATTGTTTTACCCTTATTTTATACTTTAAGAATGTTTGATATTGAAAAGTACAGAAGCCTAATTAGTGATTTTGTGGTACTGTACGGAATGAAGCTGATCGTAGCAATTTTTATATTTGCCATCGGATCATGGATTGTTAAAAGCTTAAACCGCTTTATCAGTAACCTGATGGTGCGCCGTAACGTGGACCCGTCGCTGAGACCATTTTTGAGCAGCATTATGGGTGTGGCGCTATGGGTGCTGCTGATCGTAGTGGTGATCTCCCAAATCGGGCTAGAGATGACCTCTTTTATTGCCGTATTAGGTTCTGCTGGTCTGGCAATCGGTTTAGCATTACAGGGTAGTCTCTCAAACTTTGCCGGTGGGGTGCTTATACTTACAATCAAACCATTCCGGGTAGGCGACTTTATTGAGGCGCAGGGACAAAGCGGAACCGTACACCTGATCAATATTTTTAACACAGTTCTTAAAACTGCAGATAACAAAACCATTTATATGCCCAATGGCCCGTTGGCATCGGCAGTGGTTGTTAATTTTTCTGTAGAAGAAACCCGCCGTATTGAGTTGCTCTTTACTGTTTCTGTAAACAATGATATCGGTAAAGTACGTCAGATACTGCAGAGTCTAATTAACGAAGAGACCAGAATTCTTCCGGAGCCGGAACCAGCCATTGTGGTCACAAATTTTGCAGAGCATGCTATTACCATCAGTACACGCATTTGGTGTAACCGTACCGAATACTGGCCTCTGTTCTGGGATTTAACCGAGAAAGCAAAAGCAGCTTTCGAAGCCAACAACATAGCACTTCCAGTACCTAAGCGAGAAATGCTGAGCAGCTCAGATGTCAAGCCAGTAACGAAATAGCCAACAACAGAAAAGCCCCGGCAGTTGCCGGGGCTTTTCTGTTGTTGGCTATTTATACTTTAATCAAACTTAATTGCTTTTACCGGTTTAATACGAGCCACCATAGCGGCAGGTATAAGTATGGCTAGCATCGTGAGCAGTAATGTAATCACATTCAAGGCCAATATCGTTGTAAAGTCCCAACTAATCGGTACGCGGTCCATGTAATAGTTTTCAGGGTCTAGCGGAATGAATTCGAAATAATATTGCAGCGCACAGAAGCCAAGACCAATCAGGTTACCCCATAACAACCCCTTGATAGTAAGATTTAACCCTCTAAAGATAAAGATCTTCCGGATTTGAGCGTCAGTGGCACCAACGGCTTTTAGCACACCAATCATGTTTATGCGCTCAATAATCATGATAAATACTGTAGATACCATGTTAAAAGTAGCTACAAAGATGATGAGCACCAGGAAAATTACTACGTTCTTTTGCAGCAACTTCAGCCAATCGAACAGCTGTGCATGGCGATCTGTGATTTTTTCCAACTGCAGGTCGTAATTCATCTGGTCAAACACCTCCTCTGCCACCTGGTCAATCTGGTTAAAGTCCGTCAGCACTATCTCTATACCGCCAGCCAAGGTATCAGGCCAGTTATTCAATTCACGTATTAGGCCGATATCACCTAATACAAAAACCTCATCAAACTCTTCCAGACCAGTGTTAAATATGCCTTTAACTTTTAGCTTGCGTGCACGTGGCGGATTCTGGATAAAGTAGAAAATTGCCTCATCGCCTACCCCCAGTTGAAGCTTAGAAGCAATTGTCTGGCTCAGCAGCACATCCATAGACGAAGCAGAATCGCTATAGGAAATTAGTTCTCCCTCTTTCAGGTTCTGCTGCATGGCACTCAGGTCATAGTCTTGGCCAACCCCTTTTAGTACCACACCCAGCACTTCATTTTCAGTTTTGATAATGGCTGTTTTACGAGCAAACGGCTGTATGCGCTTTACCCCAGGTATAGAATCTGTCAGGCCTATATTTTTGCTGATAGGAGCACCTTCGTAGGAGTTGTTCGTGTCATACTTAGATACCTGCAGGTGCGAACCAAAGCTAAAAATCTTTTCACGGATTTCGTTTCGGAAGCCTTCTAGTATGGCAAAAGACACAATCATGATAGCAATACCTGCTGCTATGCTTATAATTGCTATTTTTGTAACCGACGACGTAAACGTGCCAGTCTGCACTTCGGATATTTTATCGGATATATACTTGGAGATGTTCACTCGCGCTTGTTTCTAATCTGCCTTAAAGATAGGTATGAATTTTGATTTATCCTGTATGACTATGACACACCCTATGCTATTCATTTACGCTTCGGCGCTTTTAGCCTTAAATGCCTGTTCGCCAAAGCAGGCTACTGCCACGCAGCAGGAAACACCGCAGGCCCAAACAGAAGTTGCAAACACACCTGTAGCAAAGCAAATGCAAACTGGTGCAGAGCAACTGGATTTATACTTGCAAAAGCTGGCAGGTAAGCGTGTGGGCATGATTGTAAACCAAACGTCTACCATCGGCAACACGCACTTAGTTGATACTTTGCTTGCACACGGCGTAAAAGTAACAACCATTTTTGCCCCAGAGCATGGCTTTAGAGGCGAAGCCGACGCAGGTGCATACGTAAAAGATGCAAAAGATACTAAAACGGGTCTGCCAATCATTTCACTTTATGGCGCTAACAAAAAACCAAAAGCAGAGCAAATAAAGGATCTGGACGTGCTATTGTTCGATATACAAGATGTAGGCACACGTTATTATACTTACATCAGCACTATGCATTATGCAATGGAGGCCGCCGCCGAAAACGGTAAAGAAGTACTTATACTTGACAGACCGAACCCAAATGGCCACTACGTAGATGGCCCGGTTCTGGAAAAAGAGCATACTTCTTTTGTAGGCATGCACCCCATTCCGATTGTGCACGGCTTAACTGTTGGCGAACTAGCCAACATGATTAACGGTGAAAAGTGGCTGGAAGGACAGCGCCAGGCAAAGGTAACAGTTATTCCTGTGGCCAATTACACGCATAAAATGCCTTACTCGCTGCCTATCAAACCATCACCTAACTTGCCAAACGATCAGGCTATTAAACTTTATACTTCTATCTGCTTTTTTGAGGGTACCGATGTAAGTGTAGGCCGTGGTACGCCAACGCCGTTTCAGGTTATTGGTAGCCCATACTATACTAAAAAAGAGTTTAGCTTTAAACCGGTAAGCACACCAGGCGCCACTAATCCTCCTCATAAAGATGTGGTTTGCTATGGTAAAGACTTAACTAATGTAAAGGTTGCCGATAAAGTTGATCTATCATACTTGCTGGATATGTACCAGAACTCAACGAATAAAGACAAGTTCTTTAACAATTTCTTTGAGAAACTGGCAGGCACCTCTAAGCTAAGAGAGCAGGTAATTGCCGGTAAAACAGAAGCCGAAATCAGAGCAACCTGGGAACCAGAGCTAAGCAACTATAAAAAAATGCGCAAGCAGTACCTGATGTACCCAGACTTTGAGTAACCCAATTTCTAATTGACTAAAATAAATTTTCAAAGTATAACTAAAGAGCAACTCAGGCATTAAACCCTGAGTTGCTTTATACTTTTTAACACATATGAAAGAAGATTTACGCATCATATTTATGGGTACGCCTGATTTTGCCGTGCCTACCTTACAAACACTTGTCGAGCATAAGTACAAAGTAGTAGCTGTTGTAACTGCCCCCGATAAACCAGCCGGCCGTGGGCAGAAGATAAACCAGTCGCCGGTAAAGGAGTATGCTGTGTCGCAGAATATTCCGGTACTGCAGCCTACTAACTTAAAATCGGAAACATTTCTGGAGGAGCTGCGAAGCTATCAGGCAAACCTGCAAATAATTGTGGCTTTCAGGATGCTGCCGGAGGTAGTATGGAGCATGCCTGAACTAGGCTCCTTCAATATACATGGCTCTCTGTTACCGCAATACCGTGGTGCGGCGCCTATCAACTGGGCTATCATTAACGGCGAAAAAGAGACAGGCGTAACTTCATTCTTCCTAAAGCATGAAATTGATACCGGTGATCTTATCTTTCAGGAGCGGGTGCCGGTGCTGGAGGAAGATGACTTTGGAAGCATGTATGAGAAACTAAAGTATACAGGTGCTGAGCTAGCGCTGCGTACGGTTCAGGCTATCGAAGTAGGGGAAGTAATAACACAGCCACAAATAACTACTTCTGAAACCAAGCACGCTCCTAAAATTTTTAAAGAGACCTGTGAGATCAACTGGAACCAACCGGCACAGCAGGTGCGCAACTTCATTCGTGGCCTAAGCCCCTATCCTAGCGCCTGGACTCGCTTTCAAGACAAAACTTTTAAAATATTTAAAGTAGAAGCATTGGAGAACGCCGCTTATACTTCGGAGCCAGGTACCATCCATACCGACAACAAAACGTACCTGCACGTGCAAACTGCAGCCGGCGCCATATCTATACTTGACCTGCAAATGGAGGGTAAAAAACGTATGTCAGTTCAGGATTTATTAAGAGGTTATACTTTTAATGTTAAGTAAGTATGGTAAGTATAATAGTAGCCACCGCAGAGAACAACGTTATCGGCAAAGACAACCAACTCATCTGGCACCTCCCCGCTGACCTAAAGCACTTTAAGCAGCTGACGATGGGGCATCCGATCCTAATGGGTCGTAAAACCTTCGAATCTATTGGGAAACCACTGCCTGGCCGTACTTCTATTATTATTACCCGCCAAGAGGATTATGAAGCCGAAGGATGTATTGTAGCGCCTTCTGTACAGGAGGCTATCCAGAAGGCAAAAGAGCTGGATGAGCAAGTTTGCATAATAGGCGGTGCGGAAATTTATAAACAGGCTTTACCCTTAACAGATTGCATTGAGCTTACCAAAATTCACCATAGCTTTGATGGCGATACTTTTTTCCCAGATTTAAATGCCGATGATTGGGAGGTAATAGCAGAGGAAAAACATGAGCCAGACGAAAAGAACAAGTATAACTATACTTTTAAGACGCTGAGAAGAAAGTAAAGTATAAAAAGAAGGGGCCGCTAGTACTAGCGGCCCCTTCTTTTTGTTGTTGATATTACTTACCTCAGTATGTAAATTTTGCCGTAGCCGTTCTTAAACGATTTATCCCCGTTTTTGTACATGTGCTTCATGCCAGTTTCTACCTGGCTCATTACTACTCGGTAAAGATAAACCCCGTTGGCAAGCTTATCGCCATACGTATCAGTACCATCCCAGGCATACTCTGTTTTGTTATTACCTATTCTTATTGGCCCAATTTCTTCCTTTGTAATCTCTTTTACTACCTTACCCGTTACAGTCATGATCTGTATTTTCAGGTGCTCTGGCACCTGGCTTCCGGTTAGGGTAAAGATAAAATTGGTTTTGGAAGAGAACGGGTTCGGGAACGGGTAAAAGTTAGTGACTTTAGAGTCGTTTTCTACTTCAAACGTGATGCGATAAGGTGATACACCAGAGGCCCGTCCTGCTACATCGCTCGCACGAACCTCCATAACATACTTTCCGTTCTTTAGCTTTTCAGGCTTATACTCAAGTCTAAAATCATTCTTATCATCAGCAGGGAAATAACGTACTTCACTCTTATTTGCCATCAAGTCAATTTCTTGCTCAATTGCATCCGGGTCTATCATAACCACAGACATACCAGACGGGTCCTGCAAGTGTACTAGCTGGTTTTCGTCTTTTACAGTTATACTTATAAGAGGACTCGGTGCCACTAACTCCCCATCCATAATATGAATACCATCAAAAGCTACATCAAGTATAGGGTGTAGCCTCATCTTAGCCTTAAAGTTAACCTCAAACACGTTGTTAAAGTACTGCTGCTCAGGCAACACTCTTGGGTTCACAAAAATACTCAGTTTATACTCGCCCTCTAACTGCAGGGTAGAAACAGAATAAATAAAGTTAACTACCTCATTTGCTCCTATTGGCTTGATCTTAAACCTTGTAACCACAGGGTCTGATTTATCGCCAGTAAGTGTGACTTCTACCGTAACAGAGTCCTGGAAAGCAGTTTGGGTCAGATTTTGGAAGGCCATTGGTACTGTTATGCTACCTTTTAATGCCTGGTCAGTCAAGATTGCCTCATTCACATTAACTAAATCGGGTCGGATTACTCCTTCCGGTGCCGCATCATGTAGTACAATCCACTGTTTTAGCTGAGGGGCAGATCTATCTTCTGTATCTGACACATATGCTTTCAGCCTCAGCGATGGATACTTTGTAGCATCAACACCAGTCAGATCAAAGTTCTTCTCATTGATATTATCTATTAACAGTTCTTCCTCTCCATCTGCTTTCACGCCTATTACACTCATTTTGTGCGAGTCGTTACCAGCGCCATTCTTTTCGATATTGTGGTGCAGGCTGTTCCACTTTAAGGCAGGACCAACCAGGGTAGAGGTTATTGATCCTTCAGTTAGGCGAGAGTACAGAATTTCATCCATCATTACAATTTGTGATGTAATTGGCGTACTGTCGTCGGCAACACCAGTTTGCTCATTGGCAGTACCAGGTGCAGCGCCTTTTTGCCCTATAATCCCAAATGGGTACCCATTTTTAAGGTTGTTTATGAGATTTGATCCGATGCTGCCAAATGCTGCTTTCTGTTGTGCTGTAAAGCTCTCAAACGGCACTTTATTCACACTCATCGCTACAACATAATGTCCGGCAGGTACAGAGTTCATAAATGTTACGATCTTCTCCCTGTTCGCCGCAACATTCATATCCCCAAATTCATAAATGTAAGGGACACTGGCACAATAAAAACTACCCATGCCTTCAACTTTTTGCAGCGTTTTGGCATCAATCACAATTGCAAAAATGCGTGGAGTAGCACTAACAGTAGGATTACCACAAGTCCACTCAAGTAGCATGTCACCATCTACAAAGATTCCATAAGGTGGTTCGGTATATCTGAAATCTCCACCTATGGTTTTAACCGCTATCTCAGCTTTAGTGCGCTGAAAATTCCAATTTATACTTTGAGATCCCTCGTTTGAAATTTTTTCAGTAGTAGCAGTAGTAAACTGTCCATAATGGCTTTGTGACCAACCGTTTCCAGAGTTTGGTATGTAACGGAAAGAGCCTTTTGCCCATACTGTATCTTCTCCTGTAGCATACGTATCGAACCGAGCACGCCAGTAGTAAACTGTACTATCAGTATCAGAGGCACCTTTAGGTAGTGCAACATCCCAACTTGGCATCAGTGCGTAGCCTGTAGTGTACGTTTGCTTAAGAGAACTCTTGAATGTTTGGGTTGTATCCAGTTCAAAATAGAAGCCCTTGTCATTTGCATTAAGCTGGGTAGCTTGTACAGCCACTTTCACGTTGGCTGTATTTACAATACTATAATTTGCAGGGCTTAAAGCCACCAAACCACTTACAGGAAAGAAATGCCTGAAAGTAGCTATATTGTTTCCTTCATTCAGTTCTTCAATCTCATCAGTTGCATCTAGCTTAACTTCGAAAGAATTAAGACCTAAGGCTGCCATTCCTTTATTATTTAAAGTTAACTGAGCCTTTCTGTCTTTGATGATAGGAGCAATTTTTACTGGATCATATGTTATTACTGTATTATCTGTAAGCGTTCTTTTAACAGAAACAGTAACAGAATCAGTAATGGCCTTGCCAAGGTTGTTTACATTAACAGTGATGGTAAACTCATCGGCTGCCGCAGTAACAGTTTCGCCGTTCGTGCTTGATACGCTAAAGCTGTTATCTTTAAACAAGTAATCTGGTTTAGCAGGATTATATACTTTCAGGGCAGGATCTCCCTGCAATGCCATTTCAAGAATCATGGCTGTTGCTATATCGTTGCTTGTGCTCAAGGCTACTCGTTTAATAACCTCCTGCTGTACCTGACCTATAGTTGAGCCATAAAACTTCTCTTCTTTGAAAGCAACAGAATAAAAGTATGAAGAATATAGGTCCAAAAAGTTCATATATCCTGCACCCAAATGTGCAATGAGTGCAATTGCACCTTTATCCGGAGTATTTAACCAATCTTCGCCGAAGGATACAGTATTTGGGATGTACGCATCACCAACGTTACACCCGTTCATTAACATTATGGGGTATTTACCCTTATTCTTATAGTTGTTAATAGCAGTAGATGCGTAGCCGATGTCAAGGTCAATAGAACTTGTTGAGCTGTGCCCAAAAAATGTTATCATAGATAAACCTTTGTTAAGCTCATCAGACACATTAATATTTTCAGTTACTTCACTTACATTCTCTCTGTATTTCTCTACAACATTAGCACCTAAAAGAGGGCCTTCAGCTATATCAGCATATGAATTTAGATAAGAAGATATCTGTTTAATTTCACCGATAGACTTACCACCGCCAAGCTGAAGTATATTTTTCCTCCACTCAACACCATCTGGCAATGCTTCATGCTCCTTTATCTTATTCAAATAACTTATAATATCATTAGCAGATGTTGCGGAAACACGCCCTATAGGCATCAGTGGTGTAAAATTGTTTTTCTGATAATCAACTGTGAACATCACATCAGAAGAGGGCATTCCTCCAGTAGGAACAATATCTAACAATCGTTGAGTGGCATTTCTATGGTTGATTCTGTTGTACTCAATACCTTTTCCAAGAATCATCATCTGCTTAGTATTTGGAGAAGAAGAGAGATGAGACACCAAGTTTTTTATAGAAGCAGGAGAAAATTCACCATAATGATATTGATTTATTATGTCATCAATATAAACCAGAAGCGTATCATAACCTCCACCTGCTGCAGAGCTTCTATAGGCCGCATATTGCTTAGGAGCATTAAGCTGATTTACTAATACTTTGTTAGAAAGAATGATATAATTTGTAGAGGCAGGATTAATAGGCCTGAAATTAACTTTTTTAGGCTTTCCTACCGGTAGTTGAGCACTAGAAGTATTTGCGAGAAAAACCTTATGCGATTTATCGCTAGTCTCGATAACAAATCCTTTACCGGCTCCAGTTGTTCTCCCTTCTACACGCACAATATTCCCTGCATCTGTAAGATCATATGCCACTACTGTTGAGGGCATGTTACTGAACTCAAAGTATGGATTTTGAATGCGGGTTGAATCTGTGTATAAAAATTTAGAAGCCCCCGAAAAAACTAGCTTTTGGGGGTATGTTAATATACCATATGAGAAACTGATAGCATTCCCTTTAGTAGGTGTGGTTACAGGCACAATTTGCAGCGTTATAGCACCCTGTGCGTTAATATCGTTGAACTCTAGTGTTTTTTTATCTTTAGCCTTACTAAAGTAATCGTATGAGAAAGTATTTAGTGTTCTCGCTGTACCAGAAATTACGTTTACGCTAAAGTTATGGTACTCATGATACGCTCCAACTGTAGCGTATTCAATTACAGGCTTAGGTCCGGTTGCTTCAACATTACTTATACCCGTTATACTATAGTTTCTGGGGTTAATAGAGTAGCTCGAAAACCACCCTTCACCCTCATCTATCCATGGCATTCTGTTTGAACCATGGAATTTACCTAGATTATACCTATCAACACTAACATTGATAGCCTTCTGAAGATGGTATGGTTCTGAAAGTTTGTTTCCCTTTTCTGGGTTAATTTCCCGCATACGCTTACCAGCAGTAGGAGCCACAGTCAGAAAGTAGGAAGCGGTATCTGTATAAAAGCTATGTAACTGGTGTACCTGATGCTCCGGGTTCTTATACAATGATCTATCAAGAGCACCATTATTACGTTCTCCGATAAACTCTATATAGTCCTGCTGGTCCAGCTTGCCGTCACCCTGCCCTGCCACGTATAATGGAACCTCTTTCCCTCGTCTGTAAAGCTGAATGTTACGGGGATCTGCTTCGGCCAAACCAAGACTGTTAAGGTAGTTATAGTCTAAGCGGTACAAGCCAGTAGTAACAACATTTATCTTATAATATGTTTGATCATACTTTATCCATTCGTTCCCGTAGGTTTGCTGAGCCTGCACAGTGGATGCAGAACTGAGCAAGCAGAAAATGAGCAGAATCAAAGTTCGCTTACACGTAGTGAGCCAGTTCATGAACTGAAACGGTTTTAAGTGGTTCATTAGTTGAATGCGTAGCCAAATGAGATTATAACTGAAGAAATGCCACCGCTTGCAATGGCATTAGCTTCTTTACCGTTTACCCTGGAAAGGGCAAGATCTAGGTTAAGGCCATTTGTTTTAAAACCAACCCCAAAGTTTGGCTGTATGCGCTTGTTCATGCTACCGTCAAAATTCTTCGTTTCCTGGTAATTGTTTAATCCGGCTCTCACAAAAACAGCCTTTGCATAAGCCAACTCCACGCCGATGTGTGGGTCTATTGACATCAGATCAGATTTCACAAATACATTACGCTTTCCATCGAACGTAAAATCGATATCAGACGAGACAAGGGCTGAAAACTTTTCATTAATCTCAAAACTTTTTCCTACACCAAGTATCAGGCGGGGCAGCGTAAGTTCGGCGGAGCTTTCAGGCAGATCGTTACCTGTTTGCTGGTAAGCCTCTTCTAAAGCTTCTACGTTATGCGTCCAGGCGGTAAAGGTGGTGGTAATATCTTTAGCCATTACGCCAAACTGCCAGGTGCCTCGTGTAAGTTGAGCACCTGCATCTATACCAAACCCATAAGCATTGGCAAATTCGCCTACGTTGCGGTAAATCAATTTGGCACTAGCGCCTAACTGCAAACCTTCTACCAAATTACTTTTGCGGGCATAAGATAGTAGCATAGCATAATCTGCCACAGAAAAGAACCTGATGCTATCGTACTGTATATAGCCATACTCATTTTGCAGGCGGCGTGTATCGGCGATATCATCAACTCCCAATCGGATTATGGATACACCCAGAGCACTTTTATCATCCAGGGGCATGGCAAAACTGCCATAATCGTTCTTGGCGATACCGGCAAAAAGCTCCGAGTGCATCAGAGCAATGTTATACTTATACTGCAGGTTAAGCAGGCCTGCCGGGTTCCAATAGCCAGCTGTAGCATCGTTGGCAATGGCAGCCTGCACGTTGCCCATACCCAATGCACGTGCTCCCACACCAATATTTAAAAACTCATTGCTATACTTTGGAGTGGATACTTGGGCTGTTGCGGCAGACCAGCAGGTAAAAAAAGCCACCACCAGAAAAAGGCGTAAGGTGATCTTATACATACATTATCGGTAAATACTCTACTCAAACTTTATTTCAGACACATCAAGCTACTAATCTGGCACTTACTTTATATAGCATCCAGCAAGATTTTCCTGTAACACTTGTTCCTGCAGTTTAGTTGACTTCCGGCCTCAATATTTTTATCCAAAATTACTGAATAAAAATTATAATTAATTTAATCTAAAACCATTTATAATATTGGTCGTAATTATTTTTAAACAGTACCTTGTTTTACATAGTACCTTTTAATATCTTTGCTTCAACATTATAACGGAATCATCATGAAAGTAGAAAACACACAAGTGCAGATGAGGAAGGGAATTCTCGAATTCTGCATCCTGGAGATTATCTCTCGTGGTGAAGTATATGCGTCCGACATGTTAGAAGAGCTCACAGCGGCCAAAATGATCGTTGTGGAGGGTACGCTCTACCCGCTCCTCACCCGCCTGAAGAACGCGTCGCTTCTAGAATACAGCTGGGTAGAATCTACCTCTGGCCCCCCACGAAAGTACTATCGCCTCACCGAAACCGGAACAACGTTCCTGAACGAGCTAAGGCAAACCTGGTACGAACTAGTTGACTCCACAGAATACATCATCCAAAACAAGAAAGCGCAGCAGTCATGAAAAAGAATATAAGTATCAACTTGCAAGGCATCATTTTCCACATTGAGGAAGACGGTTACGAGCAGCTAAGCAGATACCTGGCTTCTATCAGAACGTACTTCTCTAACTATGAGGGGCACGAAGAGATAATAGCCGATATTGAATCTCGTATTGCCGAAATTTTCTCTGCCAGACTTAACCCGGGCAAACAGGTTATATCTCAGGAAGATGTACAGTATCTGATTACCCGCATGGGCAACGTGACAGATTTTGAGGTAGAGGAGCCTTTACTGGAAGAAGACATGCCACGTACAGGTCCTGCTGCTAATAACACAGCAGACGGAACCTACACCACTACCGGTTCTAAAAGGCTTTACCGTGACATTAACCGTAAGGTAATAGCCGGTGTTTGCTCTGGCATAGCCAATTATCTGGGCATCGACATGGTCTGGATCAGGTTACTGTTTGTTATACTTGTGATAGGCATCCCGTTCTCAGGCGGCATAACCAGCTTTGGTATTATACTTTACATTATACTTTGGATAGCCATGCCACCAAGTGCTACACTGCCAGAAACAAATGTAAAGAAGCTGTTCCGTGACCCTGAGGATAAAAAGATAGCCGGTGTTTGCTCTGGTATTGCCAAGTACTTTGGTGTGGATGTGGCTGTTATGCGTATCCTTTTCCTAATATTTATCTTTTTGGGAGGCTTTGGCATACTTGCCTATATTGTACTATGGATAGCTGTGCCAGAGGCTGTTACGCTTACTGAGCGTATGCAAATGCAGGGCGACCCGGTAACGCTGGCAGGAATTGAGCGCTCTCTTAAAGACAACCTGAACATGCGCGACACTAATGGCCACGAAACAACGCTGGCTAAGATTATACTTCTCCCGATCAGGCTTATCTCACAAATCTTTAGCTGGCTTGGCCGATCGTTAGGCCCTGTTCTGGCTATATTGCTTACACTAGTTAGAGTGGCAGCAGGAGTTATACTTTTAATTGTGTCTATCAGCCTTACCATAGCCTTGTTTTCTGCTCTGTTTGTTTCCTTAGGCGTTGTTGATGAACCACAGTCTTTCTCATTAGGTGATTTTCCTGCCTCCGTTTTCATAGGAGGCTTTCCCAGGCTCGGACTGGTGGCAGGTTTTGTTGTAGGCCTTATCCCACTGCTGCTGCTGATTATACTTTCAATCAGCTTGCTTATCAAGCGCACAATTATGCGTCCTATAGTTGGTTGGTCTATGTTTGGGGTGTGGCTGGTAGCTTTGTTTACTGTAATTGCCACTGCAATGATCTACAGCTCCAACTTCCGTAGAAGCGGTGAGGTTGTAACCACGCAAACTGTACCAGCCAGCGGATATAACATCCTTGTACTGGATGCTTACGATACCAACCTTGACTATGATAGAATTTACATCGATGTACAGGAATCAAGCGGAAGCGACATCCAGATTATACAGCGCGCTGAGGCTAAAGGTAAAACAGAGGCTGATGCACAGCAAAATGCCCGCATGATTTCGTACAAGGTAGTTCAAAAAGACTCTGTGCTTCGGTTCGATAACAGCTATGAATTTAAAGAAGGTGCCGTTTTCCGCGATCAGGAGTTGAATATTGAGCTTAGACTACCAAAGAACAAGCCACTGCGCCTTACACGAGAGTTCACATACCTGCTACCAACGGCCACTTTCGAAGAGGACTACAGCCGAGATAAAATTGTACGCAACACCTGGCAGGTAAAAGGTGATATGCTGGAGTGCCTAACTTGCGCTGCTGATACGCTGGACACAGAAGACAGCAGCTACAATGAAGGATCGTATAGTGACGATGCAACAACAGTAAGCGGCGGTGTTTTACTAGACGAAAGCGAGTATAGCAGCAATGTACAGACGTTCGACTTCAGAGACTTTAATTCAATTGTAGTTTCCGGGCCGTATCATGTGCAACTGCGACAGGGCAGCAATTACGATGTGCGCGTAAGAGGCGACCGGAGTGATCTAAATCACATGAAAGCCACCGTTCGAGGCGATGAACTGCGCATTGAGCATTCTGAGAGAAACATTAACCTGTTCAGAGACAGAGATCCTGTACTGATCCAGATCACGTCACCAGCTATTAATACTATTGATCTATCTGGTGCAATTAAAGCTGATATATCTGGAATCAGAACAGACAACCTTAAAATTAATTTTGCAGGTGCCATACAATCCACAGCCGATGTAAACGTGCGTGATCTGCGTGCTGAGATCTCTGGTGCTGCAGTTAGTAAGTTTACAGGCCGCGCCGATAACTTTAGGCTAGATGCCACAGGAGCCGGTAAAGTAGATGCAAATGGGTTAAGAGCTAATACCGTAGATGTAGACGTAACAGGCGCAAGTATTGCCGAAGTATACGCAGCCACAACCTTGCGTGCCGATGCTTCTGGAGCCAGTCGTATTGTGTACTCCGGAAACCCTAAAAATACGACAATCGATAGTTCTGGCCCTAGCAGCGTAAAGCGACGATAAGTATAAACCAGCTTATACTAAACCCAAAGTATAACTCGTTTAAAAATAGTGTTTGTTTAGTTGTTTGATGAGAGTACCCGCGAGGCTAAGTGTTAAAGCAAAACTTAGCCTCGCTTTTATACTTTAGAAAAAATTATTCTTCGGTTTCGCTCTTATTTACTTCGACTGGAGTAATAATATTGGCAACAGTAAGCCCTCTTTTCTCCCCCTCCCTTAACAAAAACGTATACGCAGGCTCGAATTCATTTTTCACTTTGCCCTCTAAAATAGCCTCTGTTAATACCTCCTTCAGTTCGCCCACTGTTTTAGAAGGCATCAGGTTGAAGGTTTCCATAATAATTTCACCAGTTATCACTGGTTGAAAATTTCGCAGGTTATCACTCTCCTCCACCTCTATCAGGCGCTTCTCTACTTTATCAAAGTTTTGCAAGTAGCGTTTTACCTTGGTGTCATTTTTTGAGGTAATGTCGGCCCGACATAGTTTCATCAGGGCATCAACATCATCGCCGGCCTCAAACAGTAGCCTGCGAATGGCAGAGTCTGTTACGGTTTCTTTTACAAGCGCAATTGGCCGTAAGTGAAGCTTAACCAGCTTCTGCACAAATTTCATGTGCTCGTTCAGGGGCAGCTTCAGGTCACGGAAAAGCTTTGGCAGCATGCGCGCACCGCGGTCTTCGTGGCCGTGAAAGGTCCAGCCGGCCTTTGGGTGGTAACGTTTGGTGTCTGGTTTGGCAATATCGTGCATAATGGCGGCCCAGCGCAACCACAGGTCATCAGAAACCTCGGCTACATTATCCAGCACTTGCAACGTATGGTAAAAATTGTCTTTGTGTGTGTTGCCGTTTATCGTCTCCACCCCTTGCAACTCTACCATTTTAGGGAAGATCAGTTGCAACAGCCCTGAGGCGAACAGCAGCTTAAAGCCGTAGCTAGGCTTCGGAGAAAGTATGATCTTGTTCAACTCATCAATTACACGCTCCTGCGATACAATCTTGATGCGTTCTTTATAATCGATAATAGCATCAAACGTATCTGGGTCGATGTCAAAGCCCAACTGAGAGGCAAATCGAATGGCTCGCATCATGCGCAGCGGGTCATCTGAAAAGGTAATGCCCGGTTCTAATGGCGTGCGGATAATCTGGCGCTTCATGTCCTTTAATCCGTCGAACTCATCTATCAGCTCGCCATAGTTTTGCTTGTTCAGGCTGATGCCTAAGGCATTTATAGTAAAATCGCGACGTTTCAGGTCATCATCTAATGTGCCGTTTTCTACTTCCGGTTTGCGTGAGTGCTCCCGGTACGATTCTTTACGGGCTCCTACAAACTCTACTTCCCAGTCGTGGTCGCGGAGCATGGCAGTACCAAAGTTTTTAAAGATGGATACTTTAGGCCTGTGCGGAAGCTTTAGCGCTACAGCCGTTGCCAATGCAATGCCATCTCCCACACATACAACATCAATATCTTTAGAAGGCCTTTTTAGAACCAGGTCGCGCACGAAACCTCCAATTACATAGGCATCTACACCTAGTTCAGCAGCAGCCTCAGCTACAACCTCAAATATGGAATGTTCCGGTAATTTTATTTTATCCATCAGTAAAAGCAAACACCTCAGGCTACAGTTTCGCGGCCTGAGGTGCAAAAATAAGGTAATGCTATGGCAATTACGAATTAAGAATCACGAATTACACAAATGGCTACTTGCAGACTATAGTACTGCACATTAATCGCGTAGTACTTTCTGAGCGCCGTTTGCTTCTATTTTAACGATCCGCGATGGTTTGGCATCTACCTCTTCTTCCTGACGCCAGCGCACTACATGGTCTACCCGCTCTTTTATACTTTCGGAAATGTCTTTAAAAGAAGCTGCCGTACCCTGCCCACTAATATTGGCTGATGTAGAAACCAAAGGCCTGCCTATCTGGCGCACCAGCCGGTGGCTGAACTCATCTTTTGTAATACGTACTGCTATACTTCCGTCCTCTGCCATTACCTCTTTTGGCAGGTTGATGGCACCCGATAACACATACGTAGTAGGCCTCTCCTGCTCTTCGATCAGCTTTTTCAATTCGGCTGGCACTTCCTCAACGTAGTGCTTCAGCATGTCGAGGTCTGCCATCAGCAGGATCATCGATTTTGACTCTTCCCTTTCCTTGATCTTGAAAATCTTTCTTACAGCTTCGGCATTTTCAGCATCACAGCCAATGCCCCATACTGTATCAGTGGGGTAAAGTATAACGTTGCCAAGTATAACTTCTTCCTCAGCGGCCTGTATCTCTTTTACTAATTGGCTCATAGTTTTAATAGTTAATTGTCTATTGCTACTTGTTAATCATTGATTGATAATGAAAACAAAAAATTAACAATCAGCAATTTACCGTATCTCCTGCGTTAGTTCCACTAGCACACCGTTGGCGCTCTTTGGGTGTACGAAACAAACAAACTTATTGTCGGCTCCTTTTTTGGGTTGCTCATTCAACAGCGTAAATCCTTCGTTCTTCAGGCGCTCCATCTCTTTATAGATATCTTCAACTTCAAAGGCAATGTGGTGTATGCCTTCGCCGCGCTTTTCTATAAACTTACTTATGGCGCTATCAGGGGTTGTACCCTCCAGTAATTCTATTTTAGTGCCGCCTACTCTAAAGAAAGAGGTGTTTACGTTTTCCGATTCTACAAATTCAGTTTTGTAAGGCCCTACCCCTAAAAGTTTAAAGTATAAACCGTTTGCCTCACTAAAATTTTTAACCGCTATTCCTATATGTTCTACGTTTTTCATTTTGAGTTTGTAATTAGTCTAAGTAAGGTTTTTTTGTTAATTTTGCATCCGATTCAAAACTAATAATTTCTTTAAACTGTTTAGATAACAGGACAAAAAGTAGAGAAAATCGATTTATATGCTAACATTACCGATATACCTGGATAACAACGCCACAACGCCATTAGACCCGCGTGTGCTGGACGCTATGCTGCCTTACATGACAAAAATGTTTGGTAACGCTGCTTCTCGTAACCACGCTTTTGGCTGGCATGCCGAAGAGGCAGTTGATTATGCTCGCGAGCAGATCGCTTCTTTGATCAATTGTTCTCCAAAAGAAATCATCTTTACGTCTGGAGCTACGGAGTCGGACAACCTTGCTATCAAAGGTGTGTTCGAAATGTATGCTTCTAAAGGCAACCATGTAATTACACTTACCACAGAGCACAAAGCTGTTCTTGATACGTGTAAGCACATCGAGAAGCTTGGCGGCAAAGTAACGTACCTTCCAGTTAACGCAGAAGGCCTTGTTGACCTGAAGCAGTTGGAAGAAGCCATTACAGATAAGACAATTCTTATCTCTGTAATGTATGCTAATAACGAGGTTGGCGTGATTCAGCCAATCCGTGAGATTTCTGCCATTGCTAAGAAGCACGGCATTTTATTCTTTACAGATGCTACGCAGGCAGTTGGTAAAATACCTGTAGACGTAGAAGCTGACGGCATTGACCTGATGGCTTTCTCGGCTCATAAAATGTACGGCCCTAAGGGTGTAGGTGCGCTTTACGTACGCCGTAAGAACCCACGTGTTAAAGTTACAGCCCAAATGGACGGTGGTGGCCATGAGCGCGGTATGCGTTCTGGTACGCTTAACGTGCCTGGCATTGTTGGTTTAGGCAAAGCAGCCGAGATCGCAAAGCAAGATATGGAGTCTGATACAAAGCGTATCGCAGCTATGCGTGACCGTTTGGAGAAAGAGCTTCTTACGATTGAGGAGTCTTATGTAAACGGTTCTGTGGAGCACCGCCTGCCACATGTATCTAATATCTCGTTTAAGTATGTAGAAGGTGAAGGTTTGATGATGGGTGTGAAAGATCTGGCAGTATCTTCTGGTTCTGCCTGTACGTCTGCCTCCCTGGAGCCATCTTATGTACTGAAGGCCTTAGGCTTGAGCGACGACCTGGCGCACTCTTCACTGCGTTTCGGTTTAAGCCGTTTCACAACTGACGAGGAGATTGACTTCGCCATTGACCACGTAAAAGAAGCTGTACACAAACTTCGTGAACTGTCTCCACTGTGGGAAATGTTTAAAGAAGGTATAGACCTGGACACAATTGAGTGGGCAGAACACTAGGACTTTAATTATGAATTAGAAATTATGAATTATAAGTTGTTCGTAGTTTCTAATTCATCTATAGTTAAAAATTTATAATTCGTAATTAACAAAAGCTATGGCTTATTCAGATAAAGTAATTGATCATTATAGCAACCCACGTAACGTAGGTACGCTTGATAAATCTAAAAACAACGTTGGTACTGGCCTTGTTGGTGCCCCTGAGTGCGGCGACGTAATGCGCCTTCAGATTGAGGTAGACGAGAACCAGGTAATCACTGACGCTAAGTTCAAAACATTTGGTTGTGGTTCTGCTATCGCTTCTTCTTCGCTGGCAACAGAGTGGTTGAAAGGCAAAACTGTAGACGAGGCATTATCTATCGACAACATGGACATCGTGGAAGAGCTGGCATTGCCGCCGGTTAAAATTCACTGCTCTGTATTGGCCGAAGATGCGATTAAAACTGCCATCAACGACTACAGAGTAAAGAATGGTTTACCAGCTTTAGAGCTGCCTAAGTCTCACCACTAAAAACGAGACTCAATGGAGTCAAGCACGGATGTGCACGTAGAAAGTGCACGTATTCAGAAGCAGATTGAGAACCATTTAGGTATAAGTGGCAACAGTCTGCTTTTTGAATTCAGGCAAATAGACAACAAGCTGCGCCTCGACCTGATCACGGTAAACCCGCGCCACCAGCAATCGTTTCTGTTCCACTCCGAAACAGGTTACGATAAAGTGGATGTGCTGCGTAAAATGCTGGACTATGTTCAGAGTTACCGCGATAAAGAGAGCTCGTACACCGTGCAATGGATGGCCCGCGACGACAAAGAGTTGCAGACATCTTATTTCAGGGCGCGTAATATGTATGAGGCACTTGATAAGTTATACTATGGCCGCGATATGAACACAATTACCGTTTTCAGTGTTGTGCTTAATCCGGTCTCCTAAAAAATAAAATATTATGATCACAGTATCAGATAAAGCAAAAGAGAAAGTAATAAAGCTGAAGCAGGATGCACAGCTGGACGACACCTTCCGTTTGCGCGCTTCTGTTGCGGGTGGCGGCTGCTCTGGCCTTTCGTATAAACTCGATTTTGATGATGAGGTAAAACCCATGGATCAGGAGTTTGAGGACAAAGGCGTAAAAGTAGTAGTGGACATGAAGAGCTTTTTATACTTAGCCGGCACCGAACTTGACTTCTCGGACGGCTTGAACGGTAAAGGCTTCTACTTTAACAACCCTAATGCATCGCGTACCTGTGGCTGCGGCGACAGCTTCTCGGTATAAAATCAAATCCACATAAAACAGGAAGGGCTGCTATACTTTAGCAGCCCTTCCTGTTTTATGTCACTAGCTTTATACTTTCTTAAAGCGCTTGGTGATTTTGTTTCCTTTAGCATCCTGCAGCACTAGCACATACATACCACTGCTCAAAGCACTTATATTTATACTTTGTTCAGCCTCACCGGTTAAAGAAGCCTGCAGCAGTTGTTTTCCCATTACATCTACTACTACTGCTCTACTATACTTCTGCGCCTGAGGCAGCAGTACATTTAAATTATGCGTGGCCATAGTAGGATAAACCTGCACATCAGCTTCAGACACAACCTTGGAAATGCTTACAAGGCGAGAATAAGTATAAGTACCATCTTCATCTACTTGCTTTAATCTATAATAAGATATACCGCTTAAGGGCTGTTGATCTGAGAAATTATATGTAGTAACCCGATGTGAGGTACCTGCACCCTTTATAAGACCTATACCTTCAAAAACACGCCCGTCAGTACTTCGCTCAATTAAAAAGTGATCATTGTTTTTTTCGGAAGCAGTCTCCCAGTACAATTCTACTTTATCTGCTTTTGTGGTAGCCTTAAAGTTTTTAAGCTCAATTGGCATGATTGTCGGTCCTGAACCCGCATCTGTTCTCCATGTAAGGCTAACATCATCTATGGCCAAACCGTGGTCCGCTTCTGGTTCATCTGCATCTTTCCAGCGCAGCATGATGTAATGCCCGGCTGGAATATTAACTGCTAAAGTATGGAAAAGCATTCTCCTGTTCTCGGCAGCATTACCGTTCAGCGCCATTCCTGCTGTATGATAAACCGGAGAGTAGAAGGTAAGCTCATTCACTTTCGTCCAGCCTTGATCGCCCGAAGGCCATAAGTTAAAGGAGTTTTTATCGCTGCTTATGGCATACCAGAACGTTATATGATGAATACCGGTTGTTCTATTGCCTGTTCGCCACTGTTCACCAACATAATTTATGTCAAGCGACATAATATTGCTGCCAGTATTATTCTGAAGTAGCAAGCCATAAGCAAATTCACCTGCTGTTGCAGATCCTAACGCACCCAGTGCTCTATCTGTTAAGTTAGATTCACCATAGCTATAGAGATTACCAGCATTCCAGGATCCTGCGCCAACTACAAGGGCGTTAAGGTCAGGCTTGGTCCTATGCAGTCTCCAACCTGTAAAATACTCAGTACCACTCACCCAGGTGCCATTGGAATTACTAGGCAGCCCATCGAAATTCTGGCTGTAGTAAGTATTATACTTGCTCATACTTACCTGTGCCACAGCGATAGAGCTAGAGAATAACCCTATCAGCATGATACTCCCAAAAACCTTTTTAAACAGCGTAAATTTGTGTTTCATACCTTAGAAAGAGCGAGAAAAAATTAGATGCATTAATATTTTAACCTGCCAGATGCTACTTCAGATTATTGCACCAACTTTTGGATTCTTAATAAAGTTCAACACTCAAAATTTATTTAGCGAAATAGTTATAGTTTAAAAGCCGGTAAATAAAAAGGCCTGCTCTACTTAAAGAACAGGCCTTGTATATAGATTACAATTATAGTTACAGCACTTGCCCCATCCCGAAAAGCAGCACGAACAGCAGCGTAGTTATAGCCATTTGCTTTAAGTATGGGTCAAGTTCTTTAGAGCTCTGCTTGCGCCATACATTTAAACCATTAACTATAACCAATGGCAAGGCAATTAGAAACAGCAGCTGCCAATAGCTATAGAAATTCATGGCCACGTAAACTGCCGCACTCAACACACCACCGGCCAAAAGTATAAAATGGTACATACGCGCTTTTACAGGCCCTAATCTAACCGGAATTGAATTCTTACCTGCTAGTGTATCAGATTTTATATCCCGAATGTTATTCACATTAAGAACAGCTGTAGAGAAGAACCCACAGACTAAAGCCGGAAGTATAACCAAAGGCTGTAGCTGCTGCGCTTGCAAATAATAGGTGCCCAACACGCCAACCAAACCAAAAAACACAAACACAAACACATCTCCCAAGCCAGCATAACCATAAGGTTTATCTCCGGCTGTGTAGTTGATTGCTGCCCATATAGAGGCCAACCCAAGGGTAAGGAAAAGTATAAACAGCAGCATACCATCTGTACCAAATGCTACCCAAAGCAATAGCAATCCGGAAACCAACGAAAGTATGCTAAATACCACCATACCCGTTTTCATGTGCTCGGCTTTAATGTGGCCTGCCTGCACCGCACGCATAGGACCTTCACGGTGTTCGCTGTCTGCACCGTGTTTGGTATCGCCATAGTCGTTGGCTAGGTTAGAGAGTATTTGCAGGAACAAAGTCGTTAGCACACAAAGTGCTACTATAAGCCCGTTAAAGTAGCCATTCGCAGCTGCCATAAAGCCCCCCATGCCAATACAAGATAACGCAAGAGGTAAAGTACGCGGCCTAAAAGCCGAAATCCAGGCCTTTACCAGACCTGGATTTTGTGATATGTTCTGTGATGTGTTGTTCAAAGTATAAATTTGTTTGCCGAGATTGATTTGTTACGGCAAGATAAAATTACTTCTGAATAGCTGCCAGAATTTCTTCTCCCATAGGCTTTGCCTTAGAAGGGAAAAAAGCTACTACTTCTCCGTTTTCGTTAACAAGATACTTGCAGAAGTTCCAGTTAGGCTCTTCGTTATTAGGTGCATTTTGCGCTAACCAAGTATAAAGCGGGTGTTTATCTTCTCCTGCTACAGATATTTTATCAAACATCTGGAACGTTACGCCATAGTTTTTCTGGCAGAAGCTAGCAATTTCTTCGCTGCTACCAGGCTCTTGGCCACCAAAGTTGTTTGCCGGGAAACCAAGTATCACCACTTTATCATTGTACTGCTCGTTCAGCTTCTGCAGGTCCTCATACTGCGGTGTAAAACCACATTCAGACGCAGTATTTACCAATAATACTTTTTTGCCTTTATACTGCGAGAAGTCAATTTCTTTACCCCCCAGCGACTCCATCTTAAAAGTATAGAAATCGCTTTTGGTTGCGGTGTTTGATGCTGTTTCTGTTGCCATAGTTTCAGTTGATTTAGTTGCCTTGTTTGGCTCTTTACAGGCAGAAAATGCCATTAAAGCAGCCGCAGTTAAGAAAGCAATGTTTTTGTTCATTTGAGTTTAGTTATACTTATGCAGAAACAGCAGGTTATACTTTTTGTTTTAGTTATAAAGAGACTAAATATTACACTACATACGCTCCGGCACCTCTATGCCTAGCAGCCCCATGCTCTGGCGAATCATACGTGCTACCATTGCCGATAAAGCAATACGGAAGCTGCGAGCCTGCTCGTCAGTTTCGTTAAAAATGGAAATCTCCTGATAGAAGCGGTTGTAAGCTTTTGCCAACTCATAAGCATAGTTAGCGATTACAGAAGGTGCATATAGATTAGCAGCCTCTTTCACAACAGCCGGATAGTTTACCAGTTGTGTAATAACCTCCTGCTCTGTTTCATGCAATTTCTCGATAGTATCAAATGCGGCTACGTCAACACCAATTCCCAACTCACTGGCTTTGCGAAGTATAGCTGAGATTCGGGCATGGGTATATTGCACAAATGGACCGGTATTGCCACGGAAATCAATAGACTCCTGCGGGTTGAACAACATGCGTTTTTTCGGGTCTACTTTTAACAAGAAGTATTTCAACGCACCCATTGCCAACGTATGATACAGTTCCTTCGCCTGCTCCGGTGTAAAACCTTCTATCTTGCCAAGTTCCTCAGTTTGCTGGCGTGCCGTGTCGATCATTTCCTGCACCAGTTCATCAGCATCTACTACTGTGCCCTCACGAGATTTCATCTTGCCCGAAGGAAGGTCTACCATGCCGTAAGACAGGTGGAAAATGCCATCAGCATAAGGTTTGCCCAGTTTCTTTAGTGCAGCCTTCAGTACCTGGAAATGATAATTCTGCTCATCAGCCACTACATACACCGACTGATCGTATGGAAAGTCGTTATACTTTAGCTCAGCCGTGCCCAGGTCTTGCGTTATGTATACAGAAGTTCCGTCAGCTCTTAAAAGCAGCTTCTCGTCCAGGCCTTCGTCAGTTAAATCAACCCATACAGAGCCGTTCTCTTTTTTGAAGAACACCTCCTTCTGCAGGCCCTCCTCTACGCGCGCCTTACCTAAAGTATATGTCTCGGATTCGTAATAGAACTTATCAAAGTCAACGCCGATGGTACGGTACGTTTGGTCGAAGCCGGCGTATACCCAGCTGTTCATGGTTTTCCAAAGATTTACCACGTGCTCGTCGCCCTGCTCCCACTTTAACAGCATGTCCTGTGCTTCCAGCATCCAAGGGGCTTTTTTCTTCGCCTCCTCTTTCTCCATGCCCTGCGCTACCAGCTCATCGATCTGCTCTTTATAGCCCTTATCGAACAGCACGTAGTATTTACCTACTAAATGGTCGCCTTTAATGCTGCTGCTTTCTGGTGTTTCGCCGTTACCCAGCTTTTCGTAAGCCAGCATCGACTTGCAAATATGTATACCACGATCGTTTACCAGGTTCACCTTCATCACCTCATGCCCGTTCGCTTTCAGTATCTCGGCCACAGAGTAGCCCAGGAAGTTGTTGCGCAGGTGCCCCAGGTGCAGCGGTTTGTTTGTGTTCGGCGATGAGTACTCTACCATTACATTACGGCCGCTTGCCTCTGCCTGCCCAAAGTCTGGATTCTGCATTAGGTCACGGAATAACTCCAGCCATTCTGTATCCTCAACTTCCAAGTTCAGGAAGCCCTTTACCACGTTAAAGTCTCTGATCTCTTTTGCGTTCTCCTTCAGGTACTCACCCAGCGCCTGGCCAATTTGCTCAGGGCCTTTGCCCACCTGCTTGGTGTAAGGAAAAGTAACGAAGGTGAAAGAGCCGGCAAACTCCTTGCGCGTAGGCTGCAGGGCAATTTGCGAGGCATCAACCGTAATATTGAACAAAGCTTGCAGCGCCTGGCTTATGCTTTGGCTAATGGCGTATTGTAATTGCATTAATGTATGGCTGTACTTTTAGATTCTCGGAACAAGATAGCCTCTGTAGCTGTCTCTAGTATATCGAAGGCGTTCTCGGCCATCGTGTTTTCGGTGTCTAATGTCGGGTTGATTTCTGTCATCTCGTAACACACAATGCGCGGGTCCTGCAACAGGTGGTAGTTAAGGTCTTTCGCCTCCTGCACCGTAAGCCCCACCTCTACCGGGGTACCCGTTCCTTTAGAGAACTTCGAGTCCAGGCTGTCCACGTCAAACGACACATAAATAATATCACAGTCTTTCAGGCGGCCAAGTGCCTCGGCAGCAACCTGCTCTGCACCTTTTTTCACAAACTCAGCATACGTAAAATTCTTAATGCCGTGTTTCTGGATAAGGTAATCTTCCGGTTCTTCGGTGTCGCGCACCACAATGTATACCAGGTGCTCCGGCTTTAGCTTTGGCCCGTTATATCCCAGTTTTTTTAAAGAGTTCCAGAAGAAAATCGTCTCCGGCTCCGGTTCGTTAATCTGGCGGTCCAGGTTATCCAGGTTCAGAGCCATGGCCAATGGCATGCCGTGCACGTTGCCAGAAGGCGAAGTATAAGGAGAATGTATATCGGCATGGGCATCTACCCATATCACGCCTAATGTTTTATCTGGATGGGCTGCTTTTATACCTGCTATGGTGCCGTGTGCATTAGAGTGATCTCCGGAAAGCACTAGCGGGAACATTCCCATATCAATGGTCTGCTCTACAGCGTTGGCGATGTTCTTTTGTACTGTCAGGATGCTATCGATTCGGTGTGCGTTTGGGAACACATCCTTATCAAACAATGTATAATTAAGGTCCGGTACGCCAATAGAGTTAAAGCGCTTAAAATAATCACAGCCTTTGTCCCAGCAGGCTACGCGCAGGGCATCAACGCCCATACTTGCACCGCGTGTTCCGGCACCTAACTCAGACTTTACTTCTATCAGTTTGATTTTTTTCATGTGTTAGTTTTTTGATCTTATCGGCCCACATGCAAAGCTCACCTATTTATTTTTCACACTTAAATGGGTGTGATTAAAATAAATTAATGAACGTTTCACATAATCTGAACAAAGTTTTTGCAAAGATGGTAAAATACAATCAATATTGCATGTTTTCTTACTACACCACCACAGAATGGATAAATATACCGACCTGATTCACCAAACTTTCGACTTCCCGACAGACGAATTCCAGGTAGAGAATAATGAGCTCCTGTTTAATGGCATTCCGCTAATGGACATTATCAAGCAATATGGAACTCCTTTAAAATTAACATACTTGCCAAAGATTAGTTCTCAGATTCAGCGTGCCAAGCGCCTGTTTAACGAGGCTATCGAGAAATTAGATTACCAAGGCACGTATACTTATTGCTACTGCACCAAGGCATCGCATTTCTCATTTGTGCTGGAAGAGGCGCTTAAGAACAATATTCATATCGAGACCTCTTCTGGTTACGACATGCAGATTGTGCGTTCGCTGTACAAGAAGGGTAAGATAGACAAGAACACCTACATTATCTGTAACGGTTTTAAGCGCAAGCGCTACCGTGAGTGGATAACTGATTTGATAAACGATGGCTTTGTAAACTGTATGCCTATACTTGACCACCTGGGCGAGATAGACTATTACAAAGAGAACGTTAAAAACAAGACCAAAGTAGGTATACGCCTGGCCTCCGACGAGGAACCTAAGTTTGAGTTTTATACTTCGCGCCTGGGTGTGCGCTACAATGATGTGATAGACCTGTATGAGCAGCAGATAAAGCCGGACGACAGATTTGAGCTGAAGATGCTGCACTACTTTATCAACACAGGTATTAAGGATACATCGTACTACTGGTCTGAGCTTAGCCGTTTTGTACATAAGTATGCCGAAGTAAAGAAAGTATGCCCTGAGCTGGATACGATTGATATTGGCGGAGGCTTCCCGATTAAAACCTCTATACAGGCAGATTATAACTACGCGTACATGGTAGAAGAAATTCTGCGTACGATTAAGCGTATTTGTAAAGATGAGGGTGTTCCGGAACCAAATATTTTTACTGAGTTCGGTATTTTTACGGTAGGCGAAAGCGCAGCCAACATATACTCTATACTTGACGAGAAGCTACAGAACGACAAAGAGTTATGGTACATGATTGATGGCTCGTTTATCACGAACCTGCCAGATGCATGGGCACTAAACCAACGCTGGCCATTACTTGCCGTGAACCATTGGGATAAATCATACCGTAAGATACAGCTTGGCGGCATGACCTGCGATAGCCAGGACTACTATAACTCAGAGATGCACTCGTTCCAGGTATTTTTACCAAAAATCCCTAAAAACGAGCCATTATACATTGGTTTCTTTCATACAGGAGCATATCAAGAACAATTAAGTGGTTATGGCGGTATAAAGCATTGTTTAATACCATCGCCGCAGCACATCCTCGTAGATAGAGACGAGGAGGGGAACTTAAAAACCTGGCAATTTGCACCGGAACAAACTTATGAATCAATGTTGAAGATACTTGGCTACGAAGTATAACTTTGTAGAAACGATGTTTTTAGTAAGTGTCTTTGGCTTTTAATTGAAAAGTTATATTTTTGATCTCAATTCCCAAAACAACAGTAATATGAAGAAGTTATTAGTATTCGGTGCTCTATGCCTGGCAATGGCATCTTGCAAAACGTACTGCCCAGCTTATAACTATAACTTAGGTCAGCTGGAAAACGAGGCTGCTAAAGAGAAGGTTAAAGTATCGGCATCTAACAAAACCACCGTTGAAGTTCAGCGCGCAAACGGCTAATTGATTGCTGTCTGCATAAAAATAATAAAACCGGCTCATTGGCCGGTTTTTTTGTTTTTATCGGCAATTAAGTTTCTTGTTTAAAGCTCGTAGAATTACCTCCTGAAAAGAAAGCAATGTTCAAGGCTATCATTTCTATTGAGCTAAGGGTACAAACCCATACTGCAAAGTCATTTTTAAGCATTGATTCATAAATCGACAAACTAATAACTGATCCATACATTAGTGTTTCAACGATATTCTGCACTAACCGCTTGGTCACATTACCACTATCTGTAATTATCTGAAGCAGGTATACACCATGTCCAAACCTCATAAGGTCAAGAGCCTCATTAAATTCGCCGGCCAAACCAGAAATGCTCTTTCTTAAGACTGTCTGCCCCTTCATATTCAATAGCCTCAGCTCCTGCACTACTCCTGCGTCTAATGACAGCGAAACCTGTAGCTAATTGTTTGTGGGGTTTGGTTATAGCAACATACTCTCTGACTACCCAGATTTCCTGTAGTCCCTGCCAATACAAGTATTGGTTTATCAGGTGTAGTACTTTGGGTTTGTTATGTGAGAGTCATGCTTCTCACTTTAAATAGAAAGCAGGTTACTATGATGAGCTGAAAAGATTAATCTCCCAAAGCTCTAGAAATATTTTACAATTTATTTTTAGACAACTGTAATAATTGCGTGTGTCGTGCATCAAAGGGATATAAATTAAAACAAACACTTAATTGTATCACTTATGAAAAAGGCATTTACTTTAGTACTGACATTTTTCTGCATAGCTACAGCCTTTGCACAGAACAAAGCATTTCAGGTGCAGGTAATCGGCAAAGGCAAACCTATGCTACTCATTCCGGGCTATAGCTGCAGCGGCGAAGTATGGCAAGAAACTGTTGAACATCTCAAAGACAAGTATGAGTGCCATATACTTACTTTGGCTGGCTTTGCCGGAGCACCCGCTATAGATACTCCTATTCTGCAGACGGTTAAAAACGAACTAATAAGCTATGTAAAGCAGAACAAACTAAAAAAGCCTATCTTAATGGGCCATAGCCTCGGTGCCTTTCTAAGCCTATGGGCAAGCAGCGAAGCACCTGATTTATTTGGGAAAGTAATTTGCGTAGATGGTGTGCCCTTTATATCAGCTATGAGAGATCCAAGCGTAACGGCAGCGGCCATGAAAAGCAACCCTTACATGAACCCGGAACAAGTGGTTAAGAATTTCGAATCGTTACCCACAGAGGGTTTTATAGACAGAACAGCCCAGGCCATGAAAGCACAGGTAGAAGACAGTTTAAGAGCACGCCAAATAGCAACCTGGCAATTTAAAAGCGACCGAAAAACGCTCGGACTTACCCTGGTCGAAATATCTACAACTGATTTACGAGAGCAGATAGCGGCAATAAAGCAGCCAGTACTGGTATTGGGCAGCATTTATCAGACTAAAGAGAACAGCTATCGCATCTTAAACGAGCAGTACAACAAATTGCAGAACAAAACCATACATGTAGCCGACAGCAAGCACTTTATTATGTATGACCAGCCCCAATGGTTTAACGCTGAGATAGATACCTTCCTGAAGTAAGTATGACGCAGCAAGAAACTTTTACGCAACTGTACAAACAGTACGCTCCTGGTATCCGGAAGCTGTGTCTTGGCTACACAGGTTCTGCAGCACAAGCAGAAGACCTTTTGCAGGAGTCGTTTATGGCGGTTTGGAACAACATGCCCAAGTACAGAGGCGAAGCCAGCTGGGGCACCTGGATCTACCGGGTAGCCGTAAACTCCTGCCTGCTGTACCTCCGCAAGGAAAAAACTAAGCCTCAAAAAGTTGATGCTGATGCACTACACAACTTGGCTGCGGAAGAGGACAACGAGGAAAACAACGTGCAACTGCTCTATAAAAGCATAAGCAAATTACCAGAAACAGACAGGCTTATTATTTCGATGGTGCTGGAGGAGCTGCCTTACGAAGATATTGCCTCAATTGCAGGCATGTCAGAGAACAACTTGAGAGTGAAGATTCACAGGATAAAAAAACAACTAACAGAGATATTCAATAGCTATGCAAGAGTTTGATGAACTTAAACATTTATGGCAGCAAGAAACTCCAAAGCAGTTTGCCAACTATACACCTGACACTAACAAGGCCGCTACACAAACTAAACAGAAGCTACAAAACGAACAGCTAAAGGGCTCTGTATGCCTTGTACTTACAGCTGTTTTTATTGCGGCCTTAGCTATCTGGGGTAATTTTAATTTTGAGCACTGGTATACTTATGGGGCAATGGCATTGGTCAGTGCTTTATGCCTGGCACAGGCTGCTATCATGTTCTATACTTACCAACAGGTAAAGCAGATCGATGAGACCGCAGTACCAAAGCAGCACCTAAGTCAGTGGGAAGTATATTACGCCTTTCGGAAAAAACTACTGAGATGGAACAAACCGCTATACTTTATCCTCCTGAACCTTGCGCTCGGTTTATACTTTATAGAAGTAATGGCAGGTGCATCCGCTCAATTTCTACTAGGATTTGGTATAATTTACTTTGGATGGATGATTTTTGCCTATTTCTTTATGGGCAGGCGGCTTCTGAAAAAGGAAAGGAAGAGAATTGAAAGTATGATTCAGGAGCTAAAGCAACTGGAAAGACAGTTTACTGAATAACTGTTGATGAGAAGCTAACAAATGATAATGAATAACTACCGAACAACAGGCTAATTTAATTACTAAAAGAAGTATTAGAGCAGATTGTCAGGATTTACTACTCTTGCAAAACTTTTTTAACCTAAAACTCAATTTACGGGTACTATTGGTTACTTATTTAAAAAGCAGCGGTTGGCCTTTCACAAGGTGCCAATCGCTGCTTTTTTAATTTATTGGCTCAGTTATACTTTTCGTACATCCTTCAACTACACACACTAAAGTATAAACTCGCGTTCTACTTTGGTGGCTGGTTTATACTTAACCCAATACCACCGCTTTAGTTTTTACATTGCGTTAAACTGGAAAAGCGAAGAGAACCCAATCCTTAGTCCCACTTCCTGGAATTTACCGTTGTTGAACATGGCAGCTGCCTCTACACGCATAATCCGGAACACGTTATCAAGAGAGTAACCTACTTCGTAAATGTGCGGCGAGTGCTGCGTTTTAAGGTAGTTGAAGAACACATTTTCCCGGATGCCGGTAGCGCGTACCAGCGGTAGCTGTGTGAGCAGGAACTTACGGAACTTATAGTGCGTATGGCCAGAAAAGTAGCTGCTGTTAGTACTATACTGGTAGTAGTCGAGGAGGCGGAACGAACCGGCTGGTTTCAGGCTGCTAAGTATGGTGCGGTTGCCGTCGAAGTGGTGATAGTCCATAAAGTACATGCTGCTGTTGTTGAGGAAGGTTCCTGCACGCAACTCAAACTCCAGGCTGCCTCGTACCCCAAATGTAAAGCCGTGGTTAATGCCCACCTGCACCTGGTCGAAATCTACATCGCTTCCTAGCACACCTGAAATACCTTTGCGGTACATCAGCAGCAGTTCCGGTGAGTTGGTTAGCAAAGGAGTTTTGCGGCCGTTGTAGATGCGGTATTTCTGCACCGGCCTATAGCTAACATTTGCCTCCAGCACAAGCGCCTCATGCTCCGGAAAGGCAGTATCCTCCAGCTCAATATTGTTTGGCAGGCTTGGTGTAAAGGTTCTTTTCTCATCAGAATAAAGCAAACTATAGTTAGTCGTATTGAAGAGCTGGTTTCGCTGCGCCCACTCCACATTACCGTTCACTTTAAGCCATGCCGATGGCTTGTACTCATATCCCAGTTGGGCATACGTTTTTTCATAGATCTTCATGTAGTTGCGGCGGAACAGTAGCGTACTTAGCGTGTTGATGTGCGGGTGGATAGGATCTTCATCACTAAACTGCGACACAAATTTGCCACCGTCTAAGTAAAGTAAGCGCGATTTACCGGCTTGCTTAACCTGATGCGACACGCGCGCCTTGCCATAAAAGTCTTCGCTTGAGAAACCATAGCGCAACGTTGGCGCAAACTCAAAAGAGCGGCGCAAGCTATCGTACTGGTGACGCAGGCGCGCGCCTACATTTACATTAAAACCCTCTACTGTATTGTAGTAGGTGTTGGCTAAGGCAGGCTCTAAGTATAATCTTGTTCTGGGAGAGAGATTGTAGCTTCCACCCATAACAATGTGTGTGGGGTTAAACTTTTTCTTTTTTATAACATTGGTAGAGTCTTTACCTGTCAGCATCGCCGACTTTACCTGCGCCAACGAATCGTCGCGTTGATAACCCTTTACCTCTTTCTGGCTTAGCGGCACCGGGCGTATCGTTTCCCAGTAAGCTGCATCACGTTTAGTGGCAAGTGTGTCTACTTTATAGCTTCGCTCCGAAATTACTTCGGGCTCTTTCTGATCTTTCTCAGCCTCCTTTTCATAACCGGCCATCATCTGCCGGAACTGCTTACGTGTGAGTTTATCCTGGTTGGCCAGTTTCTCTAAATTTGTCCCATCCTTGGCAGGCTTAATAGCGGCAATAGCTTCCGGTACATCCTCCACCTTCTCATCAATTATCTCTTTCGGCGCCACCAGCTTTGTATTTAGCTGTACTTTGTAATCGAAGCAGGATGCCAGGTACTTAAACTCACCGCCGAAGCCCATTACCTTACCAGAGAAGTTAAACTGCTGTGTAGTAGGCAACCAGACAGTTGGCGCTACCTCGGCATAGGTTTGCTTCACCCTTATCGGGAAGCCCATCATACTTGTTTTTAGGTCGAGGCTGTGGATGGCCCAGTAGTTCTCGATGATGTAGATATATCCTTCAAACACATTGTCGCCACGGGAGCGCGGGGTTACTTTTATCTTGTTCACATCGATGTTGCCTTCCCTGAAGCTGCCTTCGTACTGAAACTTATAGTACCCAAAAGCGGTCCGGGCCAGCGGCGACACCATCTCCACCACTTTATCATTATAGAAACTCTGGCTCACAAAGGTCATCGGCGAAACAGAGCCTTTGTTGTCGCCGGAAGTACGGATGGAGATTACCTTTTCGTCAAACTTATTCGGTTGCGCAAACTTTATCTCACTCACCGACTCCAGGGTATAAGCCTCGTTCAGCTTCACGCCCTCCTCCTTCAGCTTGTTCTTCAGGAAGAACGGTGCATTGGTCAGTTCACCAGTACCCTTCACGTATACTTTCATCTGATAGCTGTCGTACTGCAGCAGGTGGTACTTCTTTTTGGCGATAGCCTTACGCATAATGGTGTAGGCAGGGTCCTCGCCCTTGCCTTTTACCTGCACCTCCTTCAGGGCAAACGACTGCTCCCCTAACGTAAAATCGCGCTGCACCCAACCGTCCTTTACCTCTACCTGCACCTGCTGCGCCTCAAAGCCAATATACTTTACTACAATAGTATGTGTACCAGCTGGCAGTTTAATCTCGTACTGCCCGTTGGCGTTGCTCGACGAGCCGTTGTTAAGGTTAGTAATAAATACCGAAGCAAAAGGCAAAGGCTCTCCGCTGCGGCTCTTAATGGTGCCCCTGATGCCCTGGGCAAAAACCGGAATCTGAAGTATAAAAAGTATAAATAATAGAAGGCCCTTAATCGAGTTGCTAGACATGCGCAGTAATATAAAGGTGATGAAGTATACATACAGGCTATGAGCGGCTACTGCTGGTGCTTTTATATCATGCGGCAGCAGTTGGCTCAGATTTGGCTATAGAACGGTGTTATAGCATTAGAGATTCTCTATTAGGAGGTTGTTCAACAGCAACAGCGTTGAGTATGCGAAGGGAGTATGTATTAAGAAAAGTTTTCATAGGAGTAAATTGAGCTTATCTTCAAAGATATAAGTATATACCTTAATAACAATATATAAATGAAGATGCCATACCTTAAAGAAAGGTTGCTTTTGCAATAAAATAATTTACTCCGGGTAGGGTGGTTAGAGGGGAATTGCTAAAGGCCCTTCTAATTCGTTAGCGTCCAAAACAATAATGTCTCTCCAAGAGATTTCACCTTGATGGACATACTTATCTTCGTGATTACAGTTTTGTTTAATAGTTGGGCCAATAAGCCTTTTAAAACTTTGTAGCCGCTATTAGGTGCGGTACTACTTTGTTGCTTTGCTCAAGCTATCTAACTTCATATAATATTCGTCGAGCAAATCATAGATCGCTTTCTGGTCTTTACCTGATGATTTAGAATCCCAATCCGTATTAACTATAAAATACCTACCCATTCTTTTGTCTCTGAAAAACCAAATCACAGAAAACATTCCAGGGTCGCCACCGGTATGCCCGAAATTACCTGTAGAACCAAACCCCATTGTAATTCCTATATTATACTCGTCGCTGCATTCGCTGGAGCTCCTGTTTATGAAGTTTTCTGCCGTTAGCTGTGGTGTAAAGTATTCTCTGTAACTCTGCTCAGAAAGTAGGGTTCCATTGCCATAATACCCTTTTATGAGTTCCAAGGTATACTTACTCATGTCTGAGCTTGTGGTTAGCAGTCCTCCGTCCGGATACCCAATAAGTGAGTAGTAGGGGTATGATGTTTGTTTATCCTGATAAGTGGGGGAATAGTTTGAGAAATCAATTGCATCAAAACTCCAGCCCGACGAATTCATCTTCAAAGGGCGCAAAATATATTGTGTAGTAAACTTACCATAAGTAGTGCCTACTGCTTTCTCTAAAACTAGTGCAGCAAGAGAAGTCCCAACATTTGAATATTCATAAGTACTACCAGGCTTCTTTTTTGAGAAAGCTTCTTTCGAGTACCATTCTCCTCCGGTATCAAGCAGGTATTTTAAGAAATCCTTTAAGGGAATTTTAGTTGATGGAGGATTAAACTTTGTTGGCGAAATGTCTATGTTAAGGTTATTAGCCAAATTAACTGTGTCTCTCAGTACCACATTTCTGGTAAGGTATTCTTCTGTGTCTACTATAGAAGACGTGTGCGTTACCAGGTGCCGGATAGTGATGGGGACCTCCGGGAATTTTGGATTGAACACGTTGAAGGACAGATATTTACTGACTGTATCATCTAAGTTAAGTTTGCCTAGTTCCTGCGCTTTCAGAACGGCAAGGCCAATGACAGTCTTAGAGACAGAGGCAATATTCTGAACTGTATTTTCCGTATACTTGGCGCTTGTCTTGATGTTAGATATCCCAAAACCGTTTTGGTACAAAACCTCTTTATCGTTGACTAAAGCTACGCCAAAGCCGTTGAAACTGGCTGTTTTACTTATTTGGGTCAACTTATCTGTTAACTCTTGTTGAGTTTGCACAAACTCCCTTGAGTGCAAACTCTTTGTCGTGCTACAGGAAGTAACTATAAAAGAGATAACTACAAGTGAAAATAACTTCTTCATATTTTGAATCAATGTAGTCTACTTTCAAAGTTCCATATGAAAGTATTACATCCAACGGTTAGTACAGGCTGCGAACGAGGCGAAGCCGAGAATGGAGCCTGTGCAGTGTTGGCAGCTGGCATTTTATCCATTGTCAATAGGCTTATCAAGCTTCCTAAGATTCCAGTTTTTCTTAATCCATTGTCCCTTTGAGAAGTCACTTTCCCATACCTTGCGGAAAGGTTGCTCTATCAGATTTATATCGGGCACATAAGTTAAAATATGCTCTGCTGATAACTGAAACTCAATCAGGCCTCCCAGCCCTTTGTAGTATTGCACTCCAAAGAATCCAAGCGAGTCCTTTAAGTTAGTTAGTTCTTCAAATTTATCGAATGGGTTACTCTGCGGAAAAATGGAATCTTGATTCACATTACTGGCAACAAAGGCATCTTTCCCATTATTGTTAATACCAGAAATTTTTAGTGTCCCGCTCTTGTCCCTAATGAACGCTATTCGCCACAAAGTTGTGTCAAGGGGGAACTCTGTGCTAAAATCCTTTATGAACTCTTCCTGCCCCACTACCCACAATTTAGTTGAGTCTGCTTGTGGTAGATAAACAACCCTATAGACGCTGCTATCTCCAGAGTTCCTGTACCATATACCCGCTTGACCACGTGGCACGTAGCTCCAAGACCTGAAAATCTCGATATTTGTCGAGTCAAAGGACTGGGCAATATTAAAAGCCTTTCTTTTAACTTCTGCTTCGCTCAACGGATTTTTGGTTGAACAACTGTTAAAAAGTAGCACCAAGCCAGTAAGTACTAATATGTAACTTCTATTTATCATTCCATTCTTACTGCTTACTGCCAACGTTACTCGTGCATAGTGTGGGCGAGGCGCAGCCGAAGCTTAAACTATGAACTTTGTTATACTTAATTTTTCTTATTGCAGTCTCTCAAAGCCTCTACTAATCCACAAAATTATATGTAGTAGAGCTGGTAAAAACACCCAGAACAAAGTAAAGTATAAACCTATTTTAAACAATTTTGGTCCGAAGGTTTTAGTTTTTACATTCATTATTTCACTAATCCAACCAAGAGTGTAACCTAAATTACATAGAAAGGCAAAGCCTAAAACTACTATTGGTTCTACTATGTCTTCCCATGGCTCCAGTTTAACCATCAGAGACATTATTGACATACTAATAAATCCACAAACTAAAACTATCACGTTATAGAGAGGCCTTCTTAGCTCCCACCACCCAATAATCTGTAAAGCGTTTCTGTCTTCATACTTAACAGTCAATAATGGATTGAGTAAATTCATAAACTACAATTAAGTACAACGGCCGCGTGCATGCGGAGCCTGAGCGTTAGCGAGGGTTGGGCATGCATTGTGTTGGCAAATGCTATTCTTCCTGTTTTTGAATTACCCATTTACCGTTTACACTCTCTCTGTAAGCGTAGTAGCCTTCGGGCATATCAGCCAGTTCAAGTATGGACGTATCCATTTTTATGATTTCGCCGAGTCCAACTATTTTAGCTACACTTTCAAAATCTTCAAATTCATCGTCGCTGAAGAACTGCCAAGCCCCGTCATCTGAATCATGAGTGACATAAGTGATTGGCTTATTTTCTTCAATCACAAATTTGGTAGTAAATACTGCTGTGTTTAGAGGCTCTTTAAATTCTTTCACTGACTGTGCATTAGTGTTACCAAATCCGAAAAGTGCCATAATAAGGGTGAGGAAGATTGTTTTCATTAATTTTAGTATTTGCCAACTACCGTATAGCAGGAGTATCTACTCCTACTATCTGCACTATGTGTGGAGTAGCATTGCTGCCTTTTATACAGGCTTTCTTCTCAAGACCGCCTTTTATTTCCGTCACCTCCATAGCGCAACACTAATATAGCTCTTTTCTAAAGATTGTGAAGCGGACTCACGATTTTGTCCAAGGCGTAGCTGGTCACATGCGTGTACACCTCGGTCGTCTTGCTGTTCCTGTGCCCGAGCAGCGTCTGGATATACCTCAGGTCGGTGCCCTGCTCCAGCAGATGGGTGGCAAAGGAGTGCCGGAGCGTGTGTGGGGTGGCATTGGTCTTTACCCCGGCCTTTTTCCTACAGGCTTGAAACACGTTCCGTAAGCTGTCTGCTGTGTATTGCCCGCCGAACTGCCCCTCAAAGAGCCATTCCTTCGGCTTGTACTCCTTATAATAGATCCTGAGGTTCTCCAGCAGCTTCTGCGAGAGCAGCGTGGTACGGTCTTTCTTGCCCTTACCTCCCCTAATCAGCAGCAGGTTCCTGTCCGACTTCACATCCGTTAGCTTTAAGTTGATTACCTCACCAATGCGGAGCCCCCCGGCGTAGAGCAGTTGCAGCATACAACGGTGCTTGAGATTGTAGGTGGCCTCCAGGATTTTCCTGACCTCCTCCTTGCTGAGCACGGTGGGCAGCCTGTCGGCTTTCTCGGGCCGCACCACATTATTAAGCTGCACCTCGTGGCGGCCCAGCACCCGCTGATAATAGAACTTAACCGCATTGATGCTCTGATTGATAAACGAGCAGGAATAGGCCCCGGCCTGCACCATCTGCCGGTGGTATTGGTTAATATTTTCCTCAGTAAAGGCGTTTATGTCATCCATGCCTCTGTCTTTGTGGCTGTTGAGGAAGCGCAGCAGCAGCGAGTGGTAGGTGCGGATCGTATTCATGGAATAGTTAAGCAACAAGAGCTTTTCCAGGTAGTCGATTGGGCAGGTGATGTAGTTTGTCCCTTTAAGGTAAGTCTGCTCCCAGAGCCGCGCAGTAGCACCACGTTGCGCACCACCAACTCCTGGCTCAGCCACAGCCAGCCCACGCCCTCCAGCTCCTCGGTCAGCTGCTGTATGTACTGTCCGCCCTCGGGTATGGCAAAACACTTCTGCTCCCGCTGCCAGTTGGTAAGGCTGCTGCGCATAAGCGTCTCGTAAACACTCTTACAAGGTTTAAAGGTGATGCTTATCACAGTCTTATTATCTGCCGTGAGTATGGGCTGGAGCTTCACCACCGGCAGACCAGGTAGCTTTGGGAGCGGCTCCCCCTGCTGCCCGCCCGTTAGTACCGGCACGAGCTTACTCGGTTTCAGCCTTTTGTCCTGTACAGATACCTCGTGTTTACCAGGGCTAGCCCCTGTAAGTGCGCGAATGTCATTTCCATGCTCTGCGGGCTATGGTGCATCACAAAGCACTTATAGGTTTTGCTGTACTTGATCCAAATAGCTTCTTTTAGCCGCTTCAAAATAAAAGGGTTAGGCTTGTGCCAAATACGAATATATTTTCTGCCCTCATGCTCTAAGGCGTTGAGGTAGATAACCGGCAGAGAAGAAGGAGAGTACATAATGCTTTGCTAACAATATCAGTGCAAGCAAGCACTAAAATTAGTATTAGCCGTAAATTATCCGGATACATCCGGTTGTATCCGGGCTATCCGTATTTACGCAGATAATTTACCTTAACTAAATAAGCAAACCAATGGAGCCTAAGAAGAAATTATGTGAAAACTGTAATGTTTTGATCACAGGCAGAGTGGACAAACGCTACTGTAGCGACCAGTGCCGTGCAACTGCTAGAAATCATCGGAAGGCACAGAACGCAGGCGAACGCCTGATGAAGGAGATTAACATCAAATTGCGCTACAACCGGCAGGTGCTGCAGCGTGCCAGCCCCGAGGGAAAAACCACACTGCGGCGCGAGGTGCTCCAGCTAGCAGGCTTCGACTTCCGCCACTTCACGCACCTGTACCGCACAAGCAAAGGCAATACCCACCACTTTTGCTATGATTACGGCTACCTGCTTCTGCCAGAAGAAAAGGTGCTAATAGTGAACTGGCAACCTTACATGGAAAAATGAAATACGAAATGTCAGGCAACTCTCTCCTTCCCAAGCATAACCTGTGCCGCTTCCCAAAGATCCTTCACCTGATACTCGTGCGCACCTGCGTTATACTTATCTCCTACAAGTATAGAACGTACCCCTACTTTACCAGCTGCCTGCAGGTCGCGCTCCGAGTCGCCTACCATCCAGCTCTGAGCGGTGTCAATGTTATACTTTGCGATGGCGCGTTCCAGCATCAGGCTGTTTGGTTTACGCGAAAGCGATTCTGAGTAATTCGGATGGCCGGGCGCATAGTAAATGGCATCTATCAAAGTGTCACAGCTTTCTTGTAGTTTGCTGTGGCAGGCCAGCACATCTTCTTTTTTATATAATTCTTTGGCAATGCCAGCTTGGTTCGTAACTACTATCAACAGGAATCCGTTCTTCTTCAGCAACCGCAAAGCCTCTGGCACACCCGGCAGCACTTCAAAATCATCCAATCTGTACGTGTATTCTCCGCGTTCCCTGTTCAATACACCGTCACGGTCCAGGAAAATGCATTTCTGCTGCTGCATGCTTAAGTTTTGTAGTTGATGTGCTAAAATTAGAATTTCTTCGTTTCAAATACATTAAAATTTAATAGAATATAGGCAACAGACAACCCCAAAAACCTGTCTATTAATGTAAAGGCCAGGGCAAAAAAGGGTTAGAAAAGTTGCAGAGGGTAACGTGTATGAGAGTTGCTATTATAGGTGCTGGTATTTCGGGATTGGCTTTAGCATATTACCTACAAAAACTGGGTATAGCTTACGACTTATTTGAGGCAGATGCTCAGGTTGGTGGTACTATGCGCACCCTTAAAACCAATGGCTACATTCTGGAACTAGGCCCTAACTCGCTGCAAACCTGCACAGAACTAAAAGAGCTTATCAGAGAACTAAAACTGGAGCACGAAGTCTTGCCTGCAGCCCCACTCGATCATCAACGGTATGTGTTGCGAGACGGCGAGTACCACCAGCTGCCTACGTCACCGTTCTCATTACTCTCCAACAACTTTTTTTCCTGGAAAACAAAGTACCGCATACTTCAGGAAAAAGACATACCGCCCGCCGATATAGATTATGAAACGGTTTCGCAGTTTTTTGAGCGTCGCTTTGGCAAAGACATTGTAGCCTATGGCGTGAACCCAGTTATTAATGGGATATATGCCGGTGATCCCAACCAATTGCTTATACACAAAGCTATACCACAGCTAAAGGCTATGGAGAAAAAATACGGATCTGTTTTACGTGGGCTTGTACATTATAAAGATTCTTATCACAGGCAGGAGGTGTTTAGCTTTGTTGAAGGCATGAGCACTTTGCCTAACGCTATTGCCGGAAAACTGGTGTCGCTGCACACACAACACCGCGTAGAAATGATTACCCGTGCGCATGGCAAGTATGTAGTATCCTGCGCCTCTTCCGGCGATTATGACACTGAAGAGTATAATATACTTGTATTAGCCCTGCCAGCGCATCAGGCTTCGGATTTGCTGCACTTTACTTTTCCGGGCATGGCGGCAGCCTTGCAAAATATTAATTATCCACCTATGGCCATGGTGTATACAGTTTATAACCGCCACGACGTAGGCCACCATTTAAAAGGCTTTGGAGCACTGCACCCTAAAGTAGAAGATACCTTTGCGGCTGGTTCTATCTGGACTAGCTCCGTGTTCGATGGCCGCTGCCGCCCACACGAGGTTATGTTTACTACTTTTGTCGGGGGCAGCCAATACGCACAGAACGCAATGGTAGAGCGTACACTGCAAATGCGCAAAGTGCACGAGGAATTACGCAGGCTTTATAATATTAACGCAGATAAGCCCATATTTCAGCACGCGCACCTGTGGGAGCACTCTATACCTCAATATGATTTATACATTGAGGATGCCCACGATATTGCTAAAACACTGGAGAAAGACGGCTTATTTATTTCTGCTAATTGGCAGGCAGGCGTTTCTGTGCCCAATTGTATTAAACACGCAAAGGAACTCGCTCATAAAATTAATTTAAAGCGCCCTTCACTCGTGAATAGCTGATTGCCTATATTTGCAGCATGAAAGACGCGCTGGTCATTATCCCAACCTACAACGAGCGGGAAAACATAGAGGCAATGGTGAGGAAGGTAATGTCGTTGAACCATCCGTTTGATCTGCTGATCATAGACGATGGTTCTCCTGACGGGACTGCTGATATTGTGCGCGATCTTCAACTGGAGTACCCCAACAGGCTGCATCTGGAAACACGCAAAGGTAAGCTGGGCCTTGGAACCGCTTATATCCATGGTTTTAAATATGCCCTGCGCCATAACTACGAGTACATCTTCGAGATGGACTGCGATTTTTCACACAACCCGGAAGACTTGGTTCGCCTATACAAAGCCTGCGCCGAAGAGGGCTATGATGTAGCCATTGGCAGCCGTTATGTACAAGGCGTAAATGTGGTAAACTGGCCTATGAACCGAGTGCTGATGTCGTGGTTTGCCAGCTGGTACGTGCGCCTGATCACCGGCATGCCAATACACGATACCACAGCCGGCTTTAAGTGCTACCGCCGCAAAGTGCTCAAAACTATCCAACTCAATAAGATCCGCTTTGTAGGCTACGCCTTCCAGATCGAAATGAAATTTCTGGCCTATAAGTATGGCTTTAAGATAAAAGAAGTTCCTATCATCTTTACCGACAGAACCAAAGGCGAATCTAAAATGTCGAGCGGAATTTTTAAGGAGGCCGTGCTAGGCGTGCTTAAGATGAAGGTGAGCAGTATTTTCCGCCATTACGATAGATACGAAGTATAATTGCTGTTTCTCGTTTAATGCAACTCGGTTTTTACCCTTCATTTCAGGTTCAGTTAAATGCTCCTGCTACAAGCCTAAACATACAGAATCGGTATTTTATCTTTTTCAAAATCATTCTGTAGTTTAGGCATACAACAAGCTAGCTTTTAAGTTAAATTTGCCTTTTAAGGTAAAGTATACCTTGGTCTGAAAACCTTTTTTGCGTTCCTACGCACGCTTATTATGAACGATATTGTCTTCTGGATCATATTCAACGTTTTTGTGCTCTTGCTTCTGGGGCTAGACTTGTTCGTTTTCCACAGAAAAGAACATGAAGTCAAAATTAAAGAAGCCTTGCTAACCAGTCTTTTCTGGATCGTGCTGGCGCTGGGCTTTAACGTATTAATCTATTTCTGGAGGGGGCAGGAGCCGGCACTTGAATTCCTGACGGGTTATCTTATCGAAAAATCACTCAGCGTTGACAACCTTTTCGTTTTCATCCTGATCTTCAACTACTTTAAAGTACCACTTAAGTACCAGCACAACCTCCTGTTCTGGGGTGTATTGGGGGCATTGGTACTTCGTGCGATCTTTATTGTTGTAGGTGTTGCCCTGATAGCCAAGTTCCATTTTATTATTTACATACTAGGTGCCTTTTTGGTGTATACAGGCATTAAAATGGCCTTTACCAAAGACCAGGATATAGACCCGGAGCACAACCCGCTGGTGAACTGGGTAAGCAAGCACATGCGTGTAACCAAAACGGCTGTGGGTGGCAAATTCTTTGTAAAGCAGAACGGCAAGCTGTTTGCCACTCCCCTGTTTCTGGTACTGATCATGATTGAGAGTACCGATGTGGTGTTTGCCGCCGACTCTATTCCGGCCATACTTGCCATTTCCAAAGATCCGTTTATCGTTTATACTTCCAACGTTTTTGCTCTGTTAGGCCTTCGTGCTTTATACTTTGCCCTGGCCGGTATTATGCAGCTATTCCATTACCTGCACTATGGTTTGTCGCTTATACTTGCTTTTATTGGAGTTAAATTGCTGTTAAGCGACATCTACCACCTGGACATGCGCATTGCTTTGCTGGTAGTAGGTGGTATACTGGCTGTTTCGGTTATTGCTTCTTTAATGTTCCCGAAACCAAAAGATGAGCTGCCGGAGCTGCCAATGGAAGAGAAAAAGCCGGATCAGAAAGTAAAATAAAAGCGTGATAATTTGTATTTCTGATATTTTATACTTTTAATTGTAGCTTAAAGAAGAAATCATGTACCAGTCATATTGCATTATGTTTGCCAATTCTCTGAAGGTTCCTCTGGCGGGGCTCCTGTGGTAGCATATTGTATATACTGAAAACGTACATCACTATACCAAAGGGGCCCTGCAGCAGCAGGCCCCCTTTTTGTTTTACAAAAGTCTCTAAACATCAGAGCAACTTAAACTTAAAAATGCCATGAGAGCAAGTACAACCACCATCAATGTAACACCAAAGAGCAGCTTCCGCCAGGCGGATGGCCAGATGGTGTTAATTGCTGGGCCATGCAGCGCCGAAACCGAAGACCAGATGCTGAAAACAGCCCAGCTGTTGAAAAATGTTAATGGCATTTCGGTCTTTAAAGCAGGCATCTGGAAATCCAGGACAAGGCCCAACAGCTTTGAGGGAGTGGGTACAACTGGTCTTGAGTGGCTACAGCTGGTAAAACAGGAAACCGGCTTAAAAACGACCTGCGATGTGGCCAACGCGCAACAGGCACAGGATGCGCTGCAGCACGGTGTGGATATACTTTGCATCAGCGGCCGCGCCACGGTAAACCCGTTTGCTATGCAGGACCTGGCCGCAGCCTTACAGGGCACTAACATTCCGGTGCTGGTTAACAACCCGGTTTACCCAGACCTGCGCCTGTGGATCGGCGCTTTGGAGCGTCTGCACCAGGCTGGCATCACAGACTTAGGTGCCATACACAGGGGCTTTGCCACCGACGAGCAGCACCCCTACCGCAACCACCCAAAGTGGGAGCACATGCTGGAGCTAAAACAGCAGTTACCTGAACTGCCTATACTTTGCGATGCCAGCCACATCGCCGGCAAGCGCAGCCTGCTTTACCCGGTAAGCCAGCGCGGCGTTGAGTTAGGTGTAGATGGTATGCTGTTCGAGTCTCATGTGAACCCGGTGGAGGCGCTAAGCAGCCCACAACAGCAACTAATGCCGCAGGAGCTGGAGCTGTTAGTGAACGCGGTAGTAACAAAGGTTAAACTAACCGAAACCACCCAAATGGTTGACCAGCTGGACGAGCTTAGCAAGCAAATCGGCTTCCTGGACAAGGAGTTAATGGAGCTGTTGCTGCGCCGCACCGAAGTCACGAAAAAGCTGAGCGGCCAGGGAGGCCTAAGCAGCCCATCAGTTTTACAGGCCAGCCCATGGCAAAAGCAACTGGAAGGCTGGCTGCAGCAGGACCAGGTAGCAGGCTTAGATGCAGGACTGATACAAACTGTTGTAGCAGCGCTGCAGGCGTCGCAGCCGGATAGTTTGGGGAGGTCTGCCGTAGCTTAAGTTAAAGCTGTGCCTATGCAACTTTACAAGGCACAGCTTTAATTTTGTTTTATGCTACATAGCCGGGCACATTTTCTACCTTTGCGCTGTTAAGCAGAAAGTATATCAAAAATATAAGAATACCTTTTTATGAAGACTCCAATTTCCCGTTTCCGAGTGATAGGCTTTTACGAAGGCCTTTCTTACTTGCTACTTTTGGGTATAGCCATGCCTGTAAAGTATATTCTTGGCATCCCTGAGCTTGTTAAGTATGTAGGTTGGGCACACGGCGTGTTATTTATTGCCTATATGTTTGCCTTGCTGCAGGTAACGCTGGAGCACAGATGGTCTTTTGGTAAGGTGGCCGCAGCTTTTGTAGCCTCTCTCCTGCCGTTTGGCCCTTTTATACTAGATAAGAAACTGCTCCAGAACGAGGAGAAAACAGAAGAGCAACAAAAGGAAAAGCAAGCCGCTTAAGCCACATAAAGTATAAACATAAAAATTCCCACCAGGTCATCTGGTGGGGATTTTTGTTTTAGATACATCTTACGTTTAGCGGAAAATCCTGATCGAGCCTCCTGTTCCATTGTTAGTTGGGTTCAGGTGCTTGTTGATGTTATAAGTAAAGCTAAGCATATAATACCGGCATAAGGAGTTCAGCGTTTCGCGCTCAATGTAAAGGGCATTGGCTGTCTGGTTTATGCCAGTGTTCCTGTCCAGCAGGTTGGTAGCAGATAGCTTTAACTCTCCGGCATTGTTCTTTAGAAACTGCCTTGATACAGCCACATTCAGCAATGGAATAGTCTGATTAAAGTTAGTGGCATTGTTGTCGTACACCAGGTAGTCAAAAGTAGCGTTTAGGTTGTAGTGTTTCAGGAATTTGTAGTTAGCATCGGCTGCATACGTTTTGTTCAGGAAAAACTGATCATTCTGATTCACATCTTCATACTTGGTGCGCTGCGCGGTAATATCAGCCCGAACACCAAAATTCAGATTCTCCTTTTGGTACGAATAACGAATGTTTCCCGTGGCACTTCTCACGTTCACATCATTCGCCACATCATTCAGTACACTGATGGTGTTCTGGTCACGCACGTTAGCTCCGAAGTGCAGCCTGCTGTTCAGCTTCTTAATGGGGTAAGTATAGTTGGCAAAAGCAGAGATCATGGTGCTGTAATCAACGTTTACTGGCTTTGTGGTTCTTACGGAGTTCTCGTCTATACTTTGCGAGGACACAATGGCATTAGTGGTGTGCATCACGTTTACCATACCAAAGAAGCTGCGCAGTGTGCCGGCATCAAAGCTGTTGTAGTTAAGCCTTACCTGGTGCATGTAGGATGGAATCAGGTTCTCGTTACCCACATAGATGTTAAGCGGGTTGCTGATGTCGGCCACAGGTTGCAGCTGACGTATGCTTGGCTCCTGCACCACCGTTTCGTAGTTAAAGTTTAGTCGGCGGTTATTTGCAAAATCGTAATTAAAGCGTGCTGTTGGCAACAGGTTGTAGAAGTCTCTGTCGATGTTTTGTTTACCATCCATATTACGCAGCCATACTTCGCCGTTCAGGTCGCTTTGCTGCAGGCTTGTGCTTAAGGTAAGGTTATACTTCTGGCGGTTTAGTTTATAGTTCACTCCCAGCCTGTGGTACAAGTATAAACTCTCATACATGTTACTCAGCGAAGTGTTTAATGTGCCTGCATCGCCCTCTAAATCATATACCTCCCTGTTAGACTCGCTTAGGTTGGCCCGGTGCGTATAGTTTGTTTCGAGATACTGCCTGTTGCCCAGCGGCTCGGTGTGCGAAACGCCCAGCGTCAGATTTCTGGTGTCGCTGTCCTGTTCGTTGCGCTGCCTTATCTGCTGGTCCTCACGGTTGGCAAAAGTCAGGTCGCTTTCGTAGGTGCCGTCTGTGTTATTCTGATTTGCCGACACATCTGCATTAACCGACATAAACCTGCCTGGCTTTGCAAAACGGTGGCGAAAAAGTATACTTGAGTTAAGGTTGTAGATGTTACCATTAGAGTAAGAGCGGGTGTCGCTGGCGTTTAGGACTTCATTATCTCTGCCGAAGTTACTTACCTGGCTGCTCTGGTCCTGCGTAATCTGGTTATAGCTCAGGCTGCCGGTTACTTTCAGGGAGTTTAGCGAGTCCAGCTTATAGTCAAGGGTAAAGTTGCCGCGGTGGTTCAGGTTGCCGCCGTCCTGCAAAGTTTTCTCTGTAGTGCGTGGGTTGCCGGCATTTAAAAGGTTGTCGCGCTCCACATCACGGCTGATGACTTGGTTCAGGTTGTTAAAAAAGTAGCTGCCGTTGGCCTCCGCTTTTTTAGTAAACTGATTGTTAAAATTAAGTCCTCCGGCTTGTGTGTTCATCAAGCCGTTCATGCGGCCACCCGTATTCAGCGGAATTCCATTAATTGTACTTCCAGCACCCGTGTTGTTAATAACGATCATACCGCCACCCATCCGGGACATGCCGCCGTTAAAATTGGTGTACTCATCAAAGCCAAAGCCCTGGCTGTTCACATTGTTGGCCATACCCAGAAAAGATAGCTGCTGCCCTTTCCTGAAACGGTTTATACTTGCCTTTGCCTGGTAGCGTTCATCGTTGCCCACACCTGCCATTACGTTTCCAAAGGCACTATTACGCTTCTCCTCCTTCAGTTGCAGGTTAATGGTTTTCTCCCGCTGTCCGTCGTCTATACCCGAAAAAGTGGCCTGATCTGATTTCTTATCAAACACTTGTACTTTATCAATCGCATCGGCTGGCAGGTTCTTCGTGGCCATTTTAGGGTCTCTTCCGAAAAACTCTTTACCGTCTACCGTCACACGCTGCACCCGCTCTCCCTGCATTGTTACGTTGCCTTCGGCATCTACCTCTACACCGGGCAGCTTTTTCAGGAGATCTTCTACGGCTGCGTTTGGCTGTGTTTTAAAGGAGCCGGCATTAAACTCTACCGTATCCTTCTTTATCACTACAGGGCTTTTCTCTCCCTGCACCAGCACCTCTTTCAACTCATTACTCTGTGGCTGTAGTTTTATACTTCCCAGGTCCAACACTGCACTTGCCTCTGGAAAAACTATTTTCTGAAAGTATGGATTAAAGCCAAGAAACGATACCTTGAACAGGTAATCTCCTTTGTGCACCCCCTTTATCTCGAATGTACCCTGTGCATCGGTAGCACCAAAGTTTACCAGTGAGGAGTCTTTGGCCTGTAGCACCAGCACAGTGGCAGCTGGTAGTGCGGCGTCTGTATTATCCAGCACACGCCCCTTTACAGAATATTTTTGCGCAAAGGAGGCATGGCTGATGATCAGGAAAACCAGCAGTAGTAGCTTCTTCATAGTTTTATGTTTTTAGGGTAGTCTGCTTAGTTCCTGATGATGATATTCCCGCCGTTTGCACCTCGTTGCTTCAGCTGCTCTGCCACCATGTCCTGGTACTGCTTGTCTGTTACTTTCTCTCCTTTAACAGGCTCATTTAATTCGTTCTTTTTAAGACCCCTGAACTCAACTTTAGTAGCACGTGTAACACGAAGTCCATTATCAAAGTCAATTTCCAGGACGGCGCCTGGCAGAGAGGTAAAGTTATCCGGCCCCAGGTTTGGGCGCAGTTTATCGGTATACCAGGCTACAGTGGTCTTGCCTGATTTTTCGTCGGTGTAAAAGGCTTGGCGGCAAGTATAGCCCTGTATAGTTTTGGTCTCGTCGCCAAATTTCCAGGGCAGAATGGTAAGGGAGTCCTGGGTGATATAGTTTTTGCCCATGAATTCACGCAGTTGTAAGCGCCTTTCCTGCGCGGTATTGATGTAGGTCTGGTTCTGAGGTATTCGAACCATCATAACCGCGCTACCGCTACCGCTTGCCGCAGCCATATCATCCTCTTCATCTATCAGCGGCTTATACAGCGACTCTGTGTCATTAAAAGTGAGGATATTCCGGGTAGTCCTGAACTCCGGTATCATGTCTTTCATTTGGGCACGATCAGCCGGAATGTTGCGGTGCATGTTCATCTTAGATTCATAGGTAATTGCCCCCTGTGTTTGGGCAAACCCCACCTGCGATACCAGCATCAGTATCAAGGTTCCGACTATTGTAAAGGTAGTTTTCATAAGGCTGCTTTTTTATGTAAATGTAGCAGCCACGACCATTGCTTTTAGTTAAGGTCTGTTAACAAGAAGTTAAAGAAAAGTTAAAGTTTGAGGTGAGGGTGGATGCGAAGTGGTAGCTTGTGGAGGTACCAAATCGAAGCATTAAAGTTAATTTATACTTTAGCAAATGTAGCAGGTCCTAGTATCCTACTTAAAGTATAACAAACTAACCCACACTTGCAGCACGTTCCTCAACTGCAGCTGTACGTGCCAAACGCTGTGAAATAATGCTGGCTGCCAGCAGCTGAAGCGCATGGTAAATCATAATCGGCAGAAGTATAATGCCTACCATGTTAGCATCCGGGAAAAGAACTTTAGACATAACCGTGCCGTGCACCAGCGATTTTTTGGAGCCGCAGAAAATAGCCGTGATCCTGTCTTCGCGGTTAAAGCCTAGCAGCTTGCTTAGCAGGTGGATGAGCCCGTACACCAGGAAGAAAAGCCCCACCATAACAGCGCCAAGTATAAACAGGTTGCTGATACTAAAGCCGCTAAACATATTGCGGGCAAACGATTCGCAGAACGAAGTATAAACGATGAGCAGAATAATGATCTGGTCGAAGATGCGCAGCTTACTTTTGTTTTTCTCCGCAAAATTGCCCCAATAGCGATGCAGCACAATGCCAAGTATAACCGGCAACAGCACTTGCAGCACCAGCTTGCCCATAATGCTCCAGATATCGAACCCCTCGGCGCTGGCTTGCAGGAAGAGGCCCATCCAGAGCGGCGTAATAAAGATCCCAATCAGGCTAGAGATGCTGGCGTTAAAAATGGCTGCCGGAATGTTACCTCCTGCTATCGACACCATCACCACCGACGACGATACCGTTGACGGAAGTGCAGCCAGGTAAAAGGTCCCTAACCAGAGCAGCTCATTCTTACTGCCTTCAAAAAAAGTATGAAAAGGCAACACCAGCAACGGGAAGAGTACAAACGTACAGAGCTGCACCACCCCATGCAGTCGCCAGCTGCTCAGGCCAGACCTGAGTTTATCAGGGCTCAGGCGCAAACCATAAAAGAAGAAGATCACCGATACGCCGTAATTGGCTATGTCTCCCAGGGAGATCGGCTCACGGTCTATGCCTATTTGTGGCCATAGATACGCCAGCAAGATCATGCCTATTAATGCTGCCAGAAACCAATCTAGCCCCAGCTTCGATGCTTTTGCTCCTGCTCTTGGTATTAGACCTACCAGGCCTTTAGAGTTTTGCTGCGATGTAGGTTGTGGCTTGCTGTTCACGTGGTGGAAGTATGGCTATCATGTATAAAAGCAGCGGCCCCAAAGTATGAACCCGGGGCCGCTGCAATTTATTTTTTATACTTTAAAAGTCAAGCAGATCAATGGTCTCCAGCTCAAATTGTGTGGTGTCTTCGTCTCCGGCATCAGGAGCAGTAACAATAATATCACGAGCCCGGCCATAGAGCGTTACATTCGGATACAGATACTCATACTCTTCCTGCGTTATCAGGCCCCGGCGGCGCATAATGCCACCAACTAACCTATAGTAGTAGCCTTTGTGGCTTCGCAGATTTCCGTAGCTGTCGAAAGACGAACGGAAGCGTTTTGGGCTTGGAATGATGCTGGTCAGGAAGATGGCCTCGTTTAGGCTAAGTTCGTTAGGCTGTTTACCAAAATAGAACCTGCTGGCATCCTTGGCACCGTATACATCTGGTCCCCACTCAATAATGTTCAGGTATACTTCGAACATGCGGTTTTTTGATACGAGGTCTAAGTTCTCGATCAGCCAAACAATAATAGCCTCCTCTACCTTTCGAGCCACAGTTTTCTTGCGCTCCAGGAACACATTCTTCACCAGCTGCATCGAAATGGTACTGGCGCCACGGGCAAACTCCCCTTCTTCTATGTTCTTGATAATCGCCTGCCTGAAAGCCTCTTCGTGGAAGCCCTCATGACTATAGAAACCAGCATCCTCGGCAGTAAGTATGGCATTGCGCAAGTGCCGTGAAATTTGGTTAATGGGCACATAAAACGGGTTGGCGGGGCCAACAGTAAAAGTTCTGACTGGTTTGCCATACTCATAAACGGTATGCACAAAAGAGCCGTTGATTTTCTGAATATTGGTATTGCCCCACTCTAGAATTTTAAAGTCTTTTGAGGCTTCCAGGTCAGAATTGAACACCACTTGCTCCAGGCTATCCCGGTTCAGGTGGAACTGCATGTTATACTTTAAATCTCCCTGCGCCTTTATACCATCCAGGTTTTCGAACAAGCCTGTAGGAAGTGAGCCAAAAAAGTCGTTTGCCTGCTGCCACTCTGTTCTTACCTTCAGGTCGTAAATTTTAGAAGGCTTATTTTGGTAAGCGGCATATACGTTTGCTTTGGCGCTGTTCACGCGAACCTCTGTGGCACTGTCTACTTCAAAAAAGTTTTCACCAAGCGTTACTACGTAATCTACTGCACTACTCTTTACAAGTATATCCTCATCGTTCAGCTTTTCGTGGTTCAGCACCAGGTTGTCTATCATGGCGCGGCCTTGTACAGTAAGCTTCTCATTTCGGAACCGTTTGTTTGTCAGGCTTAGATGCAGCGTATCAAAGGCCACCTCTCCGTCAAATTTCTTTTTCACGTACGGCATGCGTATCCCCTTTTTATCGAAGGCATACAAGCTGGCTGAGATATTATAGTTTCTTGGGTCGATGGTGCCACGCACACGCATGTTGTTCTCTATAGAGTCAGCAAGTATAGTAACCTGCGACTCCACATATCCATCATCCATGCGCAGGAACGGCATTCTCACATCTATTTCTCTGTTCGGAGATTTATACGAGGCATTCAGGTTCCGGAAGTCTACCTGGTCGGGCACGTTATCGAAAGCAGTTTCTATTACCCGGTTTAGCAGTGCGCCATAGTTGCGGCCTTTGGTGGTATCTACTGGCTGAGTGGGTTCTGCACGCTTAAACAGGAAATCAAAGTTATTTACGTCGCCGTTCTTTCGTGCCGTCAGGTAGCCATCGCTTACTTCCAGACGCTTAAATACAATCCTGCCTTTAAAGATAGACCTAAAGCTTACTGTAGCATGAACGCTGTCGGTTGTAAAGAGCGTGTCGAGGCCATGGGGCACAAAAGAGATGTTATTTAGAACTACAGAGTTCCAATCCACAAACTCAGCATTGCCAATGTTCAGGTCGGCAGGATACTTGTTTTCTACTTTAGAGATAACACGCGAAATAGTATAGTCTAAAACTCTGCTTCGGAAACTGAACAGCAACACTACCATTACCAGTAGAAAGGCCAGCACGCCGCCACCCCAAATGAGTATTTTATTTTTCAATCGTCGGTCCAAAATATTCAGGTGCGAATTAACTAATAAGATTTGTATCTAAAAAAATGAGCAGGCAATTATAGTTGCATAAGTAACAATCAGAGGCAGCTATATATTGCACTTACAATTCTAAAACATCATACGGCAGTTTGTACGATAAGATTATTCTTCTTGCTGCACGTGCACAAGCATTGTGCCAATAAACAGATTATCTGCCATACTTTACCACCCAAAACCATCAGATAATCAACATATTATACTTATACCTACGTAAGAAACCGCATCAAAAGTAAAAACAGCATGTACAAAACTACTGTAATGCTTTATTGGCTTACTTTGGCAAACCTGTTTATCTTTGCCTGATAACCTCTGCTATCATGAACTTAACAACACTTACTGCCATATCGCCGGTAGATGGCCGCTACCGCCGCAACACATCTGAGCTTGCCGATTATTTTTCTGAGTTTGGCCTGATTCGTTACCGGGTGCTTGTGGAGATAGAGTACTTTATAGCCTTATGCGAACTGCCTTTGCCACAGCTGCAAAACGTAGATAAGAGCCTCTACCCTGCCCTGCGTGATATTTACAACAACTTTACCGAGGCCGATGCCCTTGAGATAAAGGACACTGAAAAAATAACGAACCATGATGTAAAGGCAGTTGAGTACTTTATAAAAAATAAGTTTGATGCGCTAAATCTGGCTGATTATAAGGAGTTCATTCACTTCGGCCTTACTTCCCAGGATATCAACAACACGGCTATACCCCTATCGCTGCGCGATGCGAATGAGCGTGTGCTACAACCCGGTTACCAGCAACTGCACCAGCGCCTGAGTGAACTGGCTATAGATTGGAAAGATGTGCCCATGCTGGCACACACACACGGACAGCCTGCTTCTCCTACCCGCTTGGGCAAAGAGTTTATGGTGTTTGCCGAGCGCCTGGAGGCCCAACTGGATTTGCTGCGACAGGTGCCTTTCTCGGCTAAGTTTGGTGGTGCCACCGGTAATTTTAACGCACACCACATTGCGTACCCAAGTATAAACTGGCCCGAGTTTGGAAATATATTCGTGCAGCAGGCACTTGGCTTAAAGCGTAGCCAATACACCACCCAGATAGAGCACTACGATAATTTAGCGGCATACTTCGACGGTCTGAAACGACTGAACACGATTCTACTGGATTTTTCAAGAGACATCTGGCAGTATATCTCGATGGGCTACTTTAAACAAAAGATAAAAGCTGGTGAAGTTGGCTCTTCGGCTATGCCGCACAAGGTAAACCCTATTGACTTTGAGAACGCAGAAGGAAACCTGGGCATCGCTAATGCTATACTAGAGCATTTATCAGCTAAACTGCCCATCTCACGCCTGCAGCGCGACCTAACTGACTCTACTGTGCTGCGCAACGTAGGTGTGCCGCTGGCGCATATTGTTATTGCTTTAAAATCTTTGGAGCGTGGTATCAGCAAACTGGAACTGAACCATGCCGCTCTTAATCATCATCTGGAAGAAAACTGGGCTGTTGTAGCAGAGGGTATCCAAACAGTTTTACGCCGCGAAGGTTACCCACAGCCATACGAGGCATTGAAGGCTTTAACTCGCAAAAACGAGAAAATGACGGAACAGTCTATCCACAGCTTTATCGATACCCTGAATGTAAGCGATGCCATAAAACAGGAGCTGAAGCAGATTACACCGTTTAATTATACTGGAGTAGACCTTCTGTAACAAGTATAAAGTATAAAAGGAAAGCCCCTGCAGCAAGTGCTGCAGGGGCTTTCCTTTTATACTTTATCTGAGTGTGCATTAAGAAGACTGTAGTGCTACGGTAGCCAAACTATCTTTCTCGCCTATCAATACCGGCTTCTACCGGATTCCCTGCCCTAAAGGTAGCTACCGCTTTATCTCCTGCATACAAGGTTAATACATCCCCGGATCTTCTGTATGTGGTTGTACTGCGCAATGCCTCCATCAGCCTGTTTTCTACATCTATGTTAGGGCAGCTCATGCGGGTACTTGCAAGTTCTGTCAGCTGAAGGCTGGTGTCTGTAAGTTTATACTTTCCGTTAAACTTGTTGCAACCGGCAAACCCAAAAACGTCGGCCTCATTTTCCTGAAAACGGATATAAGACATCCGATTGTCCTGCGCCTCCGGTATATTCTGCCCCTCAACGGAAAGCAGCATCCAATACGCATCAAGAATTGTTTCGTCATCGGCTAGTTGTGTGGCAGGCTTTGCAGTACAGGCTTGCACACAAGCCGCGACCAGAAGTATAAAGCAAAGTTTACATATACTTTTCATATAGCTAATTTCGTGTGGTGTGATCATACTTTATACCTTACGGAGCATCTAGCTAGAAAGTATAAAACAGCTTATGTTTAAAGAAAAAGCCTGCAGTTTAGGCTGCAGGCTTTCTTGGTATAGTGGCAAGTTGATTATGTGCCATATGTATCGTAACCGTAGGTACCGGCGCTGCTCCACGAACCGTAGTCCGGACCTGAGCGGCCGTAGCGGTTTTCGCGGCTGCTTCTGCGTTCACCATCATTGGAGCCAACCTTGTTTTGTTGCTCGCTTACATAAGCGCGGTTAGAAGCATAAGATCCTGTAGCGTAGTTATCGTCCCGTCTGTTTCTTGGGCTTCTTATTTCGCCGCTGTACTTAAAGTCACTGTTGTCGTAGGTGCCTTCGTAATAAGGGCTCTCTCCACTCATGCGGCTTCTGCCGTAATCATTGTCTTCGCGGCGTTCACGGATAGGGCCACGATCTACGTAATGGTCTGCGGTTCCGGCATTATAGCTTCTATAGCGATCGTCGGTACGGTTTTCGTCGCGGGCAAACTCATCGTATCGGCGGCCGCTGCCGCTGTAGCGATAGCTGTTGTCTTGGCGGCTGTAGCGGTCGCTGCCAAAGTTATCGCCTCTGCTGTGTCGGCTGTCACGCTCGCTGCGCCAGCCAAATTCGTTGCCTGCGCCATAGTTTCTGTTTCGGTTGTTATCCATGTATGGGTTAGGGTCGCCGTAATGGTAATGGTCGCTGCCACTTTGGTTTTCGGTTACTTCTCTGTAGCTGCTAGCACCGTAACCTCCTACCGGTCCGCCGGCACCAAAACTTGTATTACCGGTGCCTCTTACATTTCTGTACTCATGGCCTTTATCAGGCATGCCATAGTAGTTGCCACGACCACTATAACGGTCGCGGTAGTTTTCAAATGGTTTGTTGCGGCTTTCACCGTAGTTATTCCTGTTGTCTTGATATCTATCGTTTCTTTCCATAGGTGAAGTTGCTTTAAATTTTAATTTCTTACTTTACCTATAAACGAGCTACAGCCGCCAACGTTGGTTCAGCACTAAATTTTAATACTGGCTACTAACTTGCAAGTGTATGCTCTGCAGCAGTCTGAACAAAGAAAGTATACTTGCTTACATTGCCTTGAGCAGGTGCTTTAACAACAACTCTAACAGGCAAAGCAGCCGCAGCATTTATTGTAAAGTATAACCTCGACGCACCAACTGCCAGGGCAAATCCTGCATTTCGTCCTTCATCCAACATATTAAAACCTAGGGTTTCTGTATAGAATTGCTTTAGCTTTCCGGGTATCTGGTTTGTAGCTCTAGTTCAGTTATTTCTATAGTTTTATTGTGCTTTAAGTATACTTTAAATTAAGTAACCCGGAGATTGAAGTATAAAATTATACCTGCAGCCACCCCTAAAGTATGGGTTAGTCGAGTTGTTGAGCAGGTTTATCTATTTGATTAGAAAATAGGAAATTCCTTTTATACTTTCAGCTTGATAAACACCTATCCAAGCTATATGAAAAGAATTATTGCCGCCTGCGGATTTGCAGCGATGCTTGCTTTCTCTACAGGTGCAGAGGCAGCTAAAGGGCCAGAATTAACTTATACCATCAACTTAAACGATCGTGCTGATGACCGTTTTAAGGTTACATTGGATGTAAAAGGGCTTAAGCCAGGAAACGACATTTTCCAGTTTGCTGCTACAGCACCTGGCACCTATCAAACAATGGATATTGGTCGCTTCGTAGAAGGGTTTAAAGCCTATGATAAAAAAGGTCGCGAACTGGAGGCGAAGCAAATCAGCACGAACCAATGGCAGCTAAGCAAGCCGGAGAAGGTGCGCAAAATTACGTATAGCATTGCCGAAACTTTTGATACTAAAGTTGAAAAGGATCAGATTTATGCCATGTGCGGCACCTCTCTGGAGCAAGACCACGCATTAATAAATGGCCAGGCCGTATTTGGCTACTTGCGTGGTTTGCAGGCAACCCCGGCTCGTATTAAGCTCGATCATCCTAAGGAATGGTTAGTGGGCACTGCCCTTAGCAGCGACAAGAATGGCTATTTCCAGGCCTCCAGCTACGACCACATCGTTGATTCACCGATCATGGCCGGCCAACTAACAAAGGCAGAAACCAAGTATAACGGTACTACCATCGACATTTATACTTACTCCAAAACCGGTAAAATTAAGTCTCAGGACCTGATGACGAACATGACGGCTATGCTGGAGTCGGCACATAAGTTTGTAGTTGATTTCCCGGTAGACCGCTATACTTTCCTGTACCATTTCGAGGATCAGGATTGGGGCGCGTGGGAACACTCGTATAGTTCGGGTTATGTGATGAAGGAAAAAGATTATACCCCGGAATATGCTCAACAACTGACCAATATTGCAGCGCATGAGTTCTTCCATATTATTACGCCGCTTAATATCCATAGCGAGATTATAGAGCAATTCAACTTTGTACAGCCAACGCCATCGCAGCACCTTTGGCTTTACGAGGGCACAACCGAATGGGCATCGCATATTATGCAGCTACGCAGCGGCATGAAATCACTACCCGCTTACCTGGCCGATACCAGGCAAAAGTTAATGATAGACGACCAACTGGACAAAAGCTATAGTTTGCAGAAACTGGCACTTACATCTTACACGCCGGAAGGGCACAAACAGTACTTTAACATTTACAACCGCGGTGCTTTAGTCTCAACATTACTGGATATCCGCCTATTGGAATTATCTGGTGGCAAGCGTGGCCTTCGTGAAGTGATAAATGAACTTTCTAAGGAGTATGGCCCTAAAAAAGCTTTTCCTGAGAATGAGTTCTTTGAGGTCTTCACAGCTAAAACTTACCCGGAGATTGCTGATTTTATGAACCGCTATATTAAAAATGCGGAGCCGTTACCAGTAGCATCTTACTTTGGCAAACTAGGTATAAATTACGACGCCGCCACAAGCACAGGTAATAAGGTAAAAGGGTTTGGTTATGCTATTGGCGCTCCGGGTGGTGTGCTTTCGTTAACCCAGGTAGGAGAAGAAATGCAAAGAGCAGGCCTGCAACCTGGTGATGAGCTTGTAGCCCTTGATGGCGTAGCTGTTTCGCTGGGCAATGCGAACCAGGTTCTACCTAAACTAAGCACATTAAATATCGGCGACTCTTATACTTTTACTATTAAGCGTAACGGCGAGCAAAAAGATATAGCATGTAAGATATTGAGCATAGATGAAGTAAAGAAACATTTATTTGAAGTGAACGAGCAGGCAACACCACAGCAGGTAGCACTGCGCACTAACTGGATGCAGAACTTGTAGTTGCGTTTGCTTTTTGTTCTATACTCCTGATAAAACCCCAGCCATTACAGAGGTTGGGGTTTTATTTTTAACAAGATTCGTAGGCTTACTTTTAGCACCGTGCATAACCTCTATCTCGCACCAACATCCAGCTGGTGACGTGGGTAGGTGCGAGTGGCTGGAATCGCTTTGTGCAGTACTGGGCGCGACCTGTCCCTACGAATTACCCCTCCCTAACCCTCCCCTAAAAACAAGGGAGGGGAATTAGGCTGCCAGTTGCAACAGCCGCTGGCTAAGAAGTGTCCATCCCAGTCCTCGGGTGGGGTGCAGCCCCCCCCTTTAGAGAGCGCCTTCTATTGTTGCGGTGCCCGTAGGGCAGCCCGCAGCGGAGCGAGGAGCAGCTTCAATAGACAGCGCGATGCCCGAGGACGAGGCCACGCGGCCTAGGAGCGTACCAAAGCCAGAGCTGAAAGTATAGGCTAATAAGGCTGAGGATGAACAGCAACTCGAAAGAAAGACAGAAACAGAAGCAATTTAGTAGCAGCAATAGCTAAAAGTATAAACCAACTACAAAACAAAAAAGGGAGCTACCAAACCGGTAACTCCCCTTCCATATTAAAGTATAAATACTTGAGCTTACTTACCAGCAGAAGTCGTTACAGTAGCAGGAGTTTTTTTCTCCTCCTTATACTTGTTATCAAACTTCTCGTACAGGTACTTCTGCTTGTTGTTCAGGTCGATTTTGCGGCCTTGAATAAACGCATGGGTTACATTGTTCGTGCGCATATCTAACAGGTCGCCGGAGGATACTACGATCGTAGCATCTTTGCCCACCTCAACAGAACCGGCTTGCTTGTCGATACCCAGTATTTTAGCGGTGTTTAACGAAACAGAAGCCAGCGCCTGCTCTTTATCTAAACCATAAGCAGCGGCAGTACCGGCAATAAAAGGCAGGTTACGGATACCGTGTATGCTCAGGTCATAGTCCAGTGCAAACTGTACGCCAGCTTTATGCAAAAGGTATGGTGTTTTGTAAGGCATATCCACATCTTCTTCGGCACGAGATGGCAGGGCATGCACACCAGAGTAGATCACGGCAATATTATTCGCCTTCAGGAAATCAGCAACCGCAACGGCATCCTGTCCGCCCACGATCACAATGTTTTTTACACCGTGCTCCTTTGCGAAGTTTACCGACTCGATGATCTCCTTGCCATAGTTTGCGTGAATGTACAGCTTTTTAGATCCATCGAACAAACCAGCAGTAGAAGCCAGTTTCAGGTTCTCGTTATCATGTTTGCCAGACTTATAAACAGCAGCATCTCTGAAGAGAGAAGTTAATTGGTTCAGAGCTTCCTCACGCTGCTCTCTCATGCGGCCAAGTCGGGCATCATAAGCACTGTTGCCAGTGGCGATCAACATGTTTGGCCAGTTCAGGTGAATACCTTCGTCAGCTTTTACAATGGCATCTTCCCAGTTCCAGGCATCCAGCTGTACTACAGACGATGTACCTGAAATAGTACCACCCACAGGTGTCACCTGCGTCATCAGTACACCGTTCGTACGGATAGTCGGGATGATATCAGAGTCAGTGTTGTAAGCAATTACCGAACGTACATGCGGGTTGATGTCGCCTACTTCGCGCCAGTCAATTGTGGCACGTACACTTTCAATCTCGTTCAAACCAAGTGTTGAGTTAGGATGGATCAGACCAGGGTAAATGTGCTGACCAGTAACGTCCACTACATCATAACCGCTCAGGTTTGCGCCACTCTGCGGACCTGCGTACGTGATCTTGCCTTTATCAAAACCAACAGCGGCATTCTCTACCACCTGGCCGTTGCCAATGTGCAGGGTAGCACCCTTCAGCAGCACCGGCTTGCTTTGCTTTGGCGCGGCAGCTGGTACCTGTGCAAACGCAGGCACGCTCAGCATAAGCGCTACAAAAGCAGAAATATATCTTTTATGGATCTTCATTTTCGAATCAGTTTGAATTTGGATTGCTGATTGTTAATTGTTGATTGTTAAAATATAGAATACAACAATTAGCAATCAGCAATTAACAATTAATGCGCAAAATACGACTCTTCCTCGGCGTGCTCTACGTCTTCGCAATGCACTACGCTGGCTCTTCTGTTAACAGGGGCCTGTGTTCTGGCACCACCAGTTTTAGCGTTCAGCATAGCTTGCACCAGGCGCATACGCTCTTTCTCTAGCTCCACGCGCATTTGCTCGTCACGCTCTAAATCGTAGTAAGCAACACCGTCCACAAAAGTCTTTAAAGGCTTCGCGTAGATCGATAGCGGGTTGTCGTTCCAAAGAACCACGTCGGCATCTTTACCGGTTTTTATACTTCCCATTCTGTCGTCCAGGTGCAGCAGCTTGGCAGGGTTAAGCGTTACCATTTTCAGGGCGTCTTCTTCGCTTACATTAGCATACTTCACGCTCTTGGCAGCTTCCTGGTTCAGGCGGCGCGCCATCTCAGCATCGTCGGAGTTAATAGCGGTTACCACACCCAACTGGTTCATGAGACCGGCGTTCTGCGGGATAGCGTCTTTCACTTCCATTTTATAAGCCCACCAGTCAGCGAAAGTAGAACCGCCAATGCCACGCTCTTTCATCTTATCAGCTACTTTGTAACCTTCCAGGATGTGCGTAAAGGTGTTGATCTTGAAGCCCATCTCGTCAGCCACTTTCATCAGCATGTTGATCTCAGACTGCACGTAAGAGTGGCAAGTAATAAAGCGCTTCTCGTTTAGGATCTCTACTAAAGCATCCAGTTCCAGGTCGCGGCGAGGGGCAGAAGTCTTAGCTTTTTCTCTTTTAGAAAGGCTGTTGTAGTTTTTCCAGGTCTGCTCATACTCTTTAGCTCTCTGGAAGGCATCCACAAACACCTGCTCCACACCCATTCTCGACTGCGGGAAGCGAATGCTCGCATTATTTCTGTTAGACTGTTTTACGTTCTCACCCAATGCAAACTTGATATAACCGTCAGCGTTTTCTACCATCAGCTCATCAGGGCTCTTGCCCCAACGCAACTTAATAATAGCCGACTGGCCACCTATCGGGTTAGCAGAACCATGCAGCAACTGCGATGTAGTAACACCACCTGCCAGCTGGCGGTAAATGTTGATATCGTCGGAGTTTACCACGTCGGCCATACGCACCTCAGAAGTTACAGACTGTGTGCCTTCGTTTACGCCGTTTAGGGCAATGTGCGAGTGCTCATCAATGATACCAGGCGTTACGTGCTTGCCAGTACCGTCTACAATTTTGGCACCGTTCTCAGAAAGATTTTTGCCTACTTTGGCGATCTTGCCATTCTTCAGCATTACGTCTGTGTTCTCCAGCTTACCTTCTTTCTCATTCGTCCAGACAGTAGCGTTTTTGATGATAACAGTTTCCTGCTTCGGCATTTCAGTCTGGCCATAGGCACGGAACGGATAAATCATATTACCCAGCTGTGGTGCTTTGGCAACTTTAGTGCTGTCGCTTTTCGCTTTTTGGCTCATAGCCTCCGAGAAGGTAGCTGTCCATTTAACAGAAGAGGCGTCAGGCAACTGGCCTTCGCCTTGCAGGTTTTTGTCCTGTAACCAACCGCTTAAACGGATGCTCTCTTTGCTCTTTTTATCCTTGTTGAAAGAAAGAGTTACCAGGTTACCGTTAAAAGTAATTTTACCCGTAACAGTATCTTTTGCAATAACTTTCAGTTCAGGCTTTTCGGCAGTACCCGAGATCATCAGTTTCCGATCCGGCTGCTGTGCCATTTTCAAAGTATAAACACCTCTGTAGTCAGATGGCATTTCTGAGATCTTGTACTGGCTGCCCTGTACCCAGCTCTCAAGTATGATATTATCTGCAGCAAACAGGTTACCGCTGGTAATGATAAAGTTGGCAAGCATGCCTTTGTTCAGGCTACCTACTTTGCTTTCGGCGTTCAGTAACTTGGCAGGAGTGGCAGTAAGTGCTCTTAAAGCCTCTTCTTCGCTCAGGCCATACTGTATGGCTTTGCGCAGGTTAGGCAAGAAATCTTTTTTATCTTTCAGGTCGGCTGCTGTAAAGGCGAATGTTACACCGGCTTTGTTTAGTAAAGCGGCATTTGCAGGCGCCATTTCCCAATGCTTCATGGCCTCCAATGGCACACGGCGCGCATCAAATGGGTCTTCCACGTTGTAGGCATCCGGGAAGTTAAGCGAAAGTATGATCGGGGCGTTGGTTGCTTTGATCTCTTTGATCATCTGGTACTCATCGCCGCCGCCTTTTATGATATACTGCTTACCAAACTCGTCGCCTACCTTATCGGCACGCAATACGTCCAGTTTGCCGTTTACCTCAAATATCTGCGGATACTTGTTTGCAGCAGTAAAGGCCGTAAGAGAGATGTTCTGCTCCCTGGCCGGGTTCTGTGTATTCCACTGGGCATCCAGGTAGGTCTGGCGCAACAGGGCAATGGCACCCATCAGTGAGCCAGGGTAATCCTGCGACGAAGAGCCTTTATCAAAAGAAAGCGCTCCGGCAGCTTTATCCAGTACCACTACTTCGTTTTCGCGCTTGTTATCGGCAAGAGTTACCAATGTGGCAGTACCACGGGCAATACCATCGCGGTGCACGGCCAACACAGAGCCAAAGCCTAGCTTGCGCATTTCCTCGGCCTGTTTCTTATCAACCTTAAAAAGCTCAACAGCATTTGTCTCCGGACGTACCGCCTGGTTCCAGTTGTAAGCGCCCTGCTTCTTAGATTCCATCTGAGGCGGCGATCCCCATCCTCCACGCTCACTTTTCACCTCTGGCATTCCGTAGCTGGTGAACATATCTACCAGACCCGGGTAAATGTGCTTGCCTTTGGCATCGATGGTAACAGCACCTGCAGGCACTTTTACACTAGTGCCAACAGCCTCTACTTTTCCATTGCGGATAAGCAGGGTTGCATTGCTGATGGTGGTTTTGTAATCTGTGTGGATGGTGGCGTTGGTGAGCGCTACCAGTCCGGAGCGTTCATCATATACCCCATTGCGCGGAAAAGTCTCCTGCGCCATCACGTAGCTTGAGCCAAAAGCAAGGCAAGCTGCAATGGTTAAGATTTTTTTCATCCGATTTAGTTAAGGTGGTTTTAGTTAGAATAGTTGTGGATACTCAAAGATAAAATCTATACCTGAATTTACTAATTTATAAGGTATAAAATATTGTGATTCAGCAATTAAAGATAATATCCAACTATAAATAGTGTTTGTACACTAAATTAAGTTCCATACTATAGACTGTAATTTTAACAAAAGGCTTAAAAGCACCTGCTACCGAAGTATAAAATATTTTGTATATTTACTGGGCTTCAGCCACTTATATTGCAGCTACTCAGGCTAACAGCGAAAAGCTTCCCATTTTATACTTTGCTTCATATGAAAGGCATTTTACTCTTGTTTATGCTGCAAATTGCAGTGGCACTTTTGCCTGCTCAGGCCCAGACAGATACACTCGCTGCAACACTTCCGGATGAGCAGATTAAGAAAGGTTTTATTCCTATACCCGTACTCTATTACACACCCGACACAAGACTAGGATTTGGCGCAGCAGTTATTGGTTATATGCAGCTTAAGAGCAAGCTAGATGCTACCTACACCCGCCTTTCTACAGCCCGCATTTTAGTTGATTATACTTTAAACAAGCAGACAGACCAGCAGCTGGAATGGTCAGTATTTACACGAGAAGAAAAATACCTGCTACGCGGCGAACTGAGACACCGAACGTATGTCGATCGCTTTTATGGCATTGGCAACAACACACCAAAAACGAACGATGAAAAGTATGAGTACGAACTGGTAAATGCTCGTTTAGGCGCTTTGAAAAAAGCAGGAAAGTATACTTTTGCAGGGCTTGATTTCCAGTTTACGAATTATTACAACCTTGAGCTGCATGCCGGCGAAGAGTCGGGCACAAGTATACTTTTAACAGAGCAAGTACCCGGCTACAGAGGTGGTTTTAACAGCGGTGTTGGTGCTATATTTTTGTTCGATAGCCGAGACAACGTTTCATTTGCCAGCAGCGGTGCTTTTCTGGAGGCAGCAGCTTACAGTTACGGAAGTATAGTGGGCGGCGATTTCGATTATAGCAACTACAGCCTCAACTTTAGTAAGTATTTTATGCTTAGGCCAAACCATGTGCTGGGCAGCAATACCTTCATCAACATAAATACTGGCAACACTCCCTTACTACGAATGGCAACAGCAGGCGGCGACAGAATATTAAGAGGCTATGCACGTAACCGCTTTTTAGATCAGAATTTCGCAGGAACACAGGTAGAATACCGGTTTCCGGTGTACAAACGGTTTGGGATGACCACATTTGCCAGTCTCGGCGATGTGTTTGCTAAAACCTCTGATGTAAGTTTTAACACACTTAAATACAGCGTTGGCGGCGGCGTTCGTTATGCCCTAAACCAAGAACAGAAACTGAACATTAGGGCCGATGTTGGCTATGGGCGTGAAGGCACGAACTTTTACATCGTGATAGGCGAGGCATTTTAAAAACAGGTTTGTGCGCAAAGTATAAAAGCTTAAGTTTGCATACCTCGTAAAACAACCCAAAGTACCATGTCCGCAATAGAATACCGGTTTTCCCCACTCATACAAAAACTGGTATTCATACTTTTGATACTGCTGCTGCTTTTCACGCCGCTGTTTACTTCTCCGCTGGCGCTGCTGGCCGGGCTGGCTGTTGGGCTGATGGTGGGAAACCCTTTTCCTGCTGCCTCATCAAAAGGATCTAAGTATATTTTACAGGCAGCTGTGGTGGGTCTGGGCTTCGGTATTAACCTGTACCAGGTAGCAGAGACAGGTTTAAGCGGTTTAATTTATACATTTGTATCTCTTGCCTTAACAATGGTACTGGGTTTAGCCTTGGGTAAGGCATTTGGTATTGCCCCAAAACTAACGCACCTGATCTCGGCAGGCACGGCTATTTGCGGAGGCAGTGCCATTGCTGCTGTTGCACCGGCCATTAAAGCATCGACTAAAGAAATTTCGGTGGCTCTGGGTATTGTGTTTATACTTAATGCACTGGCCCTGTTCATTTTCCCGGAGATTGGCCACTCGCTGCAGCTTACGCAAAAGCAGTTTGGCCTTTGGGCTGCCATTGCCATACACGACACCAGCTCTGTAGTAGGGGCCGCCAGCCGCTACGGCGACGAAGCATTGCAATTAGCCACTACCCTAAAACTAACCCGTGCCCTCTGGATCGTGCCGCTGGTACTGGTGTCGGGTTTCTTGTTTAAGACGGAAAGCAATAAGGTATCTATCCCAACTTTTATCCTGCTGTTTATACTTGCCTCTGTCCTGATTACTTTTGTGCCGGCAGTTAAAATGGTTTCTCCCTTTATACTTTTCGCCGCAAAAAAAGCATTACTCCTCTCCCTCTTCTTAATTGGCGCAAACCTGAACATGGTAACCATCCGCAGCATTAGCGCAAGGCCTTTTTACCAAGGTTTTATACTTTGGGTACTGGTGGCCTTCTCTTCGTTGTTGGTGATATACTTCCTGGGTTAGCCTTTATTTCTTTCTTTGCGTCCTTAGCGTATTCTTCGTGTTCTTAGCGGTTTGTCTTAATCTCAGAGTGCTCAAAGGATAACTCAAGAAACGCAAAAGCAATCATAGACAACACCTATCAAATCATAAAAACAATCAATTTGATTGATAATGCAACCTCCTATACTTTTGAGCCATCAAGAAAAGAAACTCGAATCTATACCTGACCATGAGCGAAAAAGAGAGAAACACCCGACTTACTACGGCATCCGGTAAACCATACTATGAGCATGAAGACAGCCAGACTGCAGGTGCGCGTGGTCCTATACTTTTACAGGATTTTATACTTCATGAGAAGCTGGCGCACTTTAACCGTGAGCGCATACCAGAGCGTGTCGTGCATGCCAAAGGCTCCGGCGCCTACGGCACCTTTACGGTTACCCACGACATTACCAAGTATACCAAAGCCAAAGTATTCAGCGAAATTGGCAAAGAGACACGTGTATTTCTGCGCTTCTCTACTGTAGGCGGCGAAAAAGGCAGCGCCGACAGCGAGCGCGACCCACGTGGTTTTGCTTTAAAGTTTTATACTGAAGACGGCAACTGGGATTTAGTAGGCAACAATACCCCAGTGTTTTTCATAAAAGACCCAAAAAAATTCCCGGACTTCATCCACACCCAAAAACGCGACCCTTATACGAATACCAAAAGCGCCACCATGGTGTGGGACTTTTGGAGCCTGAACCCGGAGAGTCTGCACCAGGTTATGATTTTGATGAGTGACCGTGGCACACCATACTCTTACCGCCACATGCACGGGTTCGGCAGCCATACGTTTTCGTTCATCAACGCCAACAATGAGCGCCACTTCGTGAAGTTTCATTTTAAAACGCTGCAGGGCATCAAGAACTTTACCGACGAAGAAGCAACCTGCATGAAAGGCATAGACCCAGACCAGGCGCAGCGCGATTTGGTTGAAGCCATCGACAAAGGAGACTATCCACGTTGGGCGCTTAAAGTACAGATCATGACTGAAGAAGAAGCCGAAAACTATAAATGGAATCCGTTTGACGTGACCAAAGTATGGTCGCAGAAAGATTTCCCGCTGGTAGATGTGGGAATACTGGAGCTGAACGAGAACCCTGACAACTACTTTGCCCACGTGGAACAAGCTGCATTTGCTCCTGCGCATGTGGTAGATGGGATCTCTTTCTCTCCTGACAGAATGCTGCAGGGCCGTATATTGGGTTATCCGGATGCGCAGCGTTACAGACTAGGCGCCAACTATGAGCAGATTCCTGTAAATCGCTGCCCGTTTGCCACCAACAATTACCAACGCGACGGTGCCATGCGCATGGACGGCAACGGTGGCAAAAGCCCGAACTACTATCCGAACAGCTTCGACAATATTTATGCCGACGAAAAGTATAAGCAGCCGGCCGAGAACCTGGGCCAGAACGTAGTTGCCGATTGGTACGACAGAAACGAAGAAGGCGAAAACGACCACTACACCCAGCCAGGCAACCTGTTCCGCCTGATGACACCAGAAGAAAAGCAAAGCACCATCAAAAACATCATTGGTTCTATGAGTGGCATCAGCGGAGAGAAAAGATACTTGATCATTAACCGCCAGCTGTGCCACTTCTTCCGTGCAGACATTGCTCTTGGCATAGCCATAGCACAAGGCTTAGGTGTAGATATAACCCAGCATGCTGTAGGCAATGTACACCAGAATTAAATTAAGTAGTGAATGTTTACTTTACCTGAAGAGACGCCAGCTTAGCTGGCGTCTCTTTTTTATCTCTAAGCCAGCTGCTCCACTTACTGTTGTTGGAACTATAAGCGCCTGTACATTGTAACATCTTTTGATACATGAAGTCATGTTCATGTATTATTTCGAATACATAATTTACAGCATGAGTATTTTAAAAGTGCGGGTTGATCAGAAGAAGCTAGAGAGAGCCGCTTACGTATTAAAATGCGTTGCGCACCCTGTTCGCATAAGCATTATAGATTTGTTGGAACAACGCGAACGCCTGACTGTGTCAGAGATACAACAGGTTTTAAGCATTGAGCAGTCGCTGTTGTCGCACCACCTTACCAATATGCGCGATAAAGGCATTGTTGATACCCAGCGTGAAGGTAAAAGAGTTTTTTATTTTCTTACAGATAACACAATTACAAGTATAATCAGCTGCATACATGGCTGCAGGACTTTTTAAGTCCTGTACCAGGCAGAAAGCATCTTTATAGTACAGATTTATCAGCTACGAACATTATCTTTGTTATATACATTACGTTAAAGCTAGAAATTACTAAGCATTATGAAAATGGTTCTATTAAGCATCCTTGCCAGTCTTTTTTTAAGTTGCAACGAGCCACAGCAGGACCTTGCTAAGGTGAAGCAGCTAACACCTAATGAGTTTAAAAAGCAAAAGATGAGCAGCAGCGCTGTACTGCTGGATGTGCGTACGCAGGAAGAGTTTGCTGGTGGCTATTTAGAGGGTGCTGAGAACGTAGATTACCGAAACGGAGACTTTGCCCGTGAATTGAAGAGCTGGGATAAAGACAAAACATATTATCTGTACTGCGCCTCTGGCAACAGGAGCGGTAAAGCCGCCGAACTTATGCGCGAAGCCGGTTTTAAACACATTTACAATATTGGCGGCTACAATACCCTGAAGCAAGCCGGTTTGCCAACCGAAGGTGATACTAAGAATTAAACACTAAACGCATAAAAGTACATAATTGTACTGGTTTAAGTAGGTAACGTTTATATAATGTGCGCTTATATGCTACCTTGAAGTTAATAATTGTATCTTTGTTTCACTTTATCCAATCTATGTCATTTAGAACTATGTACACGTCCGATTTCTATACTATAGAAGTGGACATCGAAGGTAACTTGCTTCAGTCTAGGTGGCACAGACCTGTAAGTGATCAGGAAATTAAAGCAGGAGGTTTGAAGCTCTATGAAGCACTGCGCGAAACAAATATAGAGCATGCTGTTGCGAATGCACAGCACCTTGGCGCTATCCCATCAACTGCAAAAGATTGGCTATCATCTACCTTTTACGAACTGCTTTCTCAAACAGCACTTAAGAAGCTAGCCAGGATATTGCCTGAAAGTGTTTTTCATCAGATAGCTTTAGAGTCGGTTGTAACCCGTGCCGAGGCTTTAGGTGTAACCAAATTTGAAGTTAAAAGCTTTGGCAACGAACAGGACGCATTTGCCTGGGCAAGAGAGAAAGAAAAGGTATAGTCTGCTCACACAGCACCTTTCATCATAATAGGTAAATTCTCGTCACATTTTTTCGAGTTGCGTTTGCAATATCCCTATATTCTGATGTATCTTTAATCGGAATTGGAGATGAAGAAGTATGCGCGTATTACACACCTCAGACTGGCACCTGGGCCAGCGCCTTGTTAACCTCGAACGTAACGAAGAACACCAGCACTTCCTGAACTGGCTGCTGCAAACCATTGAGCAGGAGCAGGTAGAGGTACTGCTTATGTCCGGCGACGTATTTGATAGCGGTGCACCATCCAACACAGCCTTAAAGCTATACTATGACTTTCTGAGGAAAGTATGCGCCACCTGCTGCCGCCACATCATTATTACTGGAGGCAACCACGATTCCATCTCCACGCTAAATGCTCCTAAAGAATTACTCGAGTACTTTAACATTCATGTTATTGGTGGTGCCTCTCCAGATCCGTTAGATGAACTGATTGAGCTACGCAACGAGCAGGGAGAACTGCAGCTTATAGTATGTGCCGTGCCATTCCTGCGCGACCGCGACGTGCGCCTTTCTTTACCCGGCGAAACAACCGAAGAGCGTGAACAGCGCATAAAGCAGGGTATTGCCAACCATTATCACGCCTTTGTGCCGCACACACAGCAGTACAAAATGCAAAGTATACCGGTAGTGGCTATGGGGCATTTGTTCGCAGCCGGTGGCTCGGCATCTGAAAGCGAGAAAGAGATACATGTGGGTAACCTGGGGCAGATCGGGGCAGACCAATTCCCGAAGGAGTTTGATTACGTAGCGCTTGGCCACCTGCACCGTCCGCAGCAGGTAAACAAAACACACCATATTCGCTACTCCGGCTCGCCTATTCCGCTTAGCTTCAGCGAAGTATCCGACACTAAAGTAGTTTTTATACTTGATTTTAAAGAGGGCAAACTAACTGACCTGCGTGAGCTGGAAATCCCATGCTGCCGCAAACTCGTTCGCTTTAAAGGCCCTCTTGACAAGGTAAAAAAACAGATTGCCCTCTACGACAACAGCGCTTATACTTTACAAGCCTGGGCCGAACTGCAGGTAGAACTGGAGGCTCCCCTCCCTGACCTGAACCAGCAACTAGAGGAGGTTCTGAAGCTGAAAGAAGCTGACCTGCAACTGCTCATCCACAGGCCACCGATCATCCAGAAAAGCCGCCAAACATTAGAGCAACAGGTTCAGGAAGAAGCCGACCTGCACATCCTCAGCGAAAAGGAAGTATTCCTGAAACGATGCCAAAGTTCCTACCCGGATTCAGACCATACGGAGTTACTAGCTACTTTCTCGGAGTTGCTGGAGCTGATGCAAGACGAGTCAGAGAGTTAGTTTAAGTTTGAGAGTTACAAAGACCTCGCAGCGTGCGCAGCTCCTGCGAGCGTGTTACAGGCTACGGAGGAAACAAACTTGGATGAGTGGATAAGTGAGTTAATTAAATTTCTAACTCCCAAACTCATTAACTTTCTAACTCACAAAAGTCCCCAGACGCTGCGCACGCTGAGAGGTCTTTAATAAATATTGAATTAATAAGTATCCAGATACTTGAGTCAAACGCCCTAAGCCAGTAAAAATGAAAATCCTAGCTGTACGTTTCCAGAACCTGAACTCGCTTAAAGGAGAGCACGAAATCCGCTTTGACCAAAGTCCTTTGGCCGAGGCAGGTTTATTTGCCATTACAGGACCAACCGGTGCCGGAAAAACCACCATTCTGGATGCCATTACAGTAGGACTTTACGGCAGAGTACACCGCCACAATGAAGAAAAGCCACTCGAACTGATGACGCGCCACACAGCAGAGAGTACCTCGGAAGTAGAGTTTGAGGCAAATGGCAAACGCTACCGCAGCAAATGGCAAATCCGACGCAGCCGTGGTAAGGTGGATGGTAAAATTCAGGCGGTGCACATGGAGCTCTGCGACCTCGAAGACGAGAAGCCTTTCGACCTGAAACCAAGCCAGGTACCGGAGAAGGTGGCAGAGCTATGCGGCCTGGACTACAGCCAGTTTCTGCGTTCAGTGATGCTCTCGCAAGGAGATTTCGCCCGCTTTTTAAAGGCCAACTCCAGTGAGCGCAGCAGTTTATTAGAGAAGATTACTGATACCGGCATCTACTCCGAGATATCAAAATTTGCATATGAAAAGGCAAAGGCTGAGCGGCAGAAACGTGAGGCACTAGAGAGCAGGCTGCAAAACGTAGAGCTTCTGACGGAGGAGCAATTACAGGCTTACAAAGAAAGTATAAGAGAGATAGCAGCGCAGGAAAGTATACTTACCACTGAGTTAACTTCGCTTCAGGAAAAGGTGCAATGGTTAAAGCAAATTGCCAACCTACAGGTTAAGCAACAACAGCACCAGCTGGCGTTGCAGGCTCAGGAGCAGAAATTAGAGAGTCTGCAACCTGATTTCCTGAAACTGCAGCACCATGAGCAGGCACACCAGTTCGTAGGTGAATTGGCCGAGATCAAAAGTATAAACGGAAAAGTAGCGGAAGCGCAGGAGCAGCTGCAGTTGCTGGAGAAGCGTATTCCGGTACTAGAAACAGAACTAGAGGCAGCCGGCCAGTTAGCCCTAGAGGCATCTAAAGTACAGCAGCAGCAGGAGCAGGCACTCCAAAAACTGGAGCCAACACTGGTAGAAGTAAACAGACTTGACTACCAGCTTAATACTATCCGTGATTCGTACACTAAAAATAAAACGGCTTATGTTGCTTTTGAGGACGGACTGAAGCTAGAGCAGACGCAACTGCAAACCAAGCAGCAGGAGCTTGAAAAACTGACACAAGAGGCTACAAGTATAAAAGCGTGGCTAGAACAAAACGCTAAACTACAGGACCTGAAAGACAATTTGCCCGAGTTTAAAACCACCCTCCGCGACCTGCAGGAAGCGGAGCAGCGCATTAAACGTGCCCAACAAGAACAACAGGAGCTAAGGCAACAACGTGAGCACGCATTGCTGCAACTGGGAAAACTACAGGAGAATCAGGCACAGCAGCAGGCACAGCAAACAGCACATCAGCAGCAAAAAGAAGAAAAGCTGGCGCAGCTACAGGCTATACTTGCCGCTAAAAGTATGGACGAGCTGGAGCAGGCGGCGCAAACACAACCGGCCCTGGTGGCAAAGTATGAGCGTATGCTGGAGCTGGCACAGCAGCATGAAGGGCATCAGCAAAAACAGCAAAGTATAAACATACAACTGGCACAGCATGCGCAGCAGGTTAAGGACACGAATCAGCAGCTACAGGAGGCGCAGGCAAAGTATAAGCAGGCACAAGAACACCTGGAAGCGCTGCAAAAACTCGTAACGTTGCAACAGCAGATTCAGCAATATGAGGAGGCTCGCCATATGTTAACGCAGGATGAACCATGCCCGCTTTGCGGCTCTACCCACCACCCTTTCGCTGAAAACGGTTATACCTTTGACCTTCCGGAGGAAGTGCAGAAACGCGATAAGCAACAAGTGCTGGTAAAGGAGCTGGAGCAAAGTATAAATAAACTGCAGTTAGCTTTGGATTCTCTTGTGCAGAAGCAGCAACTAGACACCATTACTAAAGCTGAGACAGAAACAGAACTAGAACGCCTGCAGCATACTTTTAAGCAGCTGTTGGATGGACTACCGCGAAGTATAGCTATTGCTGAAAAAGATAAACTAGCCTCATTACTAAAAGCGCAACAAGACTCGGTGCATGTACTGCAGGAGCAACTGGCACAGGCCCGTACCCTAAGCCGTACCCTGGAAAGTATAAACCAGCACCTACAGCAGCTCCGTGAGCAGCAGGTACAAACGCATGCCAGGTTTGAGCAATTGCAGCAATCTGAAAAACTGCAGCAGTCGCAACTGCAGAAGCTACAAAGTATACTTACCGACGAGCAGGAGCAGTTACAGGCACATACCGAAACAGCAGAGTCCTTTGCCGCTACCTATGGCTTGAAGTATACCACTGCAGAACGTCAGCAGTTACAGCAACAGCTGGAGCAACTAGCTAATTCGTTTTATCAAAAACAGCAACAGCTGGAGGCAATGCGAGAGCAATATACTGCTGCCAGAGAGCAGGTAAAGCACCTGAAGGAACGCGTTCAGGAGAAACAGGCAGAGCTAGTGCAACGAAAGCAGGTGTTAAAAGAAGAGCACGAGCAACTTACATCTTTAAAGGCGGAGCGTTATACTTTGTTTGGTGATAAAAATCCTGAACAAGAACGCCAACTGGCACAGCGTGAGCTAAAAAGTAAAACAGCCCAGGCAGAGGAAGCTCGTAGCAAGCAGCAGCACAAGCAGCAGGAGCTGCAAGAAACCAGAAACCGCAAGTCTGATTGCCATAGTAAACAGCAGCAAAATAAATCAGTACTTGATGAGTTAAGCACAGGGCTACTGCGTGTACTGCAGCAGAAAGGCATCGAAACCATTGAGGCTTTAAGCCAAATGTTGCTAAACCGCGATGAAGCTGACCGATTAGCCAACCTGAAAGCCCAAACGGAAAAGCACCTGACCGAACTCCGTAAAAGTATAAGCGATGTAACGCAGGAACTGGCCCAACTGCAGGCAAAGGAATTAACAACCGAAAGTATAGAAATACTGCAGCAGCAACACCAGGAAAACGCTGAAAAGGCCCGAGATCTAATTGCCCAGCGTGCCCGGCATCAGCAAATACTGGAGCAGGATAACGCACAACGAGACAAGAACAAAGAACTGGCCATACAGCTAAAAACACAGCAGCAAGTATATCAGCGTTGGGCTCAACTTGCAGACCTGATCGGTTCTGCAGACGGTATCAAGTTCAGTAAGTTTGCACAGGGTTTAACTTTAGCAAGATTGGTGGAACTGGCAAACCGCCACCTGCAAAAGCTAAACGACCGGTACCGCATCCTGAAGAGTTCTGCCGACGACCTGGAACTGCTTATAGTAGATACTTATCAGGCAGAGGCCGTTCGCCCTATGAACACCTTGTCTGGTGGCGAAAGCTTTTTAGTTAGCCTGGCCCTGGCACTAGGCCTCTCCGACTTAGCCGGCCGCCGCACACAGATTAACTCGCTGTTTATAGATGAAGGCTTTGGTACACTGGATGCTGAAACATTAGATGCAGCTATTTCCACTTTAGAGAACCTGCAGCAAAGCGGTAAGATGATCGGAATAATCTCTCACGTAGAGGCGCTGAAAGAGCGCATCAGCACACAGATAAAAGTACAACGGCTACCGGGTGGGGTTAGTAAGATTGAGGTTATGGACTGGTAAAAGATTAATCAATGCTCTATCCAGAACAGCAAATACCATTAGCGTGTCATGTGCACCTATTCCAAGCATGTCAACGAAAAAATAACATAGGACATACTTATACTTTACTAGTAAAGTATAAGTATTGCGCAAAAACTATATTCTAAGCCAGTTTGTTTATATAAAAACAACCTTTACAAAACTATCAGGACTTTTATTGGGTCTAGCATTTCTTACCACCAGTTGTGCCTCTAGCTATCACGCTATCAACCCGGAACGTATTAACTATCATGCTAAAGTAGAAAGTAGCAATGTAGGGTTACAATATAAGTATGATTTACTAGCTGAAGCAGGTAATAAGAAGTACGCTAAAAAAGAGAAGAAAAGCCTGGTACAGGTTGTGGCAGTAAAATATACTAACAATACCGATCGCGTAATAGATCTTCCGCAGGACGTGAAGCTAGTAGCTGGCTCAAATCAATTTACTCCCTTGACACCTGAGCTGGCACAAAGACAACTAAAACAAGACGTTCCGATATACTTGCTGTATTTACTTTTCACTCCTGCCAAGCTGATCACAAGCGAAGAATATATAGGTGGCCGAATGGTAAAACAGGAGTCTTTTCCGATTAGTATATTTTTAGGTCCTGGGCTTACGGCTTTTAATTTAGTTCGTGCTAGCTCCGATAATAAACGATTGTTAGAGGAATTGCAGCGTTATATGTAGCTAACCGCAAAGTAATGCCAGGCGAAACGGTATACGGCCTAATTCCTATAGCGAACAGCGGTTATAATCCGATAACCATTAGCGTCAACGATTTGTCTGCTTCTAGTAAGTAATACAGCCACCCTTTCTGGTAAGCAAACTCAATTTACGGCAATGCCCTCTCCGGTAATCAGGCATGTTACCAGAGAGGGCATTGCCATTTATACTTATACTTTATCTATAAATTTATACTTACCACCTGCAAAAATCTGGCATTCATCTATTTAATGCTGCTATTATTATACAAAATATTATATTAGCTTGATCAAACTAAACTATCAACTACATAAACTTTAATCTATGAGCCTACCCATACATGGTACTTCAAAGCGGTGGAAGAAGTCGCTGCTGGTACTTTGTTCGCTTGGTTTAATGCTGGAGCCAGCCATGGCCCAGGATGCAGCCAAAACCGAGAAGGACAAGGATAAAAAAGAGAAAAAAGACCTTCCGCTGGAGGGTGCTCGCAAGGTGAAAATCAACACCACCGAAGGCTCATGGTTATCGCTGGATATAAGCCCGGATGGTAAGCAACTGGTATTCGATATGCTAGGCGATTTATACTTGCTGCCAATAGGTGGCGGTAAGGCAGAGCAGCTTACCACAGGTATGTCTTTTGATACGCAGGCTCGATTTAGTCCGAATGGCAAATCTATCGTTTTTGTTTCTGACAGAGACGGTGCAGATAACATCTGGACAATGGATTTGGCTACGAAGAAAACGAAGCAGATCAGCAAGAGCAAGAACGAGAACTTTCAGTCTGCGGAGTGGACACCGGACGGAGAGTATTTAGTTGCCGCTAAAGGCCGCCGTAACCTAAAGCTGCACCTGTACCACAAAGACGGAGGTACTGGAGCCGAACTTATCAGCAAACCAGATAATTTAAAAACTGTTGAGCCGGCTTTTGGTGAAGATAGCCGCTATATCTGGTTTTCGCAGCGTACCGGTGCCTGGAACTATAACGCCCAACTACCACAGTACCAGCTAGCCACTTACGACCGCGAAACCGGTGAAGTAGATACCAGAACATCGCGCTACGGCTCAGCTTTTACCCCTACCCTTTCTCCGGACGGAAACTGGCTGGTGTATGGTACACGCCATAATAACCACACAGGCCTTGTTGCTCAGAATATCAAAACCGGTGAAGAGAAATGGCTGGCTTACCCCGTTCAGCGCGACGAGCAGGAATCTATTGCACCGATGGGTGTATTGCCTGCCATGTCGTTTACACCAGATAGCAAAAACCTTGTTGCTTCGTATGGCGGCAAGATCTACAGCTTGCCCATAGCCGGTGGTTCTGCTAAAGAAATTCCTTTTCAGGTAGATGCCGAAGTTGAGGTTGGTCCTAAGCTGGATTTTAAATTTCCGATAAAGGATGACAAGATGATGACGGTAACCCAAATCAGGGATGCCGCTATGTCGCCGGACGGTAAAAAACTAGCCTTTACTGCCTTGGATAGACTTTATGTAATGGATTATCCTAACGGTACCCCTAAGCGTTTAACCGATGTAGACTATACAGAGGCTCAACCTGCCTGGTCACCAGACGGTAAGCAGCTGGCTTATGTAACGTGGCACGAGAAAACAGGTGGTTCTATCTACAAAATCAACGCTAACGGCAAAGGCAAACCAACGAAAGTAACAGTAGAGAAGGCTGTTTTCCAGGACCCGGTTTGGTCGCCGGATGGCAGCAAGATCGTATTTATTAAAGGATCTGCACAGGCTTACCGCGAGGCAGAAGGTCCGGGTGCATTTGCATCAAGACTAAACATTAACTGGGTATCTGCTAAAGGCGGAGAGACTAATTACATTGCCAAAGCAAGCCTGGGTTCTAAGCCACACTTTGTGAAAGGCGACGATCGTATTTATTTGTACAATGGCAGCGATGGCCTAATCTCTATCCGTTGGGATGGCACCGACAAAAAATCGCTTCTGCAGGTGAAAGGCATTACTACATTCGGTTCTGTTGAGGACATGATCGAGGAGGAAATGAACCACAACATGCACCTGGAAGAGCGTGAGCCACAGCAAAAACCATCTACAGCTTCTACGGTTATCAAAGCCCCGGTTGGCGACAAAGCCCTGGCCCTGATCAACAACGAAATTTATGTAGTAACCATACCTGCTAAAGGTGGCGATACGCCGAGTATATCTGTGGCAGATGTGGCTAGTTCAGCATTCCCAAGCTGGAAATTAACAGAGATCGGTGGTCAGTTCCCAAGCTGGTCTTCAGATGGCAAAACAGTTTATTGGTCTATTGGTAACGGTTTCTTCTCTTATAACTTAGATGAGGCTAAAACAAAAGCAGAAGAGCTGGAGCTGAAGAAGGAAACCGAAAAAGCACTGGCAGAGACTAAAACGGATGAAGCTAAAAAGGGTGAAGGCGAAGAAAAGAAAGAGGCTAAAGACGAAAGCTATAAGCCAACAGAACAGAAAATCGCTATTCAGGTAGCGCGCGATATTCCGCAGGGTACTATTTTATTGCAAGGTGGCCGCATTATTACCATGAACGGTGACCAAGTGATCGAAAACGGCGACGTCCTGATCGAGAACAACCGCATTAAAGCTGTTGGCCCAACTGGTACATTAAATGCACCGAAAGGCACTAATGTGGTAGATGTGAAAGGTAAAACCATAACGCCTGGCTTTATTGATACACACGCACACATGTGGCCACGTTGGGGAGTGCATACGAACCAGGTATGGATTTATGCTGCTAACCTGGCTTATGGTGTAACCACAACCCGCGACCCACAAACTGCCACTACCGACGTGCTTACTTATGCCGATATGGTAGATGCAGGTAAAATGGTTGGCCCAAGAGTATACTCTACTGGCCCTGGTGTTGGCTACTGGTCTTATAACCTGAAAAGCCTAGACCACGCGAAGCAGGTGCTGCGCCAGTACTCTGAGTACTACAATACCAAAACTATTAAGATGTACCTGGTAGGTAACCGCCAGCATCGCCAGTGGATCATTATGGCAGCTAAAGAGCAGGGCCTGTTACCAACTACAGAAGGTGGCCTCGACTTTAAACTGAACATGACCCAGGCAATTGACGGTTACCCTGGCCATGAGCACTCTTTCCCGATCTATCCGCTTTACAAAGATGTGGTAGACTTCGTGGCTAAAACAGAGATGGCTTATACGCCTACCCTGCTGGTGTCTTATGGCGGACCTTGGGCTGAAAACTACTACTATGCAACTGAGAATGTAATCGGTGATAAAAAGCTGAACTACTTCACGCCAAAGTCTGAGCTGGATTCCAAGGCAAGACGCAGAGCTGGTTGGTTCTCTAAAGAAGAGCACATCTTCGATCGCCACGCTGAGTTTGTTGACAAATTGGTACAAGCAGGTGGTTTAGCTGGCGTTGGCTCTCACGGACAGCTGCAGGGCCTTGGTTACCACTGGGAACTTTGGTCTATCCAGTCGGGAGGCATGAGCAACCTGAATGCGCTTAAAACTGCAACTATACTTGGTGCCAAGAGCTTAGGCCTGGAAGGAGACTTAGGCTCAATTGAAGGCGGCAAACTGGCTGACTTAGTTATTATGGATGCAAACCCACTAGAGAACATCCGCAATACGAACTCCATTAAGTATGTAATGCGCAACGGCCGTTTATATGATGCTAATACTTTAGACGAGTTAGCGCCAACCAAACGTAAGGCTCCAGACTTCGACTGGCACAGCGCAACACCAGTTGGTGTACCTGGAATCCAGCAGTAAAAAATAAATTTCCCTAAGTAAAAAGTCCTGCGCTGTTTTGGTGCAGGACTTTTTCTTTTACATCCCGTTACAAAGTATAGTATCTTTGTATAAAGTATGGCCTCTGTTATACTTTATACTTTTACAACACCCATTCCATGAAAAAGCTTTTATACTTTCCGCTACTACTGAGCATTGCGCTAAGCAGTATTGCCTGCCAGCCTGATAAAGAGAAAGGCCGTGAACAGTTCAGGCAGAGACAGCAGGCTGCAGTGGAAGAAGAACAGCAGGAGGAGCAACCACAACAGCAGGATATTGCCACTGCCGAATACGATGACCCAGCCGAGGTAGCTGAGCGTGAACGCACTCCCTCTAAACCAAATACAGCAGCAGGCGACAAGGTAGTAGGTGTGAAAGACGGTGATACCATCGTGCTGCTTATAAACGGCGAGGAAGTAACCATAAGATTACACGGTGTGGATACCCCTGAAAAAAATCAGGCGTATGGGCAGCGTGCAAAGCAATTTACTTCAGATCTGGTATTTAATAAAAACGTCCGCCTCATTGTGGATAGTAAAGACCGTTATGGTCGCACTGTGGGTACTATTATACTTCCGGATGGCCGCAGCCTGAATGAAGAGTTGATAAAGAACGGCTACGCTTGGCACTATAAAGCCTACTCTAAAGATATGAACCTGGCAAACGCAGAAGCAGATGCCCGCAGGTTTAAGCGTGGTTTATGGGCAGACCCTAACCCTGTTGCACCTTGGGATTTCAGAAAAAATAAAACTAGCAGCACCAGGACAAAATCAACAGCCAATGCTCCTATCCCAGCAGGTGCTACGAAGCGTAAGGTGTATTTGTGTAACAGCAGTGGCTCTGCTGTTTACCATTACGACAAGAATTGCTCTGTTTTAAAGCGCTGTAAAGCAGAAACTTTAGCTGTTACAGAAGCTGTAGCCATTCGTGAGTACGGCAGGCGTGTAGATAAAACCTGCAGCAATTAGCCGTACTTTTTTTACCTTTAGGCTTAAGCCATACCTAATACCCTAATTACAATTTTTACCATGAACCTTAAGAGCCTTGCGTTTATAGCTATACTGGGAGCAACTACCTTTGCCTGCCAGCAAAACACAGAACAGCAGGAAGCAACAGTCCAAGCAACAGCTGAAACTAAAAGACCTGCACCTGAATTTTTCGTGATACCAGAGGACCTGGTTAATAAACGTGTCTGGATTTGTGAGAATGCAACAGCAGACGTTTTTCACATGAAACACGATTGCCCTGTACTCATAGCTTGCAAAGGCAAAGGCACCTTCAGGAATGTAACTGTACCAAGAGCCGTTGAAGATTACGGCCGCTATAACTGCCAGGAATGCGCGAAAGACCTCGACTATATTTTTGACGAAGACGCAGTTAGAATAGAAACCGGCCTAGGCCAACCATAAGCCTTAGTTAGTATACTTATAGCAGTTTGTATGTAGAGATACTGAAATAATCAAAAAAGGCTCTTCTGTAAAAGAAGAGCCTTTTTTGATTATTTGTGCCCCTGCAACACGAGTAGCGGGACCTCAGCCTGGTAAGTCATTTTCTCGGCAAGGCTTTGTGAGAATAGGCTTTGCAAAAAGCCTTTTTCTTTGCGAAGCACGGCAAGTATACTACCGTTCTCCCTGTTAAAATAATCTTTCAATCCTTCTGCGGCATGCTTGTTTACTATCTCCTCAAAACGCATGGGTACACCAGGGTAAGCTTGTTCTAGCTCCTGCCTGAAAGCTGCTGCTTTTGATGAATCTTCCCGGGTACTCTCCTTTATTACATGCACCACATCTATTGGCGCTCCGAACAGGCTGCCCAGATCTACTACTTTAGCCAGTGCCTCTGTGTCTCCTGGTGCATAATCAGTAGCATAAATTATTTTGTTCACCCCTTGCCACTCTGCTGTGCCGGGCACAGATAATACAGGGCATTTTACTTCTTCTACCACTGCCTCTGTGTTACTGCCAATCAGGAGCTCCTCCATGGTGCTGTCGCAGCCGGTAGTACCCATTACAATAAGGTCGTAGCCTTCATGTTTTGTAAGGTGCTCGGTTACATCGGTTAGCAATGCTTCTTTTAAAACATAGTCGCAGGTAAAGTTGCCGCCACGGTTGGCACCGTGTGTTTCTTCTAACTGACGGCACAGCGATTTTAACTTTTCATTGGCATCGCGCATCTGCTCGCCCAGTAGTTCGCTGGCTACTAAAGCCGTTTCAGAGGTATCTACTATAGGTAAATGCACCACATGCATTAGCGTGAGGTGCGCACCGGCACGCTGTGCAATGTGGGTGGCAAACTCAACGGCTCTGCTGGCTGTTTTAGAAAAATCGGTGGGGCAAAGTATCTTTTTCATGTTTGGCGACTAGTGGCTACAATATCTGTTTTTGTCGATGTATACGAGATACACGAAATTATAGTGTAGTTTATAGCTTTAAACTGATTCAGATCATTCTTAAAGCAAGTTTTAATCAGCTTTTCTACGTAAGCTACTAACTGTTTGGCTGCTTATTTAGCTCTTTTACCTCCTGCCAGGGCCAGCTATACTTTGGTTCGATATTCTGATAAGCGCTGAAAAAGTATGAGATAACTTCCTGTTTTAGCTGCTCTACCGGAATAGAAGAAGTATAAATTTCACGCTCTGTCGCGTTAGCGTATGTATCGGCACGGTTTAAATCCTCACCACTTAAACGTAGTATTGGTCCGGTTTCTGTGATGGAGTCGTAGGTCCAGCGGTGGCCAGATTGTTCTAACTGGTTTAACTTTTGGGCAAGCGGCGCCATATTAATACGTGGCAAAGTAGGCCGGGAAGCAATATCTACCCAGGTAGTATACTTATACTCCAGTTCGTATCGGTTGCGTTCGTAGCAGCTCAGCACCATATCAAAACCCTGCGTGCGGCTAAATAGCGCATAATAATGTATAGGGTGCGGTGTTTCGATGATAACCAAACCAATTTCCGGCTTGCGAGTGATTTTAGTAGTAGGCTTATACATATCACGGTAACCTAACAGTACACTGGCTACTTCGTCTTCCCAGGCACCTTTCTCCCAGTCAGGGTCCTGCAGCACCTGCCCAAACTCACGCAAAAAGTAGTTAAATTTTTGAGTACACTGCTGTACCTCCTTTTCCTCCATCTCATCAGCTTCGAAAGGTCTGTAGAACAGCTCCCGCTCTTTCGCATTAATCCAGCAAACCAGCTTTAGGGCCTCACCTGCCAACGGGTGGTTTAGGTCCAGCTCCCTGAAGTCTCCTATAAGTGCCATTTGCCGCAGCAGCTCCTCATTCTCCAGCGCTTTTTCCGGGTTAAGCAATGCCCAAACGCCTACAAACCCATCTATATCAAAGTGGTTGGCTGTTACATAAGGCTGCTCCAGTTCTGGCAGGTTCTGGCGCATGGCGTTCAGAACAATGGCCGCGCTGGTATCGTCTTTTATACTTGCTGGTGTAGGTGCTCCTTTCCAGTGCGACAGCATGAAACCATTAGGATGTGCGCTATCTACTACAATAGCTTTATTCTTTTTTAGCTCGGTAAACGGTAGGTATAATCGCTTTTGCATGCTTAAAGTTACGCAGAAAAGGTATGAAATACGTTGCAAGAATGACACAGAAGCTTAAACCAAACTATACTTTCAAACTCCTTAGCATCAACAGGCATAATGTTACTGCAAATTTCTCAGATGCGATTTAAAGTATAGAAAGTCGCTCAGATTTTATTTTTTCCGCCTGCTTCTGCCTCTGCGGTTAGAGATGCGTTCTATTGGTCTGTTCTTTACCCACTTCAGATACTTTTGCAGTGGTTCGGCAGTTTGAAGGGCTTCTATGGAATTATATTGCTGCGCCAGTTCTTGGTTAGATATAGTTAAGTGGATGGTGCTGTGGCAAGGCTGACATAACTCGGCAGTGGCGCCGTAACGACCACCTTCCTCACGGGGTACCAGGTGGTGCCTGGATAAACTTTGCACCTCTCTCCTGCACAACTCACACACCAACTCTAACTCTTTCTTTGCCATTTATACTCTACTTTTCTAAGTAAATACAAACAGACAGGCTTTCAGGTTTAGGCAAGCATCTAGTGCTGCAAATACAATTTCACTCTGAGTGCTTATCTATCACTTGCTTTGCTTTTTCAAAAGTATAAAACCCTCAGGCAAAGTATAAGCATAAGATAAAGGCAGCAGATGTACCAAACAAAAAAGCGAGTGCCGCCGCTGCGGCACTCGCTATCTATACTTTTTACTATAAATATTTAAAAAGAAATGTTGTTTCTTATTTCATGGGAATAGTAGTTCCTGCCGCTCTTCAGGATTTGCAGCGCATGACGCAGTTCGTCGGGTTCTGCACTTTTTAGCAGGTAACCATGTACACCCTCGTCCAGCAATTTCTCAACCAGAGACTCCTCCCCATACATTGAGACAATTAGGATCTTTACCTCCGGAAATTTGCTGATCAGATAACGCGACGTTGCAATACCATCCATTTCAGGCATTTCCAGGTCCAGCATCACGATGTCCGGTAAAGTGCTCTCAATTTTCTCGATTAATTCTGCACCGTTACAAGCATCTGCAATAACTGTAATTTCGCTGTATGCCTTTAATATCTCCAGCACCCCCTTCCTGAAAAGGGTGTGATCGTCGGCAACTGCAAGTGTAAGTGGCTGATACTCCATTATATAAGCCTTTAGATTTATTTAAAATTAAGAAATAGGAACAGAAATTTCAGCTTTTGTTCCGGAATTTTCGGCAGAATAATAGGTAAAGGTACCATTTAGTAGGTTAATTCTTGCATGCAGGTTCATTAACCCCAATCCTTGACTGCTTTTTTCCATAGAACTTGCCAATTTTTGGTAGTCAAACCCAACACCATTGTCGCTATAGGTTAGGTGCAGCGAATCTTGATCGAACTCAAGGCACACATTTACCTTACTTGCTTTAGCATGCTTTAGTGTGTTATTCAACAGTTCCTGCACTACCCTGTACAGCGACAGCTCCACCTTAGGCTCCATGCGCCGAGTGTTTTCTTCACAGAAAAGCTCCATTTTTACACCGGATTCGGCTGGTAATGAGCGTCTCATAGCTTCCAGCGCCTGAGGTAATCCCATCTTCTCCAGCACCACTGGCATCAATCCATGCGATATACGCCGTACATTGGCAATAACATCATCAAGTGTTCTTTTTATGCCTAGCCCCCTGGTTTTATCCTCTAAGGGAGTTACGAGCTGGTGCACGTTCAGCTTAACCAATGCCAGAGTAGCTCCTACATCATCGTGCAGGTCGCGGGCAACACGGCGGCGTTCTTCTTCCTGGGCCTGCAAGGTGGCATCTAGTAATTGCTTTTGCTTTTGCTCCTGCAACTCGCGCAGCTGTACCTGGTGCTGCAGCATACGGCGCTGGTACAAAAACACGAACAGGATTATACCGATTGCCAGCACAAGCAACACAGGCGTTATAATAAATACAGGTTCTAGTGTTTTCATACTTTGGCTGCTCTTTTTAATACAAGTACCAATCCGGTAAAGAATAGAATCTTAAGTATAAATATTATCGCTAGTACCATTCGGGCAGCATCATAAGACTCTTGCAGGGCAGCGTTAAACATACCATACGACATAGAAGTACCTGCTTTATATATTAGAATACAACAACTAAACAGAAATACAGGATCGCGGTCCAGGTAGGTAATTGTCAGGTCGTTGGCAATTTTATAAAAGTATAGAACAGCAAGCGATATCAGCAGTGCATTGCCAATCATCTGTGCAGCCGAGTTCATCTGTGTAAGCCCATCAAGCAAAACAGCATCGCCAATACACAAAAGTACAAATGCAGCAGCGGTAATAAGTATTCCGTTTCTGATAACCTTTGTACTAAAGCTATGGTAATAAACCAGAGCAACGATAATGAACTCTACAGGCGTATATACATGATTTATCCACAGGTTATTTGTCGTATTCATTCGTACTGTTATTTCTGCAACTACTTCGGTGGTTACAGCCAATACCAGAAAAAGAAAAATTAGCTTGAAATACCTGTTACCGCATTTACGAAGTAAGTAAAGCCCTACCATAAAAGGCAAAGCTGGGATAAAAGCAGAAATATCTATTAGCCATGGATACACTTTCTGGATAAAGTATTCCATTATCCGTTAAGGTTACCTCCTTCGCTGCAGTTAGGTGGGCATATTCTGGAACCATCCAGCACCAGTTCTTCTATATCGTTTCCATCCGCATCGGCCCCTACCAGCACAAGCTGTTTCTGGCCTTCATTATCCAGGGCATAGTACATGCGTATGCCTACACAGCCCTCTTGGTTTAATAGTTCTTGCAGAATCTCACGACCAAAGAAATGAGCTTTAATAACTGTCTCTGCTGATTTTTCAGCTTCAGTGTTGCGGTAGTTTGCCGTCCATGCAGCAGCCTGCGCAAGATCAATCGGTTCCCCCTCGGTTCCGTTGAATGTTGCCATTTTTGTTTTGTTTAAGGTTGGTCTTGGTAATATAGTAATTTCCATATTCATTCAAAATATTTTCACTAAGTCATGCCTATACTCCAAATAATTATAACTTTAAAGCAATGGAAAACTATGAAGCATATTTTGAGGCTAACCGTAGCCTTTGGAATCAGAAAACACCTGTGCACCTAAGCTCTGACTTTTATAACATGCCTGCCTTCTTAGCGGGTCAGTCTTCACTTAACCGTATAGAACTATCAGAGTTGGGTGGTGTTGCAGGCAAAAGTATGCTGCACCTGCAATGCCACTTCGGGCAAGACTCGCTTTCCTGGGCAAGGCTGGGTGCAAAGGTTACCGGAATCGATATTTCAGATGAGGCAATTGAGCAGGCAAAGGCGCTGAATGCGCAGTTGAACTTAGATGCAACGTTTGTGCGCTCCAACCTCTATAACCTGAAGGAGAACCTGCAGGGGCAATTTGATGTTGTGTTTACCTCTTATGGCACCATCGGTTGGCTTCCTGACCTGGAAAAGTGGGCTGCTATAATTGATCATTTCCTGAAGCCGGGTGGCACATTTTACATCGCTGAGTTTCATCCGGTGCTATGGATGTTTGATGATAATTTTGGGAAGATCATATATCCTTACCATAACACCCACGAGCCTATTATAACAGAAACAGAAGGCACCTATGCAGATAAAAATGCGCCTATTAAGCACATTGAGTATGGTTGGAACCATGGCCTAGGAGAAGTAGTGACTGCTCTAACCAGTCGTGGCATATACCTGGAGTTTCTGCACGAGTTCCCTTACTCGCCTTACAACTGCTTTGCCAACATGGTGCAGGGCGAAGACGGGTTCTGGCGCATACGGGGCTATGAAAATATGCTGCCAATGGTCTACTCTATCAAAGCCAGAAAGAAATATAGTTAATTTAAGAGCTTAGTCTGATTGCAGGGATCTATCTGATTGTGTAGGTTTAACTGAAGAAGGCAATCCTATTCATCCTTTAATCTGAAAAACCTGATCCGCAACACGTTTTATGTTTGCTACCGTACAAGTATAAACCTCAATTAAAAGTATAACTATGGCCAAAAAATCGTTCAAAGAATTGATCAGCAGCCCAGGCATGCCTGTTTTAGTAGATTTTTACGCCGATTGGTGTGGTCCCTGCAAGTCCATGAACCCGGTGATACAGCAGGTGGCGAGCCAGTACAGCGGCAAACTGAAAGTGATAAAGGTAAATGTAGATAGTAATCAAAGTGCCGCAGCGCAGTTTAAAGTACAAGGTGTGCCAACGTTTATACTTTTCAGTAAAGGGCAGCAAGTATGGCGACAGTCTGGAGCTATACCCGCACAGCAGCTGACGCAGGTTATACAGCAGTATGTTTAATTTCGAACCAGTGATTGAGCTAATGTAATTTCCTTCTGGATTTTCTAAAAGTGGCACATTCCAAATTTGCTTGGGAGATCTTGTGATAAGATAGGTTAAGCATCTGCTAAAAGTATAAGCAAAGCTGTACTTAACCACTCACTCAACCGCTTATGCGTTCATTACCTTAAGCTGCAGCGTAAACACTGTTTCGCCAGGTTTGGTGCTAACGCGTATACTTCCGCCGTGTTGCTGCATTACCTGCTTGGATAGGCTTAGACCAATGCCAGAACCTTGTTTTTTGGTGGTATAAAAAGGTATAAAGATCTTATCCAGCACATCCTCCGGAATACCAGCACCATTGTCTATTACATCAATTTTTAATTTATCACGCTCCTGCTCCGGCAGGTAAGCCACTACCTCTACGCACGGTTCCGCTGTACTTTTGCAGGCTTCCATCCCGTTCTTTATCAGGTTGATCAGCACCTGCTCCAGCTGTTCCTCATCTCCCATAATCATCACTTTATCATCGGGCAGGTACATTTTAAGCGAAACATGCTGCGCTTCCATATCAGCCTGAAGCAGGCGGTGTACGCTGCGCAGCAAATCTGTAACTTTTAAGGGCCTTAACTCAGGGGAAGGCAGTCGCATTAGGCGGCGGTAATTCTGCACAAAACTTAGCATCCCGGCACTTCTTCGCTCAATGGTCTGAAGGCCGGCTTGTATATCTTCCAGTGTTTCTTCGTCAATCTCCTCTCCTGCTTTATACTTTTCTACTACCTCGTTCTGCACCAGGCCGCCAATGGTTGATGTGAGGGATATTACCGGAGTAATGGAATTCATGATCTCGTGGGTGAGTACCCGGATTACTTTTTGCCAAGTCTGCAGTTCCTTCTCCTCCAACTCCGACTGGATGTTCTGCAGTGTTACGATCTTGAGTTTGTGGCCCTGAGAGATCATCTCTGTTACATGCACGTTCAGGAGTAGCTGGTTCTGCCCAGCCTGTACCGTTACTAAAGTTTTCTCATTGCTACCAGTTAGTATAATTGCCTGCACCAGTTCGTGGCTAACTCGCTCCAGGGCCTGTATATGCTGTAGGTATGCCACATGTAGCATATCTTTAACCGCTTGGTTTGCCAGCAGCACATTACCCTGCTCATCAAAAGTAAGTATACCAACGCTTACCTGCTCTACAATAGCCTGTAGGTAGTGGTAATGCGCCTCCTGATCTGCCTTAATTCGCATAAAAGCATCCGAGATGGCATTGAAACTTTGGTAAAGCTTTTGGTAAGAGGAGTTTTTGTTTTGGGTGGCAAAGCGTTGGGTAAAATCGGAGTGCTGCATAGCCTCCAGAAAGCTGCTGATGTCGCGGTTAGTACGCTCTACATAGTATACCAGGTCGTATACCAGGAAAACCGCCAGCAGCAAAAGGCAAAAGGCGGTAACGTACCAATCGGTGCGATAGATAACAAGCAGCAGGCCCACAATTACGATAACCAGCAGCGCCAGGCGTAAGAGCAGGTTTAACCGGAAACCCCTAAAGCCCATGTTTCTCTATTCTGCGGTAAAGGGCCGTGCGGGTAATACCCAGTTCTTTGGCTGCGTGCGTAATATTACCCGAGTGTTTTACTAGCGCCTTCTGCACCATTAATTTCTCAAGGCTCTCTAAAGTATGGTCGGTGTCGGTTACGCTTGGCAGTTCCTGATGCACTGTTGAGTGGCCCTCATTTGTAGCCAGGTAAAAATCATCGGGGTGCAGTTCGGTACCGTCGCAAAGTATAACTGCACGCTCAATGGCATGGTCCAGCTCCCGGATATTGCCTGGCCAATGGTACTCTTTAAGGCGGCGCAAAGTGCTTTCATCCATTTTAAGGCCTCCCCTGTCATACTTTTGGCTATACACTTGCAAAAAGTGTTTAGCCAGCAACTCAATGTCTTCGCGGCGCTCCCGCAGTGGCGGCAGGTGTATTTCTACAGTGTTTATCCGGTACAGCAAGTCTTGCCGGAAAGTGCCCTCCCGTACCATGTTATAAAGCGGCATATTGGTTGCGCAGATCAGGCGGATATCAATGGGGCGCGGCTTGTTGGTGCCCAGCCTGATGATCTGACGGCTTTGCAGTGATGTTAGCAGTTTTGCCTGCAGCCCTAGCGATAGGTTACCGATCTCATCCAAAAACAGTGTGCCTCCAGTAGCTGCTTCAAAACGCCCTGCCCTGTCTTCTTTGGCATCAGTAAAAGCTCCTTTGGCATGGCCGAAAAGCTCGCTTTCGAAAAGTGTTTCGCTTACGGCTCCCAAGTCTACTTTCTCGAAAGCTTTATCGGCTCTTTTGGATTTGCGGTGCAGGGCACGTGCTGCTACTTCTTTACCGGTTCCGTTCTCACCAAGTATAAGCACATTGGCATCAGTTGCGGCTACTTTATCAATGGTTTGGTACACCCGCTGCATAGCCGGCGACACGCCAATAAATTCATCGTAATGAAAGGTGGTACTGGTTGATTTTATACTTGCATCGCTGCTACCAGAAGTGGCTCCGGCTTTGTTTTGGCAGGCGGTTTTAAGTATAGCAATGAGCTTTTCGTTCTGCCAGGGTTTCAGTACAAAATCAGTCGCACCCTCCTTAAGTGCACGCACGGCCAGCTCAATGTCGCCGTAGGCAGTCATCAGTATAACCGAGGTTTTAGGCGACAGGTTAAGTATCTGTTTCAGCCAATGCAGACCTTCTTTGCTGGAGGTGGCACCGGTACTAAAGTTCATATCCAACAACACTACATCAAACCCATGCTCCTGCAACATCCCCGGAATATAATACGGATCAGAGGTAGTAAGTACAGTGGCAAAATGCTGCTTCAGCAGAAGCCTTCCTGCTACCAGTATGTCTTCTTCATCATCAACGATCAGTATCTTACACGGTACTTTACTCATAGTTTGTAGGGTTATTGGGTTATGCCAAAGTATGTAAATGTACAGTTTTTTGCAGAATTCACTAAAACACAAGCTAAGTATATTTCTACTGTTATCACACCTGAGGTTCTTTATCTTATGTAAGCTATATTGCACTGTTCGCATGCAGACAGTCAAGTGTTCGGATACGGACACAAATTAATACATAATAGCACAAACTAACTCTTAAATTACTCATTATGAACAACTTATAATTAATGGCATACTTATTGGCAACATAGTTTATGCACTATGAAAAACTTTACATCCTGAACTAAATTTCTGCTATGGATCGCGTTATTGAGAAGAAAAAGTATACTCCCAAGAAAATAACCCTGATAACAGGCGGCGCACTGGTGCTGGTGCTGATTATCTACAACATGCTTTTTGCAGAACATACCTCTAAATTAAATGTAGACAGCGAACGCGTAACCATAGGCAATGTGCAGGAAGGCAAGTTTCAGGAGTTTATTGCCGTAGATGGCTCTGTTGATCCACTCAACACTTTTTTTCTGGACATAACCGAAGGAGGCCGTGTAGACAAAATTTATACTGACGATGGCCGCACTGTGCAAAAAGGCGATACGATTCTGAAGTTATCCAACACTACACTTCAGATCGATTTTATGACCCGCGAAACACAGCTGTACGACCTGATGAACGAACGCCAGAACTCTGAAATCATCATGAAGCAGGACTTGATCAGAAAGGAGAATGAGTTAGCCGAAATCGAGTACAACCTGGCGCTGGCAAAACGTAAGTATGAGCGCAACAAAATGCTGATCGCTGAGAAGGTGATCTCGCAGGAAGAATATGAAGCCTCTAAAGACGAGTACAATTACCTGAACAAACGCAAAACACTGGCCGAACGCTCTGTAAAACAGGATGCTAAACTAATGGATGACCGCCTGAAGCAACTCGACGAGTCTATTACCCGCATGAAGGCAAACATCGGAATGGCACGCAATACCCTGAACAACTTGTACGTAGTGGCCCCTATTACCGGCCAGCTGTCTACGCTAAAGGCCGAAGTAGGCGAGTCTAAAGCACCCGGCGAGAATATTGGCCAGATAGACGATGTGAACGGCTTTAAAGTTAAGTCCAGAATAGACCAGCATTATATCTCTAAAGTATACCCAGGACTGGAAGGAACCTTTGATTTTAACGGCCAAACTTATAAAGTAAAAGTAGCCAAGGTATTCCCGGAGGTGCAGAACAATACATTTCAGGTGGATATGGAATTTGCAGAGGGTGCACCGGAGGGCGTTCGCCGCGGGCAGACACTGCAGCTAAAACTTAACCTGAACGATGGCGGCAATGCAGTACTGGTACCACGTGGAGGCTTTTACCAGAGCACAGGCGGCAACTGGGTATTTGTAGTAGATAAGTCTGGAAATTATGCTGAGAAGCGCAATATTAAACTGGGCCGCCAGAATCCAAACTATTACGAAGTAGTAAGCGGCTTACAGCCCGGCGAAAAAATTGTACTGTCCTCTTATGACAGCTACGGCGACATCGACAGACTTGAGCTTAAATAAATTATTGAATACTAATTGTTTTTCAACCCTGAGTAAACAGCAGCAACAATTAACAACCCAACACCATTAGTACAAAATAAAACTATAAAAACATCTACAACCTTAAGCACAGAACAAACATGGAAGAACTGATAATTGACACTAATAACCTGCAGAAGCGCTACGTAACCGACACAGTTGAGACTACTGCACTGGCAGGTGTAGACCTTAAGATTACAAAAGGAGAGTTTGTGGCCATTATGGGGCCATCTGGTTGCGGCAAATCTACGTTGCTAAACATACTGGGCATGCTGGATTCGCCAAGCGACGGCTCCTTTAAGTTTTTGGGCCATGACATTAGCCGGGCCACAGAGCGCCAGCGCGCTAAGCTGCGCAAAGAAAACCTGGGCTTTGTGTTCCAGAGCTTTAACCTCATTGATGAACTGACAGTAGAGGAAAATATTGCGCTGCCATTGGCTTACCTGGGTGTATCTAAAGCAGAAACCGAAAAAAGGACACAGGAGGCTATGGAACGCATGGGCATCGCTCACCGTCGCAGCCATTTTCCGCAGCAGCTCTCTGGTGGTCAGCAGCAGCGTGTGGCCATTGCCCGTGCCACCGTATCTAACCCATCGCTTATACTTGCCGACGAACCAACCGGTAACCTGGACTCAGTGCACGGCCGTGAGGTGATGACTTTACTTTCGGAGTTAAACGATGCGGGCACTACCGTAGTAATGGTAACGCACTCTCCTTCTGATGCCGAATACGCACACCGCATTGTAAACCTGTTTGATGGCCAGATCGTGACAGAAAACATCAATGCACGACGACATGCTGCAGAACTACTTTAAGATTGCGCTTCGCAACCTGTACCGCAATAAGGTATACACTGCCATCAACATCACTGGCTTGGCTATTGGTGTGGCGTCGTGTATGCTTATCTTCCTGTATGTGCAGGACGAGCTGAGCTACGAAAGTAATTTTGATAATTCAGATCGTATAGTTCGGGTAGTTGGCGAAGTGGTATTTGAGGGCCAGCAGGATAATTTTGCAGTTACCCCATTGCCACTAGAAGCAGAGGCAAGAAAGTTTGAAGGCGTAGAAACAGTAACACAATTCTCGCAATTGCGCAAGCAAACAATCTGGTACAACAACCAAAGCTTTTCAGAGGATAGACTGCTTGCCGGCGACAGCTCTTTCTTTACCGTTTTTGATTATAAGTTTATTTACGGAGATCCTAAGACGGCCCTAGATGCGCCCAAAACAATTGTACTGACAGAGAAGCTGGCAACGAAACTCTTTGGAGGCGCAGAGCAGGCGATGGGTAAAGTACTGCAGTTTAGCAGGCACTCTTATGCTGTTACAGGGGTATACATGGATGAGGGACATTCTCACATAGCGGCGTCTGGCGTACTTTCCCGCGCCACCCAATTCGAGGGTTTGTCTGAGGAAGAACGTAAGAACTTTTGGTTTAACCTAAACAATTATACTTACCTGCTTTTACCTGGTACGGCACAAATACCAGGAGTACAGGAACAATTAAATGCTTTAACAGCCAGTGTGGTTAATCCCTGGATAAAAGAGAACAGGCTGAATGCGCAGATGAGTTTCTTTGTGCAACCACTAAAGGAGATTCACTTCGATAACCGCTATGTACACGGGCTCTCCCCGATAGGCAACATGTCTTATGTGTACATTTTTAGTGCCGTTGCTGTTTTCCTGCTGCTGATTGCAAGTATAAACTACATGAACCTGGCTACAGCTCGCTCTGCAAAAAGGGCCAAAGAGGTAGGTTTACGTAAAGTAGTAGGTGCAGATCGTAGTCAGTTGGTTAGCCAGTTTTTAGGTGAGTCTTTGTTGCTTACCTTGATAGCAGTACTGCTGGCGCTGGCCTTGGTGCAGGTATTTATTCCAAGTTTTAATACCCTTACCGATAAACAGTTTAGCTCTAACTTCTATCTTCAGTGGGAGTTTATACTTTTGCTGTTAGCCATTGTGCTACTGGTAGGTATTGTGGCAGGTAGCTATCCGGCTTTTTTCCTGTCGCATTTTAAACCTGCCGATGTACTGAAGTCTGATAAAACGCCCAGAGGCACCAGTGCAATACTTCGAAAGGCTCTAGTAGTGCTTCAGTTCGGTATCTCCCTCATCATGATTATCGGCACTTTTGTAGTGTTTGCCCAAATGCGCTTTCTCAAAAGCGCCGACCTGGGCTTTCAGAAAGAGCAGGTGTTGGTAATAGATGTTCCTAGCGGAGACTCTACCCTGGTAGAGCGTTTACCGCTTATAAAGCAAAAGTTACTCCAGCACCCAAATATCACGCAGGTTTCCAATACCTATAGTATCCCCTCCGAATCCTTGAACCGTACGCTAATGCTGGTAGAGCAGGGCGACAAAATGGTGGAGAAAACCATTGATATTATGGCCGTAGACTATGACTTTATGCCGTTGATGGGCATTGAGTTTACAGCAGGCCGCAACTTCTCCAGAGACATTAAAACAGACGAAAAGCATGGTGTAATTATTAACGAGGCTGCAGCAAAATGGCTGGGATGGAAAGATCCAATCGGTAAGAAAGTTTTTACCGGAGATACCGCTGTTGCCGATACGCCCACTCGCATTATTGGTGTGGTGAAAGACTTTCATGTGGAGTCGCTGCACTCAGAGGTAAAGCCGCTGGCCATTGCCTTATCGCCTAAATCACCTGGTTACCTGTTGGCGCGCATTGCACCCGAAAACCAGGCAACTACTATACAGTTTGTGGAGCAGCAGTGGAGAGAGTTTGACCAAAAACACCCGCTGGAATATTTTTTCCTGGATGAGTTTTTTGACAGACAGTACAAAGCCGAGGAAAAGATGCTGACCGTATTTGGCTACTTCGCTGCCCTTACGATCTTTATTGCCTGCCTGGGTCTGTTTGGCCTGGCCTCCTTTACCGCAGAGCAGCGCACCAAAGAGATCGGCATCCGCAAGGTACTTGGCTCCTCTACGGGCAGCATTATAGTGCTTATCTCTAAAGAATTTGCCCTGCTGGTGCTGGTTGCAATTGCACTTGCAAGCCCGATTGCCTGGTATGGTATGAATACCTGGCTACAGGACTTTGCCTACCGCATAGATCTGAGCTGGTGGATTTTTGTGATCTCTGGCTTTACCGCCATGACAATTGCCCTTTTTACCGTGAGCTTCCAGGCCATGAAAGCAGCCTTACTAGATCCTGTTACTGCCTTACGGGCTCAGTAAGTGCTATACTTAATATTTGTTTGTTTAAGGTGAATGCTTTGGTAAAGCGTACAGAGAAATCTGTACGCCCCGAGGCAACCTTAGCACACCTATCTACATCTGTAAGTATAAAAACTATGAGAAATATGTACAGCAAATCTATCGCAACTGTAGCTGCTTTTTTATGTGCCACAAGTATAAGTATGGCAAACCCAACAAGTATAAACTTGCAGAAGCCGGTTTTGCAGCAGGATACGGTTAAATCAGCGTCAAAATCTACAAGCCATATTGTATCCAGCACTAAAAACGGACACAAAGGCAATTACATTTACATCAACAACGGGGCTCATGTAGAGATAAAGTATAACGGTAACATTGTACTTACCGATAACTTTAAGGATGTGAAGAGCATAGCACCGAAGGGTTATTTGCATTACTTAAAAAAGGAGAATGGAGAGAAGCGGGAGCTACAGATCGAGAGTGATAAAAACGGGCAACTCTCCCGCACATACTTTGTAAATGGCAAACAAGTGGCTTACGAGCCAGCTGGCAAACAGTGGCTGCAACAAGCTATGCCAGATATTATTACCAAAACAGGTATTGGTCTGGAAGCCATGGTGCAGGATGTGTACAAAAAACGTGGCGCCAAAGGAGTACTGGCCGAAGCCGATAAACTAAACAGCGACAACAGTAAACTGCGCATGATTAGTTACCTGATGGCACAACCCAATCTGCCTACCTCTGACTTGAAACTGGCATTACAACATGCCGCGACCACCAGCAGCTCCGACTACGAATTAAGCAAAATCTTAAGAAAAGTATCTGCCGCTGATTTAGCCAAAGATGACGTTGCTATTTCCTACTTACAGGCCACCCAGAAAATATCATCCGATTACGAAATGCGCAAAGCGCTTACGCACCTGCTCGAAGTACCCAACTTAAGCAGTAAGGCTGCAGGCATGGCTGTTAAAACTTTAACATCGGTAGCATCAGATTACGAAAAAAGCAAAGTAATACAACAGCTTGCAGGGCAAAAGAACTTTTTTACGGATAATTACAAAGCTACTTTTGAAGCGATCAGGAGCATCTCTTCCGATTATGAGAAAAGTAAATCGATCAGTAGCATTGTAAGCAAGCAGCAACTTTCGCAGGCGCAGTACCAGGCATTGTTTCCGGTAGTTACCACTATAAGCTCCGACTACGAAAAGAGCAAGGTGCTGCGCAACATAGCCCCTAAAATTCCGGATAATGCAACTGCCCTTCGCGAGGACTATAAAAAAGCTGCCAAAACAATAAACTCCGACTATGAATACCGAAAAGCAATAGATGCACTGAAGTAGAATTCATCTACAAAAACAAGGCGATGGTCGAAAACAGCTGCAGATAGATTATCTAAAATGCTACATTAGAGTAAAGAATTATACAATAAGTATACTTTATACTTTGATGCAGTAGCACCTGAAAAACAATAATATACATAATGGCTGCCAGCACATTCTCCTTTTTTAAACAGCATCGCGCTTACGGCACACTGTTTATACGATTTGCCATCGGTGTGTTCATTATCTATGGGGTGCAGGATAATGTTTTTAATTGGGAGAGAATGCTGGAGTTCAGAGATTTTCTGGAAACGCGCGGAGTACCCTTTCCGCTTTTGGCGGCCCATGTGTCGGTTTATGTGCAGTTTATCTGCGGCCTGCTTTTACTGTTGGGTTTGGCAGTACGGTGGGTTGGAATACTATTGATCATCAACTTTACAGCAGCCATACTTATAGCGCATATTGGGCAGTCGTTTCAGCAATATTACCCTGCTGCACAGTTAATTGCAGTAGGATTTTACTTTCTTTTTAACGGAGCAGGCCCAGTATCTATAGATGCTTACCTAAACCGGAAACGAGCACAAAGTATAGATCGTACATTACAGGTTAATGCATGATTGTAAAAAACAAACTATGTCGATAAAGAAAACTTTTCTGCTGCTGAGCTTAGGGCTGAGCCTCTCTTTTACAGGTAACGTTGCCGCACAGCAAACCGCAGGCGCCAAATATAACTTCACCATCGACCTGACGCAGGTAAAGGATGATAAAGTACAGGTTACGCTGCAGGCGCCACAGCTAAAAGAGAGCACCATTGTTTACAATATGCCTAAAATAGTGCCTGGCACTTACTCCGTATCAGACTTCGGCAGGTTTGTAACCGACTTTAAAGCCTTAGATAGAAACGGCAATCCATTAGCAGTAGAGCAGCTGGACACAAACCGCTGGCGCATTAGCAACGCAAACAGGCTGGCAAAAATAACCTATTGGGTAGACGACACCTTTGACGCCGATGTAAAGGAAAACACTGTTTTTGAGCCTGGAGGCACTAACATAGAAGCAGATAAAAATTTCCTGCTAAACACGTTTGGTTTTGTAGGCTACTTTGATGGCATGAAGCAAATGCCCTTTGAACTAAACGTTACAAAACCACAGGGTTTTTATGGCTCTACACCGCTAATTGCCACCTCCAGCACCGCCACCAAAGATACATACCAGGTGCCCAATTATGTAGAGCTTGCCGACTCACCACTGATGTACAATCGCCCAGACACCACTGTGCTGAAGATTGGCAAAACAGATGTACTGGTTTCGGTATACTCTCCGTCTGGCCGGGTAACATCAGCGCCTATTGCCGAAAACGTGCGTGCTATACTAGATGCACAACGCAAATACCTGGGTGGCACCTTACCAGTAGAAAAGTATGCTTTCCTGATCTATGTACCAGAGCGGGTTGGTAAATCCGGATCTTATGGCGCTTTGGAGCATTCATACTCCTCGGTATACTTTTTACCGGAGATGCCGGCAGAGCAGTTTAGCTCAACCATAAAAGATGTAGCTGCCCATGAATTCTTCCATATTGTAACGCCGTTAAACATTCACTCAGAAGAAATTGGCAACTTCGATTTTATAGAACCCAAAATGTCGAAGCACCTGTGGATGTACGAGGGTGTGACAGAATATTTTGCCTCGCATGTGCAGGTGTATGAAAACCTTTACGACCTGGATACTTACCTGGGTAAACTGCGCGAATACATTGCCACCTCCCGGGAGTACTACAACGATACACTGCCATTTACACTGATGAGTTCGCAGGTACTGGAAAAGTATGAAAAAGAGTATGGCAACGTGTATCAGAAGGGGCCACTGATCGGGCTGGTTATGGATATAAACCTGCGCGAACGAAGCCAGGGTGAGTATGGCCTGCGCGACCTGATGCTGGAACTATCGGAAGTCTACGGAAAAGATAATGCATTTAAGGATGAGGAGCTTTTTGATAAGATTACAGAAATGACTTATCCGGAGATGAGAACCTTTTTTGCCAGGCATGTAGAAGGCTCGGAGCCCCTGCCCCTTGAAGAAACATTACAAAAAGTAGGCATCATCTATCAGCCCAGAGCAACCGAAAGTATGAACTCCTACGGCAATTTTACGCCAGGCTTTGACCAGGAAAACAGCAAGATAATAGTTGCCGAAACTACCGAGATGGATGCTTTTGGCAAACAAATGGGCTTTCAGGAAAACGACCAGCTGCTAAAGTTCAACGGCACCGAAATTACGCCTATGAACATCCGCGACCTTATTGCTGACTCGCTGCAGGCCATGAAACCCGGAGAGGAAATCACCATAACCGTTGGCCGCAAAAACAAGCGAGGCAAGGTAAAAGAGAAGAAACTGAAAGGCAAAGTAGTGGCGGTAGAACGTGAGGCCATTCACCTGCTTGAGCCAGACCCCAATGCCACCGAGCAGCAGAAAGCCCTTCGTGCTGCCTGGCTAAACAGCGAAGTATAGATTACAGCCATATAAGTACAAAGTAAAACTATGAAAAAAGTATCAACCAAAGCCCTGCTTAAAAAGCTGGGAGGGCTAGCTGTATGCCTTAGTTTGGCAACAGCTGTACAGGCACAAGAGGTGCTTACGCTGGAGCAAAGCCTTAATTTGGCCCGTCAGCATAATGTAGCCCTTCGCCAGGCAAAGTATAACTACACCAAAGCCGACATTAACGTTAACCGCAGCAAGTTCAGCTACCTGCCAAGCGTGTCTGCCAACGCTGATGTAAACAAGATCAATGGCCAGACTTTCGATAACGTAACCGGACAGGTAAAGAACGGTACCACCACTACCTCCTTCCCATACTTAGCCGGCCAGGTGGTGCTTTTTGATGGCTTTACAAAACTGTTTGAGCTGAAACGGGCACGCCAGCAGTCGGAAGCCAGCTCTTTTGCAGCGCAGCAAGCCGAAATAGAACTCGAAACCAATATTACCAACCATTACCTGCAGGCCCTGCTCGACCACGAAAACATTACCATTGTGCAGGAAAGAATAAAGCTGCTGGAGGGCCAACTGGATAAAATGGAGAAGCTGGAACGTGTCGGCGTGCGTGCCCAGGACGAAGTATACCAGATAAAAGCCCAGATAGCCACTGAAAAACTGAACCTGATCACGTTCCAGAACAATTACCGCCGCGCAATGCTGCAGCTGGCGCAGGAAATGAACGCAGAGGGTAGTAAGGAATACGTACTGCAGGCGCCAACCACACCCCTGAACCTAACAATGAGTTTGCCGGCAGAGCAGGAAATAATGGCACGTGCCCTTGGCTACTCTCCTGCCATCAAATCATCTACGGCATCACTGGAGGCAGCAAAAAGCAACCTGAAAGTAGTGCGCAGTAATTTCTCTCCTACCCTTTCGCTGGAAGGAATACTAAGCTCCAACTATACCAGCAACGTTTTAAGAGATCCGGCCAAAGGCGACTTCAGCACTATTCCATACTTCGAGCAGCTGGACCTGAACCAGCGGAAAATTGTAGGCTTGAATTTAAGTATACCACTGTTTAATGGTTTAAGCCGCCAGTTTGATGCCCAGGCTGCACGCATAGACCTGCGCAACGCCGAACTCGACCTGACAGCACGCCAGAACCAGCTGCGCCTAACCGTACAGCAAGTATACCAGGATGTGCTGGCTGCTCAGGAAAAGTATAATACCGTTATAGCAAACCTAGAATATACCGAAAAGGCGTTTGAATCTGCTAAAAAGCGCTACGAACTGGGTACCATTGATTTTTTTGCCTACATGGAATCTTTAAATAATAAAAACCGGGCGCAAACGGAACTACTACAGAGCAAATGTGAGTTTTACTTTAAAAAAAGAATACTTGAGCTTTATCAAGGATAAAAAAACAACTATTACCTATCTATCTAAAGGGAGCCGCTGCTTTAAAGGAGCGGCTCCCTTTTTTATAAACAATACCTATATCAGCAATGTTATATTCCATTAACAAATTGATTTTAAATTTATTATCAGGTTTAGTTTATATAAATTTGCCGAACTAAAATAATCTTTCGCCTTACATGCGCCTTCCTTTTTTACTACTGCCGTTTCTGGTACTTCTGTTTCTTGCTTTACCTGCTGCTGCACAAAATAATACATTAAGTGGCTATGTGCGTGCTGCTGCAACCGGTGAGGCTTTAATAGGAGCTACTGTTGCTATACCTGGTGCAGGTACGGGCACTATTACCAACGAGAGCGGCTTTTATACTTTGTCGTTGCCAGCAGGCAGTTATACTTTAAAGGCCTCCTACATTGGTTATAATGACTTTAGCAGTAACATTAGTGTAACAGGTAATCAAACACTAAACATTGTTTTAGAACCAGCCAGCAACGAGCTTCAGGTTGTAGAGGTCGAGGCCCTGACACTGCGCCAGAAGCTAAACGACACCCGCATGAGCGTAGAAAAGCTTACTACAAAGGAAGCAAAGCTGCTGCCGGCTTTGTTCGGTGAAGTAGATCTTATCAAAACGCTGCAGCTAAAACCAGGTGTACAGTCTGGCGGCGAGGGTTCCTCGGGGCTTTACGTGCGCGGCGGCGGCCCCGATCAGAACCTAGTATTGCTCGACAATGCTTTGATCTACAACCCCTCACACCTGTTTGGCTTTTTCAGCGTGTTTAATTCTGATGCCATCAAAAGCGTAGAACTATACAAAGGCGGCTTTCCGGCACAGTTCGGGGGCAGGCTATCTTCTGTGGTAGATGTAGACATGACATCAGGAAACAACGAACGCATTCAGGCTACCGGAGGCCTGGGCCTTATCTCCTCCCGCCTTACTTTGGACGGGCCGATTGTAAAAGATAAAGCTAATTTCCTGATCTCGGGACGCAGAACGTATGTAGATGTTTTTACACGCCAGATAAACCGCTTGAGCGAAGACCAACCAGACTATAACCCCATACCAGATTACTATTTCTACGACCTGAACGGTAAGTTTAATTACAAGCTGGGCGAGAATGACGAATTAACGCTGAGCAGCTACTGGGGCCGCGATTTTTTTAAATTTAAAGACGACGACTTTAAATTTGGTTTTGACTGGGGCAACAGTATGGCGTCACTTAACTGGCGACACAAGTATAATGATAGGCTCTACAGCAACACCTCTGCCGGCATCACCAGCTACAGGTATACCATCAACAACGAAATCGACATCTTCAGTTTTTCGCTCAGTTCTGATATAGAGGATTATACTTTAAAAACCGATTTCGACCTATTTCTGTCTGGTGGGCACAGCCTTAAATTTGGTGGCAGCGCCACACGGCATAACTTTACCATTGGCCGCCTTAACTTCGACTCAGAAGACAATAGCCAAACCTTTAGAGCAGGCAGTAACTTAACTGCTACCGAATTTGGTGCTTATATCGCCGACGATTACCAGGTAAACGCACAGCTGTCGCTTAACTACGGCCTTCGCTTTTCAGGCTTTAACAACGGTAAAACATATTTTGCCTTAGAGCCACGCCTGGCCGCCAAGTATAACCTTACCGAGAATACATCGCTAAAGGCAAGCTATGCCAGCATGATGCAGTACGTGCATCTTGTTGCCAACTCCGGTGCCTCGCTGCCTACTGATATCTGGTATCCATCTTCAGACTATGTAAAGCCTCAGCGCTCGCAGCAGGTGGCAGCAGGTATTAGCCAACTGTTTGGTAATGGCAAGTTCTTGTTCACCAACGAGGTATATTATAAATGGATGGAGCGCCAGATCGATTTCCGTGATGGGGCCAACTTGTTTGTGAACGATGACCTGGAGGCAGAGTTTCTGTTTGGCAAAGGTAAAAGCTACGGTAATGAGGCTTATATCGAGAAGATAAAAGGCAGAACAACCGGCTGGATAGGCTATACTTTATCCTGGACCTACCGCAAGTTCGACAGCGAAAACCCTGGGGATGTTATTAATGACGGCAGGTGGTTCCCGACACGTTACGATCGCCGCCACGACCTGAGTATAGTACTGCTGCACCAATTGGGTAAACGTATTAATCTGACGGGTGCCTTTACCTACGGTACCGGAAATGCTTACTCGTTGCCGGTGGCCAGGTTTGCTTTCCAGGATGTACAGGGGCAGCGGGCCTCTGTGGTGCCTATTTACTCAGAGCGCAACGGTTTCCGGCTTGCACCTAACCACCGCCTAGACCTAGGGCTGGTATTAAAGTTAAACCCAAAACGCGGCAGCTCCGACCTTACTTTTAGCGTGTACAATGCCTACAACAGGCGCAACCCATACTTTGTGTATTTTGATCAGATCGAAGATGAAGATTCAGGCCAAACGCTGAAATTCCAGGCGAAACAGGTATCGCTGTTCCCGATTATTCCATCTGTAACTTACAACTTTAAATTCTGATGAAAAGAAGTCTCTCTATATACTTTTTCCTGCCGGTGTTTCTACTTGCCACAGCCTGCGACCTGGAACAGGACATTGAGGTTGCTTTGCCGGAGCACGCTCCCCAGCTGGTAGTGGAGTGTTACCTGCAGCAAGGCAAAACTTTTAAGTTAGCGGTAACAGAAAGCGCATCTTATTTTGATGACCCCGAGTTGCCACTTGTGCCGGATGCAGAGGCTTTCATCACACATAACGGCCGCCGCATTAAGCTAACTTATAATCCGAAAATAGGTGAGAATGGGACCAAGTACTATACCCATAGTTCTACTGAGATTATGCAGGGCAAACCCGGAGATATCTTTGGTTTAGAGGTTTTTGATAAAAAAGGCCGGAAAGTAACAGGTTTTACCAAGCTACTACCAACAGTATCGATTGAGGAGGTGGAATGGAAGTTCAATGACAAAGAAAAGGCTTACCTGCTCACTTCATTCCAGGACGCGCCAAATGTAAATAATTATTACCGTTATGTTACGTACATAGGTAAAACAAGCACTAAAGCTGATCGCGATTTTACATTGGACGATGATTTAACAGACGGCAAACGAACCTCTATTGGCTCGGCTTATGACTATAGCCGCAACGATACCATTGTTGTGTCGCTGTACCACATCGAAAAGCAGTACTACGATTTTCTTGGCTCAGTTGATGATGCCAAGAGTGCCAATGGCAATCCGTTTGCTCAACCTTCTAAAATCAGATCATCGGTTCAAGGAGGCATTGGTATATTTACCAACTTAGCATACCACCGTAAAACGGTTATTATTAAGTAGACTGTTTCACAGCCAGTATATTACAGACAACCACTCGCAATACAAGCCTGAAAAAGAAAGGGCGGAGTCATTATCTCCGCCCTTTTATACTTTAATACAAGTTATACTTACTGCTGCTTGATTAGCTCTTTTATCAGTAGGGTCATGCGTGGTTCTGCAATGGCAGCAGCTTCTAAAATGTCCGCTAAAATCACCTTTTTAATTCTGTCTGGTGTACCCATATCCGTAATTACAGACACAGCAAATACCGGCATACCCATGTGGCGTGCGGCAATTACTTCCGGCACCGTAGACATACCCACCGCATCGGCTCCAATAACACGGATGTAGTTATACTCTGCAGGGGTTTCCAGCATTGGGCCCGGTACGCTGGCATACACACCCTCTTGTAAAGTAAAGCCTGCGTCTTCGGCAATCACCATCGCCTGGCGCACCATTTTCTCATCGTAGGCATCACTCATATCCGGGAAGCGTGGCCCCAGTTCATCAAGGTTTTTACCTAAAAGTGGGTTGCTTGGCTGCAGGTTAATATGGTCTGTTATCACCATCAGGTCGCTGGTGTTAAGTGCTGGGTTAAGGCCACCAGAGGCGTTAGAAACAAACAGCTTTTTAACACCCAACAGCTTCATAACACGCACCGGAAACACCACCTGATCCATGGTATAGCCCTCGTAATAATGGAAGCGGCCTTGCATTACTACCACAGCTCTGCCTGCCAGCTTACCGAAAATCAATTTACCAGAGTGGCTCTCTACTGTTGATACCGGGAAGTTTGGGATTTCAGCATAGGAAATGCTGTGCTCTATCTCTACATCGTTTACCAGCGCGCCTAGGCCGGTGCCAAGTATAATTCCAAACTCTGGAGAGAAGTTACCAATGCGGTGCTGCAAATAGCTAGTAGACTCCTGTAATAGCTGCATCATATCTTTAATTTTGAATAACTAAATGAGTGAATAAAATTTTGTGTTTGCCGGCGCGAAGTAACAAGCTTGATCTAACAGTTAAAATGATATTCATCATGCCTTATACTTTACGCTTTGCATTTCATTTTATACTTGTCAGCCCGTGCAACCAGCTGCTAAAAGTATAGGCTGGCAAGTTGCAAAAAAATAGCAAGCCCTAAAAGCAAAAGCGCCTTCGGGTATTATACCCAAAGGCGCTTTTTATACTTCTCCAGAGCTGCTGAGTTGTTCACTCGTTCACTCCATCAGCCATTCGAAATTACTGTATGCTTAGCTCGTACGGCATGCGGGCCTGTACGCCTTTCAGGTTCTCAGCTTTCTTGTATAGCTTGTAGTATGGGTAAAGCTCGCCTAACTCTGCTTTAATAGACTGCTCTTTTACCTGAGATCCCATGCCACCTAAAAACTCATCCAGAAACGATTTACGTGCAGGAAGCTCCTTCAGACGGTAATCATCTTCTATACCGGCTCTTTTAGCGGCAATGGCAACAGCAGTTTCAAGACCGCCATGCACATCTATTAGTTTACGCTGCTTCGCCTCAATACCAGACCATACTCTACCAGAGGCATACTCTTTCAGCTGGTCCTGCGTCATGTTACGGCCTTGTGCTGCTTTGCTTGTAAACGTCTCGTAGATCATGTCGATCTGGTTCTGCACAATTTCCTTTTCCTGTGCCGTCATTGGGCGGGTAATGGTTGGTGCTTCAGAGAACTTGCCTGTGCTTACGTGATCCACGGTAATACCCATCTTCTCGTTCAGGAAGCCCTGTATGTTCGGGATTACACCAAATACACCTATACTTCCGGTAATGGTGTTTGGGTGTGCCACAATCGTATCGCAACCCATGGCCATGTAGTAACCACCAGAGGCAGCCACATCAGACATAGAAGCTATTACCGGCTTTACCTTGCGGGCCAGCTGGATCTCACGCCACATAATATCTGAGGCAAGTGCACTACCACCCGGTGAGTTGATGCGCAGCACAATAGCTTTCACATTCTCATCCATGCGAGCCTCACGGATAGCATCGGCATACTTGCGGCCACCAATGTTGTCTTCGTCACCTTCACCGTCCACAATATCACCTTCTGCATAAATTAGGGCAATTCGGTTTTTAGAGGTGCTAGCGTTCTTGTCTTTTACTTTTTTATACTTTGACAGCTGTACCAGTTCCAGCTTGTCTTTCTCTTCTTTGCCGGTTTTCTCTTTTATAAAGCTAATGGCCTCATCAAAATAACCTATGTCTGTTACCAGTTTGTAGCGCTTGGCATCCTCTGGGTTACGCACCAACAGGTTGTCCTGCACATTCTTCAGCTCAGCTAACTCAATGTTTCTAGCCTTGGCAATGTTCTGCAACTGGTAATTGTTGATAGAGTTCAGGAAAGAGTTTAACTGCTCACGGTTAGCATCGCTTGCTTTCTCCAGGAAGAATGGCTCTACGGCACTTTTATAGGTACCAACTTTAAAAATCTGTGCCTCAATGTTTAGCTTATCCAGCAAGCGCTTAAAGAAAAACAGCTCTGAGCTCATGCCGTTAAACTCTATCGTACCCATCGGGTTTACATAGATTTTATCAGAAACCGAAGCTACATAATATGCCTTCTCCATCGATAGGTCTGTGTAAGAAACTACAAACTTGCCTGATTTTTTAAAGTCTATCAGTTCGTTGCGTATTTCTTCCAGCTTACCCATGCCGGCATCTACAAACGACATATTCAGGAAAATACCCTCAATGTTATCATCGGTTTTAGCCCTGCGGATAGCTGCTTTAATCTGGTCAAGTCCATCAGAGCTGGAGAAGCCACCAAAAGAGAAACCGAGCTCTGCAAACGGATTTTTAGGGTCACGTTCTTTTATCGGTTTATCCAGTTTAAGCTCTAGTACAGAGCCTTCTTTGATTTTTACTTCGTCGTCGGAAGCTGCGCTGGCGGCAATGCCAATCAGTATGAGCACACTGATGAAGAAGAATATGAGCAGGCCAACTATGGTTGCCAGCACATATTTCAGGAAATTCAACATATAGTTTTTAGGTGTTTGTTATACTTTGATAAATGTGATGCTATACGTAACCTCACAATACAATAAACAAAATTAACGCATATAGTTCAACACCTTCTTCCCTTCTCGACTAACCTATGCTTTTTATAGACTAACTTAATTGAGTTAGAAAATTTGAGAGGTAAAATTTAAAGAATTAAGGCAACTTAAAATATTTCGGAATATCTCTGAGACTACCAGCCCAATACGGTTTCATGTTAAGGTAGCGTCTTCTAAAGTATACCAGCGCCATAATTCCGATGATAATAATAATACCGCCAAAACTGTGCCCTGACTGCACCCACAAAATGTAAAATGCTATCAGCAGTACTATCGAAAGTATAAATACTATTCTGTTCATTAATTCCAAACGCTCTAACTTCTTAATACCTATACTTCTTACCCCACTGCGCCTGCAGCTGCTTTAGCATGTCGCGTTCGCGGGCGTTGTTGCCAGGTTGGTAAAGAGCGGTGTTGCTTAGCTCCTGTGGCATAAATTCCTGCTGCACAAAGTTGCCTTCGTAGTCGTGAGCATACTTGTAATCGTTGCCGTAGCCAATTTCTTTCATCAGCTTGGTTGGCGCGTTGCGGATGTGCAGCGGCACAGGCAGATTGCCCGTTTGCTGCACCAGCTGGCGCGCTGTTTTAATGGCCTTGTAGCTGGCGTTACTCTTCGGCGAGGTTGCCAGGTACACCGTGCACTGCGAAAGTATAATTTCTGCCTCCGGATACCCGATCATCTGCACCGCCTGGAAACAGGAAGTAGCCATAAGCAGTGCGTTTGAGTTAGCCAAGCCAATATCTTCTGAGGCCGCGATCAATAAGCGGCGGGCAATAAACTTAGGATCTTCGCCGCCCTCTATCATACGGGCTAGCCAGTACACAGCAGCATTCGGGTCAGAGCCGCGAATAGACTTGATATAAGCAGAAACCAGATCGTAGTGCATCTCACCGGATTTATCATACATCACGATATTCTGCTGCGCTACCTGCTTTACCAGTTCGTTTGTTACCACTACCTCATCGGCTTTTATACCTTCGGCCACGATCTCGAGCAGGTTGAGCAGTTTACGGGCATCGCCTCCGGATATAGTTAGCAGTGCTTCGTACTCCTGCACCCGCACCTTACGGTACTGCATCCACTCGTCCTGCGCCAGCGCCTTGTCTACCAACTCTATCAGTTCGTCTTTGGTTAGGTGCTTTAAAATATACACTTGGCAGCGCGACAGCAAGGCCGAGATCACCTCAAACGATGGGTTTTCGGTGGTAGCACCCACAAGTGTTACCGTACCTTTCTCTACAGCGCCCAGTAAGGCATCCTGCTGCGATTTGTTAAAGCGGTGAATCTCGTCGATAAACAGTACTGTACCCTGCCGCTTCTTCGCCTGGTCTATTACCTCGCGGATATCCTTTACTCCAGAGTTGATGGCACTCAGGGCCACAAACGGCACCTTCATCTGGTTGGCGATAATATTAGCCAATGTTGTTTTACCCACACCCGGAGGTCCCCACAAGATCATACTTGGTATCACGCCACCTTCTATGTAGCGGCGCAGGATACCGTTTGGTCCTACCAGGTGCTTTTGTCCGTAATATTGGTCTAAGTTGTGTGGCCGCATGCGCTCGGCCAAAGGTATGTTCGGGTGAATCATCTGCTCTCTGTAAAAACCCTAATTTACGAAAAAAGGCCGTGAAGTGCTGAAACTAACGCAAAACAAAAAGGGCTGCGAAATCGCAGCCCTTTTTGTTTCAGTATCCTAAACTATAGTTTACTTTTTGATAAATTTCAGAATTGTAGGTTTACCTTGAGCATCTGATACCTGAATAAAGTATAAACCAGTTGTTGTCTTGCTTTCCAGATCCAACAGAACTGTACCATTTCCATTTGTAGTGGTTTGGGTTTGCCATACTTTACGGCCTGCGGCATCTGTTACTGTTACCTGTACCTTCCCAAATTGCTTCAATCCATCTATGGCTACTTTACCGTCGGTAGTAGGGTTAGGGTAAAGTATAACCTTAGGTGCTATTCCTGGTAAATCAGCAATTGAGGTAGAGTTCAGAATTGTGAGCGTTGATGTAATGGAGCCATAATAGTTCTTATCTACTACTGTTACCACAACATCATAAACCCCTGCAGCAGTTGGCGCTGTTTCGGAGCCGTTGTAGGTTACCTTGAGTGGCAACTCCTGAGGGAATGTAAATATAGTCAGTTGCTTAGGCTGTCCGTCGTATTGCTGCTCAAGGTTAGAAACTGTTATCGAAGCCTCAGCTTTGTTAACGGTTAAAGTAGCTGCCTGGTAAGCAAAATTATAGTTTGCCGCCTGACCTCCTGAAAGTGTTATAGGATATGCTCCAGCATCGCTGTTTACTGTGGCGGTTGTTGCTGCAACAGGAGCAACTTCAAGTACAGAGGCGCTTTCACCATTAACAAAACCATCGTACGTATACGTTAGCTGCGGGTTTGGCTGTTCGTATACCCTGCTCTTGTTCTCTGCCCTTACAATCAGCTCCTTTTTAGCAACAGCAAAGGTATGCTCCACCGGTAAGGCTGCCGTATACTGCTCGTTTCCAGCCTGAGTGGCTGTAACACGAACTGTGCCGGTGCCAGTAATGGATAGCTGCGGATTAGCTGCTGTACCCGTAATCACAGCCGGACCTGTTACTGCGTAGCTAATGTTCAGATTAGCTGAAGAGGTGCCAGGAAGGCTTACAGCGGCATCGCCATAAGTCTTGTTACCAGGAGCCTGCAGGGCTATAGACTGGCTTAGCTTATTGATGCGAAGGGTCCCGTAAATTTCACCATAATAGTTTTTATCTGTTACCGTTACCGCAACATTGTACGATCCGGCAGCAGTCGGTGGTGTTTCAGAACCGTTGTAGGTAATGCGAAGCGCTATGCTATTCGGTAAGGAAAACACTGTCACCTCTTTTGGCTGTCCGTCGTAGGTTTGCTCCAGGTCAATTAAGGTCAGAGCAGCAGGTGCCTTCGTAATGGTTAATGTTCCGTTTTGGTAAGTAAAGCTGTAGTTGGCTGCCTGCCCACCTGTTACCGTGATCGGGTAAGTACCCACATCACTAGCAGACGTTGCAACTGTAGCAGCAACCGGTAGTGTTTGTAGCTTTGATGAATTTTCGCCTGCAACAAAGCCCTGGTAGGTAATTGAAAGCTGCGGATATGCCTCACCGTATACGCGCTCTTTATCTTCTGCTATTACTACGAGTAACTTCTTAGCAACGGTAAAGGTATGCTCTACAGATGTAGCTTCATTATAGTTCGCGTTACCTTGCTGAGTGGCAGTCAGACGAACCGTTCCTGCACCAGTTAAAGTCAGCTGTGGGTTTGACGCTGTGCCTGCAAGCGTAGCCGCTCCTTCAACTTGGTAGGCAATAGTTAAGCCAGCAGAGGAAGTGGCAGGTAAATTAATCGGAGCATCGCCGTAGGTTTTATTGCCTGGTGCCTGCAAGGCGATAGTCTGATTAGCTTTGTTGATGCGAAGAGTTCCGGCAATAAAACCGTAGTAGTTCTTATCTATTACCGTAACCATTACATTGTATTCCCCCACAGCGGTTGGTGCTGTTACAGAACCATTATAGGTTACCGTTTTAGCAACATTGTGAGGTAACGCGAAAACCATCACTTCTTTTGGCTGTCCATCGTACGTCTGCTCTAGTTCGGCTAAAGAAAGAGCAGTTGGGGCCTTAGTGATTGTAAGCGTACCTGATTGGTAAGTTAAGCTATAGTTAGCGGCCTGACCTCCCGATACCGTTATTGGATAAGTGCCTACGTCACTGGTAGAGGTAGCCGCTGTATAGGCAGAAGGTAAAGCTGTGAAAACAGAAACTCCCTCTCCCGATACAAAACCTTGGTATGAGATTGATAGCTGCGGATAAGATTCTCCAAATACCCGCTCCTTGTCATCTGCCTTAACCAACAGTACCTTCCTCTCCACAATAAATGAACGCTCAACCGGCGTAGCCGCATGGTAGTTTCCGTTATCCTCTTGTGAAGCTCTCACATAAACTGTACCTGTCCCGGTTAAGGTTAGCTGTGGGTTAGCTGCTGTACCGGTGATAGTAGCAGGCCCTTGTACTGTATAGTTAATATTCAGGCCAGCTGAAGAGGTCGCAGGTAAGCTTATCGGAGCATCTCCGTAGGTTTTGTTACCAAGCGACTGTAAAGTAATTGTTTGATAGGCTTTACTAATGGAAAGTAAAGAAGTATAAGAGCCCTGATAGTTTTTGTCAACCACCGTAGCTACTACACTGTAGGTTCCTGCTGCTGACGGAGCTGTTTCGGAGCCATTGTAGGTTGTTGTAACGGCTAATCCCTGTGGGGTAGTTTGTACAGTTACTTGTTTTGCCTGCCCATCATACGTGTGCCCTATGTTAGATATAGAAACCGAAGCATAAGCCTTCGCTATCGTTAGCAAGCCAGACTGATAGGAGAAGCTGTACTTAGAGGACTCGCCTCCCGAAAGGGTGATCGGATAGGTGCCGACATCACTAACAGAAGTTGCAGTTGTGGTCGCTGACGGAGCTGTTGTTATCGCAGTTGAATTATCCCCATTAACGAAACCATTATAAGTAACTGTTAACGATGGGTTTGAATAACCATAAAGACGGCTTTTGTTATCAGCCGTAGCCACCAGTTCTTTTTTAGCTACAGTAAAGGTGTACTCAACGGGAGTAGCCGCCAGATAGTTTGAGTTACCGGCCTGTGTCGCTACCAGGCGCACCGTACCCCCTCCGGTGAAAGATAGTTGTGGATCTGAATTTAAGCCGGTTTTCATTGCCGGTCCTTCAATAGTATAGTTTATACTTAAGCCAGCCGAGGAATTGGCCGGTATGCTGATCGGAGTATCCCCATATGTTTTATCTCCAGGTGACTGCAAAGTAATTGTCTGACTAGCTTTGTTTACTGTAATAGTGATGTCTTTATAAGCATAGTTATAATTAGCATCACCATTAACTACGGCTCGGATTGTAGCAGTACCAGTACCAATAATTGATATCCTTTTGTTACCTTCACCGGACATGTTAATGGCTATGGACGATGTAACCATAGAGTAGGACATCGCACCTGTTGAGTTAGAAGTTGCTGCCAAGTCAAAAGGTGCATCGCCGTAAGTCTTTGTGATGTTCTCAAAGTTTTCTATCACAGCATCGGACTTTACCCCTTTACCAGCCAGACTTACTACTATTGAGCTTCTGTTTGCATCGTTAGTAGTTATGGTCATCGAAGCTGATCGGGAATAAGCTGCAGTAGGCTTAAAAATAACTTTAAATGTAGTTGATGCGCCCTCTGCCAGCGGTGTTACTGTCTCACTTTGATCTACAGTAAAATCATTAGGATGATTACCAGAAATACTTATGCCTGTTATCTCTAGTGGAGCAGCACCATTGTTATTAACTGTGAACACTACCTCTTTTGTGCCGCTCGGTAAAACAGCGTCTCCAAAATTGTAACTACTATAGTTAATTATCTCCGTAGTTCCCTGTTTTATATTAACAACAGGAACACCTACACGATTATAATACTGCACTCTGTTATTGTTCTGATCGACAACAAAAACCCTTCCTTCAGAGGTTACTGCAACACCTGTAGGCTCGTGAAACTCACCGGCCCCAATCCCTGGCTTGCCTGTTTCTATTAGAAGATTACCGTTGCTATCATATTTTTGCAGCTTGTGGCTATATTGATAGATTGTAGTATAGATATTACCATATGCATCTTCTGCAATACTATTATATTGGCTACCATCTACTCCAAAACTTTGAATAAAACTACCGTTCAGGCTAAATTTCTGGACCCTAGAGAAATCAACAACCAATAATTGTCCATCTTTACTAACAAGGATACCTGATGGATCATCAAATTGGCCGTTATTAGAACCAAATTGGCCAAAAGACATAATATGATTGCCTTCAGAGTCAAATTTATGTATTCTATCATTCTGCGTATCTGCAACATATACGTTACTAGATGCATCAACTGCAATTCCTCTTGGAAAATTTAATTGGCCATTACCTGTACCATAACTTCCCCATTGTTTTAGATATACACCTGTAGCGCTGAACTTCTGAATTCTGTTATTGTACCTATCTACAACATAGATATTACCATTTTTATCTACAGCAATTCCTGAAGCGTGATTAAACTGCCCGTTACCGGTGCCAGGGCTACCAAACTGCATTAAAAAATTTCCGTTTTTGTCGAACTTCTGAACAAGGCTGTTATCGGTAACATAGATGGCATCTGATGCATCTACAGTTATACCTTCAGGATAGACAAACTTTCCACTACCATTATTGGTACCGCCCAACACCAAACCTAATTGGCCATCCTGATTGAGTTTTAAAACCCTGTTGCTCGCAACATCCGTTACATACAAGTTGTTAGAAGGGTCTAGAGTGATACCTTCAGGGCTTCCAAAAGTTGCATCAGGAGTTACCCCAACTATACTTTTGATAAAGGCGCCATCACTGCCGAACTTTTGAATACGGAAATTACTGTCTCTCCCGTCTCCAACGAAAAGAGCACCATCAGCAGCAACAGCTAAGCTTTTGATAACACTAAAACTACCCTCTCCAACTTTTGACAGGAAATTACCAGCGCTATCAAATTTCTTCACATGCCCCCAATGTGCATTCCAGCCACCGCCCATTACATAAATATTACCAGCTGCATCAACAGCTACATCCTGAGGAAAGTCTAAGTAGCCATCTGTTCCTGATGTTCCTCCTATACTTTGCAGAAAGTTACCCTGAAGATTAAATTTTTGGATTCGGTTGTTTTGAGAGTCGGAAACATATAAAAAGCCACCTTTGTCAACAAAAACACCCAATGGCTGCTGAAACTGCCCATGTGCTGATCCCGTAGTTCCAAATTCCAGAATAAAGTTACCTTGATTATCAAACTTTTGTATCCGGTTGTTAGCACCATCCGCTGCATACACAAAGCCATTCTGATCTACAGCAATACTGTTTAAGTTATCAAATTTACCTTCAGCCCTACCGCTGTAATTAGGCCTTCCATAACCTCCAAAAGACAGTAATAATTTACCATTACTATCAAACTTTGAGATGCTTCGGTTTGAATGATTTACAATAAAAATGTTCCCATTTGCATCTACAGCCACATCTCTTGGCCCACTCAATTGAGCCAAGCCTTGCTGCATGGCTCCTATCTCGCCAGCATAAGTGTACTTATACTGTGCCTGGGCAGAAGAAAAAGCAAAAAGAAAGTATAAAAGCAGAAGTGGCCTTATACTCCTCAAAATCTGTGTAAAGGTTGTTTTCATAAGCTACTCATTATTTGTATGAATTATAAAATTGTTATCCATACAAATATATAAATATCTTAATATAACAACAGGTGTCACAGCACATAAAGTGCAACGTACATCACACTTAAAGTGAGGATACTACCAACATAACATGATACAAGAAGTACATAGGCCCCGGCTTAAAACATATGTCAAACCTGTGTCTTCAGCTAATGTTGTTAACTTGTTTTCACTCTTCATGAGGCGGTTCAACTTTGTTCTCTCTTTGCAGCTGCTGCTGCACCGCCTCGCTTTTCTTGCGCAGCGCCGGCACCTTCATTGGGCTTTTGTCTGGTCTTTCGTCGCCGAACAGTACCCCCCATTGCCTAAAGCTTTTGCTGCGGTCGAAGATGATCTTGAGGATGGCAATGATCGGTAGCGACAGAAACATACCTGCGATACCTGCCAGTTCTCCACCAACTAAAACGCCTACGATAGTTGCCAGTGCATTTATCTTAACCTTAGAGCCTACAATACGTGGCATCAGAATATTATTATCCAGGAACTGCACACCGGCAATAGTGCCCAGCACAGCAAAAATTGGCCAAAGCTCCGCCGATGATGCCAGGGTGAGCAACACGCCTATAATGTTTCCAAGCAAGGCACCCACGTATGGTATCAGGTTCAGGAATGCAAAGATTAACCCGATGAGTATAGCATGCTTAATGCCAATGATCAGCAATATGCCACCTAGAAGTACGGTCATGTAACTCACCTGTATCAGCAGGCCAAACAGGTAGCTTTTAATTATGGCCTGCATTTCATGCAATGCTTCCCCCACACGCCTGTGAGACTCCTCCGGAAACCAAAAAAACACGAAGCGCAGCAGCAGGTTACGGTAAAACAGCATCAGGAAAATATAGATAGGCAGTAAAGCCACAAAAACAAACACCGAGGTTACGGAAAGCGCTGCACCACTCAAAAGTCCACCTGCATAGTTTAGCAAGCCACTGCTACGTGTTTTAATAAACTCCATTTGCTCTTCTGTAGAGTATGGCGAGTTCCGGCCAACCCACTCACTGAGTGCAGTGAAGTGGTTCATTACGTTATTCTGTATCGTCGGGAAGTCCTTAACCAGGCTGCTGATCTGATATGAGAAAAACCAAATAATTAATCCGCCAACAATAATAAGAGCCAACAAGCTTGCAGCAATAGCCAGCATCTCCGGAAACTTAAGTCGCCGGCAAAAGAACCGATAAAGCGGCAACAGCATAATACTGATAAAGAATGCCATAAGTATAGGCGCTAAAATATTATTGCCCAATACTATTATCCAACCAAGGAAAAAGAGGCCCATTACCTCTATTGCACGCCTTACAGTTACCGGCATATTGTTCAAAAATTCCATATTAGATGCTATCTCAATTAGTTTCATCCTTATACGGAGCAAAACAAATTAGCACGTACCTTTGCCCCATGAACAGACAGGTGCAGGTGCATGGGGCGCTTTTTTTAGTGGCATTGATTTATGGAAGTAACTATAGTATAGCCAAAGAGGTAATGCCAGCGTATGTTGGGCCTTTTGGGCTGATTGTAATACGAGTGGTATCTGCGGCTATCTTTTTCGAAATTTTTGCCCGAATGGTAGTAAAGGAAAAAATTGTGGGTTGGGCAGATAATGTGCGTGCCATACTTTGCGGCATTACTGGCATCGCTGTGAACCAACTGTGCTTTTTTGCCGGCCTAAACTTAACCGTTCCTATTAACGCGGCTCTGCTGATGGTAATAGTGCCTGTCATTGTGCTAATCTTCTCGGCTATACTTCTAAAAGAGCGTGTAGGCTGGCGAAAAGTATCGGGCATTATTGTGTCGTGTGTAGGTGCCTTACTGCTTATCTCCACCTCCAGCAGTGCCAGCACACCCGGCAACATCTGGGGCGATATCCTGATCATTGTGAATGCCATGTCGTTTGGTATGTACCTGGTGCTCGTAAAGCCGCTGATGCAAAAGTATAAAGCCATTACCATTGTCAGCCGTATTTTTACTGTGGGAGCCATTATTGTTATCCCTTTTGGGTGGCAGCAGCTACAGGAGCCGGATTATAGCGCCTTCCCTTATTCTATTTGGCTGGCCATACTTTTTATGGTAGTGGCTGTAACTATTATTGCTTATCTGTTTAACACCTGGGCACTGCGTTACGCTAATCCATCGTTGGTGGGAGCGTATATTTACCTGCAGCCGGTGCTAGCCATACTTATTGCCGTAGGTTTTGGCAAAGATGTGTTTACGCTTCAGAAGGCTTTTTATGCATTGATGATCTTTGTGGGAGTATATCTGGTTAGCAGAACAAAGCAAAAGCTGCTAACAGAGCAGGAAAGCTAACTTTTCACCTGCTCCTGCTCCAGAATATGCTGCACAATTTTAACTGCGTGCACCCGTGAGTTCTCGATAAACCATACCCTGGTATCCATACCACCGCACACCACGCCGGCTAAGTACATGCGCGGCATGTTTGTTTCCATGGTTTCGGGGTTGTGTGTGGGGTGGCGCATGGCATCGTCTGATAGCGTAATTCCAATCTTTTCCAGAAACGAAAAATTAGGCTGATACCCCGTCATGGCCATCACAAAATCGTTAGGAATAGTTACCTTACCCTCAGGTGTTTGTACATCCACCTCCTGTTCTCTTATCTCTGTTAAGGTAGCGTTAAAGTATGCTTTAATGGAGCCTTCGTCGATACGGTTCTGCAAATCGGGTTTTACCCAATATTTTATACTTTGCAGCTCCGATTGCCTGATCACCATGGTCACTTCGGCTCCTCTGCGCCAGGTTTCCAGGGCCACATCGGCAGCAGAGTTATTGGCACCTACCACCAGCACTTTCTGCTTGTAAAAGTAGTGTGGGTCGTAGTAATAGTGCTTTACCTTAGGCAGATCTTCGCCGGGGATGTTCAGCAGGTTTGGTATATCGTAAAAGCCGGTTGCGATGATGATATGGCGTGCTTTATACTTTCCTTTGCTGGTGCTTATGCTATAAACTTCGTCATCAACTGGTTTTATACTTTGCACCTCCTCAAACAGCTCTATATTAAGTTCACTTACATCGGACACACGCCTGTAGTATTCCAGCGCCTCCATGCGGTTTGGCTTCGGGTGGATGGACGGGAACGGATAACCACCAATCTCCAGCCTGTCGGCAGTGGAGAAAAAAGTCATGTGCAGCGGATAGTTGAACAGAGAATTTACAAGGCAGCCTTTCTCAATAATCACGTAGCTTAAACCAGCTTTTTTCGCCTCAATACCACAGGCTAACCCTATCGGTCCGCCGCCTACTATCAATATGTCTAGTGTCTCGTCCAAAGTATAAATCTTTATGCTGTTACCTGTACCGCCTGCCTTGTGCAGCTAAGTCTTACTAAAATGTGTCTTTATGCCTGAGTTATACTTAGCGTACGCCGTGAGTAACGTTTAAACCCTATCAACAGACTTAAGCTTATAACGGTTGCGCCCGCCATAACGCCCATCATAGGCATGGCAGTGTTGTTGTGGAACGTACTTACTATTACAGATGCAATAGCTCCTGTTGCCATTTGGGCACTTCCCATTAAAGCGCTTGCACTGCCTGCATTTCGGGCAAACGGTGCCAGTGCCAGTGCAGATGCATTTGGCCCCAACACACCCAGGCAAAACATGTAGCTAAAGATAAGTATAAGCGAGCCTGGGGCACTCAGATAGCCAAAATAATTGCCTAACAGCAGCACCATTCCCACTACAAACTGAATTGAACCCGCACTCAGTGTTATCTGGGCTGAAGTTCTTTTTCGAAGCATCAGGTTGTTGAACTGGCTACCGGCAATAAAACCAAAAGCGTTCATCCCGAATGCCCAGCCAAATTGCGTCTCGTTTAACCCGAAAATCTCCATAAACACAAACGGAGAGCCTGAAATATATGCAAACATACCTGCCTGCGCCGTACTTACAGCAAACGCATAGGCCAGGAAAACAGGATTCTTCAGCACTGCCATAAATTCACCTAGCACACTTTTAGGTTTAAGCGAAATGCTTTTATCTGCGCCACGACTTTCGGGTAACATAAATACGATCAGGATCAGCACGGCCAGGCCAATGGAGGCAAGCACCACAAATATGTACCTCCAGCCAAAATGTGCCGTAACAAAGCCTCCTATTGTAGGTGCGATAATAGGCGCTACTCCCATCACCAGCATCAACATAGAAAAAGCCTTAGGTATATCCTCCACCGCAAAAACATCGCGCACTACAGCACGGCTTGCCACCATGCCCACACAGCCTCCTAAGGCAAGCAGCAAGCGCAGGGCAATCAGCCATTCAACTGTTGGTACAAAGGCGCAGCCAACGGCAGCCACCACAAATAAGGTAAGCCCGAAAAGTAACGGTTTCTTCCGTCCAAATCTATCCACCAACGGGCCATAAATAAGCTGCCCCACCGAAATACCTATGAAGTAACTTGTAAGCGAAAAGCCCACATGCGATATATCGGTGCGGAGGTCTTTGGCGATTGCCGGGAAGCCCGGCAGGTACATGTCTATGGCAAAAGGACCCAGCGCAGCTAAGGCGCCAAGTATAAGTATGATAATGTTTTGTTGTTTCTTAGTCATTTATTAAACAGCCTGGCTAAAGGCTAAAAACAAAGCAGACCAAAGTGTAACTATGGTCTGCTTAAGTAACATATTACAGGTCAATTCATTAATATTATATTGATTACCCAAACTCCTTTACTATTTCTGTAGCAGATAGTTTAGGCACATCAAAGTTAACAATGTATATACATTAAATGTTTAACCATTGTAATATTTTTGATGCAGCGGCTGAAAGCAAAGTATAGTTTAGTCTAACTCCAGCTTCATCACATACATGCCCCGATATTCCTCTTTCATGGCCTCAAAGTCTAGTGTGTAAGTGCCGCATTTCGTAAAGCCATTCTGCTCGTAAAAATCTACTGATTTGCTGCTGTCCATCGCCTTTAGCCAGATAACTTTTTTGCCTAGTTTTTGTGCATACTGCCTTGTAAAGTTTAGTACCATACGGCCCAAACCTTTACCGGAGGCGCTTTTGAGCAGGTAAATACGCTCCAGTTCCATTGCTTCCGCTGCAGTATAGCTATCCATCTCTTTGTGCAGGTTTAGCTTCAGAAAACCAACCAGTTCCTCCTCCGCATAAATCAGAAAGAAAGCAGCGTTTTCGTCTTCCAGTTCTTTTTTTAGAGCATCATCGCTGAAGCAGCGGTTTATATACCACATGCCGCCGTCGTGCCACAAGTATAAATAATGATCGCCGTAGGAATTGATGGCGATATCTTGTAAAATATGAATATCTGCGGTGGTGCAGGCTGTGATTTTGACTGTTGGCATGGGGCCTGAAGTAAGCTTTAAGAAAAATTAATGCTCAACTGCAATCATAAAATGGTTATCTGCTGATGCGTTGAAAGGTAGCTGCAAGTTAGCTAATTCTGTACAAAGCAACCGGATAAAGTAGTTGCACTGATTACTTAACAATTTGCATCCTTTACCACAATTCCAAACAAACCTTTTCTACAGATAATCATATATACAACTATACTATAAAGGCGCAGCACGCACTATAACTCCTAAAAATGCAACAAGTTACACCTCGTACTATATATAACCATACATTAAAACTATGAATCAAATAAAAGTATTAGCATACATGCTGATTACTGTATTTCTACTAGGTAGTTGTACAGGAGAAGGTTGGAGCCGTAAAGCAAAAGGCGCTGCCATAGGAGGCGCTGCCGGGGCTGCAACCGGAGCCGCTGTGGGTGGTACTGAAGGTGCTGTAGTAGGTGCCGCAGCCGGTACAGTGGCTGGCGGAGCTATTGGGCGCAAAAAAGACAAAAAGAAGGATAAAAAACGTTACGACAAATACAGAAACAAAGAACAAGGCAATAACAGGTAATAAAAACTAAGATCAGTAATATAGAGACGCAACATTCTGCGTCTCTTTTCTTTTTATAAATCAGGATTTAGAAAGATGCGCAGTTTTTTTTTATGAACAAACAGCATTTAACAAACCTGAAAGAGTCTGATTTGCTATACATCTACGACCGTTAGCGCAGACACTCGCAGGAGCTGCGCATGCTGCGGGGTCCAACCATCCTGTTCGTCATTTCTAATCCTGCTAATTCTGATTTAGACAGACAAAAAAGTCCTGCCAGTTTGCACCGGCAGGACTTCTTATTTATACTTAAAGCAAGTTATACTTTCGCTTTCGGCTTGCTATTGTTCCAGCGACGGTTACCGCCACTGTTGCCACCACCATTACGGGGTCCGCCAGCTGGCCTGTTATTGTTTGCGCTACCACTGGAATTTCCGTTACCAGAAGGCTTGTTACCCCAGCGACTTCTACCCCCGCTACCACCGCGCTTTTTCTGCTCTTTTACAGTGCTGGCTGCCTCGGCAAAGTCTTTTGCTGTCATCGGGTATGGGTGGTTCTCCACTACCGGCACCGACTTCGATATCAGCTTCTGAATACCTACTAGGTAAGCAGTTTCCTCGGCATCGCAAAACGAAAGTGCAATACCGTTTGCTCCAGCACGACCTGTACGGCCAATGCGGTGCACATACGTTTCCGGCTCGTTTGGCAGTTCGTAGTTAATCACATGGCTCAGGTCGTCCACGTCAATACCGCGTGCAGCAATATCAGTGGCTACTAAAACACGCGTTTTGCTGCTCTTAAAATTATCTAAGGCACGCACCCTGGCATTCTGTGATTTATTGCCATGTATAGCCTCTGCCTGTACTCCGGCTTTGGTCATATCTTTGGCAACTCTATCGGCACCATGCTTGGTGCGGGTAAACACAAGCGCACGATCAATTTCACCGTCTTTCAACAGGTGTATCAGTAGGTTCTTCTTATCAGACTTTTTAACGTAGTATACTTTCTGCTGTATGGTATTGGCCGTAGATGATACCGGAGTTACCTCAACCTTAGCAGGGTTAACAAGAATCGTATCTGCAAGCTTCATGATTTCCGGGGCCATAGTAGCTGAGAAGAACAGTGACTGACGCTTTGGTGGCAGGACCTGTATTACTTTTCTCACATCATGCACAAATCCCATGTCCAGCATACGGTCTGCCTCGTCCAGCACGAACAGCTGCAGGTGGCTCAGGTTAATGAACTTCTGCGCCATCAGGTCCAGCAAACGGCCTGGTGTCGCCACCAGTATGTCTACGCCTCTTTTTAAAGCATCGGTTTGTGGATGTTGCGACACGCCGCCAAAAACAACAGTATGCTTAAGGCCAGTATGCTTGCCATACGCTGCAAGGCTGTCTCCTATCTGTATTGCCAGCTCACGGGTTGGGGTAAGTATAAGCGACTTTATTTTTCTTGGCCCATTCTGTGGCTGCGCGTGCAGCAACTGCAAAATCGGAATAGAGAAAGCGGCTGTTTTACCAGTACCTGTTTGGGCGCATCCTAAGATGTCGCGCTGCTGCAGTATGTAAGGGATGGCTTGTGCCTGAATGGGAGTTGGTTTGGTGTATCCTTCTGTTTTAAGAGCGTTTAGGATAGGCTCTATCAGGTTTAAATTCTCGAATGTCATTAAATGATTTTTCAGTATGAAAGGCTGGCCGCACAGTTAAATTTATTGCCGGCGCAGCATAAGCTCTGATGAACAAGCGCTTTCAACTGAAAGTACAACACCATGTGTGTTCTTGCTCATCCTTTCCACCCTTAACCTATAAAAGAGACCAAAGGTTCTTTTAACGATTAAAGTATGGATAATACTAGTGCAAAGGTAAAGGTAAGTATGGTCAGTTCCTATATTTAGTTTCGGGGCACGATTTTGGACAGGTCACGACCTGTCCCTACAAAATAAATGGGTAGCATCCTTTTGCGTAAATAGAATCCTACCCATACCTGAATCTTAAAATCCTAGTCTTAGGCTATTGCTTCGTTCAGGCTTGGCAGTTTACCAAAACGGCGCAGCGTGTTAATGTGTGAGCGCAGAGCCTGCCAGAATGTTTTATTCTCCATGTAAGGTATCCCAAACTCCTCTGCAGTCTCTTTTACAATATGCGAAATAGCCGGATAGTGCACATGGCAGATGCGCGGAAACAGGTGGTGCTCGATCTGGTAATTCAGGCCGCCTACATACCAGTTTATAAACCTGTTATCCCGTGAGAAATTAACAGTTGTGTGCATCTGGTGTATAGCCCAGTCGTTCTCAATTGTGCCATTCTGGTCTGGCCGTGGATGGCTGGTGCCCTCCACTGTATGCGCCAGCTGGAACACTACCGTAAGCACGATACCCGCTACAAAATGCATCAGCAAAAAGCCAAGCAGCACATGTAAAAACGGAATACCAAACGCCACTACCGGCAGCACCAGCATGATACTGAAGTATAGAACCTTCATGGCGATGATCTTCAGCAGCATCTTTTTATTCTCTTTGTCGGAGTTAGAGTTAACGCCGTTTTTGATAAACAGAAAGTACTGCACAAAATCTTTGGCGATAACCCAGTATAGGGTTAACAACCCATAAAAGAAGAAAGCATAAAGCCACTGCAGCTTATGGTAAAACTTAACATTGGTGTGCGGCGAAAATCGGAGCACAAGCCTGTCCTGGATATCCTCGTCCATATCTACTACGTTGGTGTAAGTATGGTGCAGAATATTGTGCTGCAGTTTCCAGTTAAAAGCCGAGCCTCCAACCAGGTTTAAAGTATGCCCCATCCAAAAGTTTACACGCTTGTTGTTTGAGTAAGCCCCGTGGTTTGCATCGTGCATTACACTCATGCCTATACCTGCCACGCCTAAGCCCATTATAAACCATAAAAATAAGCTTACAGTTAAAGATGGCTGAAGAGTAAGAAGGAGAACAAATGGCACAACATAACAGGCTAACAGCACCACGCTCTTCACCACCATTTCCGTGTTAGCGTTTTTGGAGATGTTATTTTCAGTAAAGTATGCATCAACTCTTTTGCGCAGCGTTGCAAAGAAGATATTCTTGTCTTTTGAAACGAATTTTATTTTGCTCTTAGGCTTCATGAGGTGTTGTTTGAGGATTATATAAATCGGCCTCAACTAATTTACAAAAACTTTAATATTTTCAGATAAAAAGCATGGGCAGGCACTACTAAAAGCTAACAATTTAAGCATAAGTTCCGACAAAATCAGCATTCGCGCTTTAAATACGCTTCTAGGTACAAACAGAAAAGGCAGGTTTGCCACCTGCCTTTTCTGTTTGTAAGCCATCTTTTCTGTGCTCCTACCGCTCTCCTGCTTTCACAGCTTTAGAAGCAGACGGGTGAAATGCGGCTTCCACTATATCTACTTTTTCACTGCCCATGATGTAGCTTAATTTTATCCATCCTGTTTTGTAAGTGTCACCTTCTTTAAGCCTGATGCCCAAGTATAAAGTATTATAACTGGCAAGCGGGCCTTCGTAAAAAGTATGCACTTCGTCTGGCTTACGTTGATCAAGTAAAAACCCAGCTCCTCTTACCCACTGGAAATTTTTCGAGTTATCTTCCTGCACCATATCGTTTACCTGAAGCGCGGCACTCCAATGGCCTATAGAGATTTCTTCTTGCATATTCAGTAATACCTGGTTTGCCTCCAGCGCCCTTACGTAAAACAGATTATGTCCTCCACGAGAGTCAGAGACCAACACATTACCGAAAGAAAAATCATTCTTCCCGTCATCGTTAACATCCACCTGCGTAGGGGCTGTATACTTAAATGAGGAATTGATCTGTTTGTGTACATAAGTAAGAGGTTCTGTGAGCTCACCGTCTTCTTTATCGCAGGAGGTAAATGCCAGCGCCATAAACGCCAACGTTAACATTTTTTTCATAGTGGGTAGGTTATATAGTTTTAAACTTAAAGAGTTAAAAACAGGTACAACAGTTGCATTACTTTTAATAGTATTTAAATATACTTTCCGGCTGTTGTGCTTAGCTTAATTTTATTGCGCTTAGTACCGTTAAATTCTTCCTCCATTTTAAGGACTTCATTAGACTCTTTGCTAATCCAGAAAATAGCGTAGTTGGTTGAGCTATAGTCGATACGGAGCATCCAGCAGTCGGTAGAGGCGTTGTTTACAGTTTCCAGTTTTTGTGAGCCTACTACTTTATAGGCATAGTACTGTGGGCCTGTTCTGCTGCCCGGATGGTAAAAGTTGATCATGAAAACAGTATTGGCTTTCAGCGGCAGACTCTCAAAAAACTCCATATCCAGTTCCCAATCAAACGTAGGCTCCGGCGATGGCATAGTAAAGCCTTTAAAACCGTTGTTCTGCACCGAGTCTGCTCCTACTATTCTGTCTTTTTCAAAATTAAAGGCTGCCGTTCCGCGTGCCGAGGTGCTGGTTTGGTAAATGGGTGTGAAGTCTTTTTCGCAAATAGTAAGTATGCTTCTGTTAGAAAGTGTGTCGGTTCCAATCCAGTTTTGGCGAACTATCAACCGCTCTTTACCCCTATAATTCTCGAAACTTACGTTACGATTCCATAGCGATTGCCGAAGTACTGTTGGGGCTGTTGGTGTTTGCATGGTTACCAGATACTGGCGTGTACCGGGTTTTACCTGTTTTATGCGGATGTCTTTAGCAGTGATTCGTACCGTATCAATTTGGGCATAAGATACAGTGCATAGCAGCACTGCCAGCACGAGCAGGAGTGATTTTTTCATAGTATTTAGGTTTAGATCTATACTTGCCAGGGCCATTGCAGCCTTAGCTAGGCGCAAAGTAACGCCAAAAAGAGAACTAATGCACCTAAAATCAAAAGGGGTTGGCCGAATTTTCGACCAACCCCTTTGTATACTTGCTTAAAGCTCTTATGAGTCGGATTGACTACAAGTGAATTACCTCGTCGTAAGCAGCTGCAGCAGCCTCCATGATAGCCTCGCTCATGGTTGGGTGCGGGTGTACTGACTTAATGATCTCATGACCGGTAGTTTCTAATTTGCGAGCAACCACTACTTCTGCGATCATCTCTGTCACGTTAGCACCAATCATGTGCGCGCCCAGGAACTCGCCGTACTTCGCGTCGAAAATCACCTTCACGAAACCGTCTTTAGCACCAGCTGCACTTGCTTTACCAGATGCAGAGAATGGAAACTTGCCTACTTTAATTTCCAGGCCTTGCTCACGGGCTGCTTTCTCAGTTAAGCCAACAGAAGCAATCTCCGGAGAGCAATACGTACAGCCAGGGATGTTGCCGTAGTTTAATGGCTCTGGGTTATGGCCCGCCATTTTTTCTACGCAGATGATACCCTCGGCAGAAGCAACGTGTGCCAGTGCCGGACCAGGAACAATGTCACCGATGGCGTAGATGCCGTCTACGTTTGTTTTGTAGAACTCATCCACCACTAAACGGCCTTTATCTACTTTAATACCAAGCTCCTCAAGGCCGATGTTCTCCAGGTTTGTCTGGATACCTACCGCCGAAAGTACAACCTCAGCTTCAAGTATCTGCTCGCCTTTAGCTGTTTTAACATTCACTTTGCAGATATCGCCGCTTGTATCCACAGACTCTACAGAAGAATCTGTCATGATCTCGATGCCTGACTTACGGAATGACTTAGATAACTGGCGCGATACTTCTTCATCCTCAACAGGAACGATGTTCGGCATGTACTCTACAATCGTTACTTTAGTGCCCATTGCGTTGTAGAAGTATGCAAACTCCACCCCGATAGCACCAGAACCTACTACTACCATGCTCTCCGGCTTTTTATCTAAAGCCATAGCCTGGCGGTAACCAATAATTTTCTTGCCATCAATCGGCAGGTTAGGAAGCTCACGTGAACGGGCACCGGTTGCAATGATGATGTTGTCTGCCTCTACCGTAGATTTTTTACCCTCCGCGTCAGTAACCTCAATTTTACCTTTGCCCACGATCTTACCATTACCCATAATCGCATCGATCTTGTTTTTGCGGAACAGGAACTGGATGCCTTTGCTCATGCCATCGGCAACACCGCGGCTACGCTTCACAACAGCGTTAAAATCTACAGAAGCATCTCCTATAGTAATACCGTAGTCAGCCGCATGGTTGATATACTCGAATACGTTTGCGCTTTTAAGCAGTGCTTTTGTAGGGATACAGCCCCAGTTAAGGCAGATACCACCCAGCGACTCACGCTCGATAACACCTACTTTCATACCCAGCTGCGAGGCACGGATTGCAGCCACATAACCGCCCGGGCCACTACCTAGCACTACTAAATCGTATTTTGATGCCATAATATCTTATTTAAAGTTGATGAGCAAAATTAAGCGATAATCCTTACTTCGCAAAACCGCTATGCTCATACTTATGGATAGCACAAAGCGAAGAACAGTATTGTACGATGAGACTAAAAAAAGTATAAAGTATAGAAATAGCTTTTAAGATTGTGCTATTGTGCTGTACTTTGCATTATTGATATATACGATACCTCTGTTGCATGACAAAAATTTTACCTTTTATACTTTTTATTTTAGTCTCTTTTTCAGCGCTGGCACAGCAATCTGCCAAAGATTATTTTATCAGCGGAAACGAAAAGTTTAATGCCGGCAAGTATACCGAAGCCATTAAAGACTATAACGAGGTACTGAAACTGGAGCCGAAACATGCACCTACCTTAACTAACAGAGGAGTTGCCAAAGACAGGCTACAAAAATACAGAGAAGCCATAGAAGACTTTACGAAGGCCATTGCCGCCGACCCAAAGTATACTGAGGCTTACCTGAGCCGCGGCCTCTCCAAGTATAACCTGAAAGATTACCGCAGCGCCTTGCTCGATTTTAACAAGGGCATTGAGTTAGACCCCAAAGATTTCAAAGCTTATAATAACCGGGGCCTGGTTCGTTATGGTTTAAGAGACTTCAGCGGCGCAATTGCAGATTATACTAAGGCTATCGAATTAAGCCCAAAATACGAGCAGGCATACTATAACCGTGGCGCGCCAAAGTATAACCTAGGCGATAAAACCGGTGCTTGCTCCGACTGGACCAAAGCAAAGTCGCTGGGTTTGAAAGATGCGGATCTGTATCTGAAGAAATACTGCCAGTAATTAGAGTTTGTAAACTATAAAGTTGAATGGTTAGAAAGTTAGGTACTTTCTAACCATTTTTTCGTGAGACCGGATCCAACCACCCCTAGCCCCTCCTTTTCTAAAGCGGGGCTAGGGGTGGTTGGATCCGGCGTTGCTGATACAGCGGCAAACATACATAAACTATAAAAACACTCTGATATATAGCGTAATCTGCAGCGTATAGCAGTCTCTACTAATAAACTTAAAACCAAAAAAGGCGCTTTAGCAGCGCCTTTTTCAAAGTATAAATTAGTGTTACATTCTATGCATCTGTAGGTTCTTTGGCTTTATCAGCAGCAAGCAATGGCTGTTTCACATCTTTCATATCGATTGCCTCCATCCTGCGCATCGTTTCTTCTTTCAAGGCAGTAAAACTTTCTAAATTCTTCTTCTTTATCGGGTCAGCAGTTGGGAGTTTCACGCTTAGTGCATCTACTTGTCTGCCATTCTTCCAGAAGCGGTAGCAAAGGTGAGGACCTGTAGCAAGTCCGGTGCTGCCTACGTAACCAATTGTTTGGCCCTGCTTTACACGCGCACCTGCTTTAACACCTCTTGCAAATTTAGACATATGAAGGTACTGGGTTGTATACGTCTTATTATGCTGGATTTTAACATAGTAGCCATTGCCCCTGGTATACCTTGCCTCTAGTACTTTTCCATCTCCTACAGTACGTATAGGCGTGCCACGAGGCGCAGCAAAGTCGGTGCCCAGGTGCGGTTTGTAGCGCTTCTGCACCGGATGGAAACGGCGCTTAGAGAAACGTGAACTGATACGGCTATACTCCAGTGGCTCTTTCAGGAAGGCTCTTTTCAGGCTTTGCCCTTTCTGGTCGTAATATCCCATTCCGTTGCCTTGGTCATAGCCGATAGCGTATACTTCCTGACCGTTATGCTCAAATACAGCAGATTTCAGTTCGCCATAGCCGATAGTGGTGCCGTTCACTACCTTCTCATCATAAATCAGCTTAAACTTATCGCCATGTTGCAGGTGGCTTAAATTTAGGCGCCAGGCGTAAATATCTGCAAACTTATTTACCAGTTGGGCCGAGCCTCCAGCTGCCACCATGTCTTCGAAAAGAGAGTTTTTAATTTCCCCAGCAAGTGTACGCTCTATTACTTCAATGTCACGCTTCACATGTGTTACCTCGGTTTCGCCTCGTAAGTCGTAGATAACATACTCTACAGGGTTTGGCTCATAGATAAAGTAACGGGCAGTTTGAGCAGAATCAAGGGCATGAAGTATGGTGTAGTTGCTTCTGGCTGCTATACGGCGCACGCTGTATACCTCTTTTGCCTTTTTGGCGAGCATGTACACCTGTGTTGGAGATATGTTATACTTTGCCAGTATTTCTGAGATATTCTCACCCCTTTTCACCTCATCCTCCACAATTACCAATGTATCGGTTGGGATACCATACACTACTGGGGCCGGCTTAGGTGCTTCCTTTGCCTTTACCAGTTGCATACCGGTTTTCACATCATTTTGGAGTGCAAGTGCCTCATCGGAGTAAAGATTTAGTAGTCGTGCCGCAATAATGCAACAAAGCAGCAACAAAGCGATTAGGGTGGCTATCCCTTTTCCACGTTTGTACATCACAAAAATACCTTTGGTTGGAAAGTTGCCACGAAAATATACTTTAACTCATAGAAAAAAAAGCCAATTTCAATACAATAATCAGATTATAAATATGTTACAATAGTTTTACCAAAAGTCAATATAGCACTTCAACAGCTGCCAATTTAGTTCTTGTACATATTACTACTTTAGTATATAAAGTATAATCATTTAATATACAACAACTTACAAGCAGGTTTTAGAACGTTTTTAAACTGCTTTCGCAAAAAACATTTCTTTTTATAACTTTGACCTCCATGAAAGCATTAGAAGGAAAAGTAGCTCTGGTAACGGGAGCATCAAAAGGAATAGGCCGCGCCATTGCAGAGAAATTTGTAGAGGCTGGCGCCAAGGTAGCGTTCACCTACCTGTCAAGTGTAGAAAAAGGCCAGGCCCTGGAGCAGGAGCTATCCGCTAACGGCGGTGTTGCAAAAGGCTATCGTTCTGATGCCTCTAACACAGCACAGGCAGAGCAACTGGTAGAGGACGTGGTAAAAGAGTTCGGCAAGATCGACATCGTTGTAAACAACGCCGGCATTACCCGCGACGGCCTGTTGATGCGCATGAACGAAGAGCAGTGGGACGCGGTGATCAACACCAACCTGAAGTCTGTGTTTAACGTGACAAAGGCTGCTACCAAGCACATGATGCGTGCTAAAGTTGGCTCTGTTATCAACATTACTTCTGTAGTAGGTATAAAAGGTAACGCTGGCCAGGCAAACTACGCGGCTTCTAAGGCTGGTATTATTGGCTTTACAAAGTCTGTGGCGCTGGAGCTGGGCTCACGCAACATCCGTTGCAACGCTATTGCCCCGGGCTTTATAGAAACCGAAATGACTGGCGAGCTTGACCAGAAAGTAGTAGACGAGTGGAGAAAAGCAATTCCGTTAAAGCGCGGCGGCTCACCAGAGGATGTGGCTAAAGCAGCTGTGTTCCTGGCATCCGACGAGTCGGCTTACATTACAGGCCAGACCCTGCAGGTAGACGGCGGCATGCTTACTTAGTAATTATTGATTATAAAGTATGAATTAAATTTATACTTTGTAATTCAGAAGGCCAATGCTCCGGCGTATTCGTTAGCAGCATTGGCCTTTTTGTTTTATATTTATACTTATACTTCCCTACCCTTATAGAGCTTAAAATATGAAAACAGAAATGATAGCCTACAAACCTAATTTCAAATCATTCCTGATATACTTTGCTTTAATGTTTGGGCTGTTTACTGTAATGATAGTTACATATTATCTGATTTTTGAAGACGAAGAAGCCTTCACTGATTATTTAACAGGATTCTTCTACCTCTACTTTTTTATTCCTGTAATTAACGCTGCCTCCTTTGCATTTTCAACCCGCAAACATGACTATATAATTTCAGGCATAGATGACCCGATACATGTAGCCAACTGGGCTGTAGAACTGTTGCAGCAGAAAGGCATGCGCATTAAAGCTACAACGGGCAACAGTACTGTTCTGGAGTCTGGAAACAAATTTTTCAGGTGGCTAAACAACTGGTTTGGCACAGAACTAATTGCTATAAGTGCTTCGGAGTATGAAGTGGTTGCAACAGGCAACTTCAGGTATATCGATATACTTGACTCAAGAATTAAGTTCGGAAATGTAGATTTTAAAAATCAGCCGTCAAAGCAACTTTAGGTGGTACACACATTTCTGAAAGTCCAATGCTCCGGCGTATTCGTTAGCAGCATTGGCCTTTTTGTTTTATATTTATTCTCCACTGCACCACATACTGTCATACTTAAACCCAGCTAATGAAAACTCACCTTTACGCTCATAACCCTAAGCTTACTATATTCCTGAAATTCTGGCTGTTGACACTATCTTTGATGATGCTGTTGGTCGCAGCTTTTTATTTGCTTCTTAACCAGGGAGAACAAATAAAAGATTATGTAAGATCTGCCGGGCCTATACTTTTTATTTTGCCGCTAATAAATGGGATAATTGGCGCATATAATGGCCGCAAACATACGTTTACAATTAGACAAGTTGATGATCCGAGCCATGCAGCTGTTTGGGCTGTGGAGTTGCTGCAAAAGAACGGCATGCGAATCAAAAACGAGCAACCTCAGCAGACTGTTCTAGAGCCAACAAGCAGTGTACTGAGATGGTTTGGCAACCGGTTCGGAACAGAGCAGGCAACCGTGAGTTATACTGAAAATGCAGTAACTGTAGCAGGCAATTTTAAATACATAGATATCGTAGATACAAAAATCAAATTCGGACGCGTAGCTTTTCATAATCAGACAGGTAAACTTTAGTTATAGGAGTTACATCATTAGCACAGGCCCAGGCATGAATATAAAGACCTTCTCTCATCAGCCGGATATCAGAATATTTTTGAAGTCCCTGGTGCTAATGCTTTTCATAATGTCGGTGTTAGCAATGGCTTTCTATTTAATTTTTAGCGCTGGAGAACCTATAAAAGAATACCTAAAATCGGCTGCTTTTATACTTTTATTCTTACCTGTGATAAACTCAATCACAAAAGCGTACAGCGACCGTAAGTACACTTTTATCGTTTCAGAGGTTGATGACACGGCATGTGTTAAAAACTGGGCTGTGAGCATTCTGCAGCAGAATGGCATGCGGATTAAATCTGCTACAGCACAGCAAACAGTTCTGGAACCTGACAAAAAGTTTTTTAGGTGGCTAAACCACTGGTTTGGAACAGAACTCGTTAAAGTAAACTATTCTGAGCACAAGTTTTCAGCCACAGGGCATTATAGATACATTGATGTACTGGATTCGAAAGCCAGATTCAGCAGAACGTCTTTTCGTTAAGATGTATCTTACAGTCACAACTATTAATTAAGCAATTGTAATTCATAAGCACAAACTTGAACAGCTTCCGACTCATAACTACCTACTCTCCCTGGCTTATACTTGCCTGCCTGGCTCTTGGCTTGCTGTATGCCTGGCTGCTGTACAGCAAGCGCGCACCCTGGCCTAAAAGTATAAACTATCCTTTGGCTGCGCTGCGTTTTGTAGTGGTGAGCTTTATCTGTTTTCTATTGCTAGGGCCGCTGGTGCGCTATGTATCTAACACCACCCAGGAGCCAACTATAATTTTTGCGCTGGATAATTCGCAGTCAGTACAGCTTTTCTCTGATTCGGTGCAGCTAAAACAGGCGGAGCAGGGCTTGCAAAGCATACTTGCCAAATTACAGGATGCCGGCTACAGAACTGAGGTTAGAACGCTTGCCAACGAGCAGCGGCAAAGTATAAATAACCTAACGTATACTTCCGAAACCACGAATCTTAGCCAACTGCTGGCGCAGGTACAGGAAGAGTACACTGAACAGAACCTGGCAGGTGTGGTGCTGTTGTCGGATGGCATCGTAAACCAGGGCATCTCCCCTACCTACGCCAACTACGGTTATACTTTATACCCTGTAGCTGTGGGTGATACGGTGCCTAAGAAAGACGTACTGGTAGCCTCATTACGCTACAACAAGGTTAACTACAGCGGCAACCGCTTTCCGCTGGAGGTGGAGCTGCAGCAGGAAGGCTTCGGCGGCAGACCGGCAAACGTTGTACTAAAAGAAAATGGCAAGGCTATCGCCAATAAAAGGGTAACGCTGCAGGCAAACCAGCCGGTGCAGCAGGTGCCATTTCAGGTGCTGGCATCCAGTTTAGGAAAACGCCACTACGAAATTGAGGTGCAGCCGCTACAGGGAGAATTTACCACCCTCAACAACACCAAACATGCTTACATAGATGTAGTAAAAGGCAAGATAAAAATACTCATAGCCGCCGCTGCCCCACACCCCGATATCAAGGCCATACGTGCTGCCATAGAGTCGAATGAGAACTATGAAACAGAGCTGTATATACCCGGCCTCACGCAGCTAAAGCAGCAGGATTACGATGTGGCGGTGCTGCACCAGCTGCCGGGTCGTGTAGCCGGCGGCGAGGCTGCTTTAAACCTGGTGCGCCAGAAAGGTTTACCTACTTTGTACATACTTGGCCCGCAAAGCGACCTGAACGATTATAACCGCCTGAACGTGGGCCTGAACATCAGCAGCAACGGACAAGCTGATGAAGTTACGCCGGTAGCCAATGTCAACTTTACTACATTTACCTTACCCGAAGCTACCACAGAGCGCCTGCAGCAATACCCTCCTGCCAGGGTGCCATTCGGCGATGTGCGGGTAAACCCTAATACCGAGGTGGTGCTGTACCAGCAGGTAGGCCGCGTAAAAACAAATAAACCGATGCTAGCCGTGCAAACCTCCGGAGACAAACGCAATGCAACGCTGCTGGCTTCTGGTATCTGGCAATGGCGCATTATGGAGAATGCCAACAACGAGCAGCCTGAAGTATACGATAAACTGATGACAAACCTGATTCAACTGCTCAGCGCACCCCGCAACAAAAAGCGACTGAACGTATACCCGATACAAACAGAGTATACCAGCTCCGATGAAATACGCTTTAACGCAGAGGCTTACAACGAGGCACTAGAGCCAATTTATGGTCAGAACATCACATTAAGTATAAAAAACGACGAGGGTGAGACCAAGCGATTTAACTTTGCCAACGGCGAAAACCAGGCCGGCGTAAACATAGGCACCTTACAAGGCGGCCGCTATACCTATACTGCCTCCGCCAGAATAAACGGACAAGTGCAGCAGGACAAAGGCGAGTTTGTGGTGGAAGAGCTGCAACTGGAGGCGCTTAGCTCTGTTGCCGACCATAACCTACTTTACCAGTTGGCCAGTAACACCGGTTCTAAGCTTTACCACCCAGGCACGCTGCAGCAGTTGGAGCAGGATCTGTTAACCGCTGATCACAAAGCTAAAATCTACAGCTCCGAAGAATTGAAAGATTTGGTAGACCTGAAGTGGCTGTTTTTCCTGCTGCTGGGCTTTATCTGCGTGGAGTGGTTTATCAGAAAGTATAATGGTAGTTATTAAAGTTTATACTTTCCACCCCTGTCTTGCAACTGTTTCATAAGTTTTAGAATCATAGAGTTACACCTAAAACACTCACTGTATGAAAAACTTACTACTTGCCCTAGCTCTGCTTTGCGTATTAACTTCTTGTTCTAAAGATGATACGCCTGATGCCATGACCACTGAGTTCGCTGCAGGCGAATACCCTCAGAAGTGGCAGCTTGTAAAAATGACGGGCAATATTGCCAACGCACCTGCACTAACAGGAGCAGCTATGCCATGGCAGGAGTTCTATGTTTTTAACTCGAACAGCTCTTTTACCAAAACCAGGGAACGCAACGGTGTAACTACAGCAGCATCGGGCACCTTTAAGATTGAGAATTTAACTACTGAAAAGCTTCTTACACTAACCTATAGCAGTACCAATGATATTATAGGCAGCTGCACCTCAGCTGAGGCAACAGAAACGTTAGGCTTTATGTCTGACGGCACGCTACATAATACATGGAACGCCTGCGATGGCCCAGGTTTAGCTTACAAAAGAGTTAAATTCGAAGCAGGAGATAATTAATTATTCAACCTCCAAAACTATGAGCATTTCCAGCACTCCTACCCCTGTAATACTTGAGACAAAGCGTATGCACTTGCGCCTTATGTCGCCAGAAATCTATGGCCATGTGCTGGCCAGTTATTCTGACCAGGAAATTAAATCATACTTTGGCTTTACAACTGACCAGGAGTTAGCTACTGAAAAAGAAAACTACAGAAAGGGCTACACAACTTATTTTATTTCCTTTGCCAACTTCTTTATGTTGGATAAAGAGAACGGCAGGGTACTTGGCAGATGCGGTTATCATACCTGGATTCCGAAACACAGAAGGGCTGAAATAGGATACCACCTGCTCCACGATAAGGATAAAGGCAAAGGATTGATGACAGAGGCCTTAGGTGCTATACTTGCCTATGGTTTTGAGCAGATGCATTTGCATAGAGTGGAAGCCTTGTTAGCAGAATACAACACGCCATCCCGTAAGCTCCTGCAACGATATGGTTTTAAGGACGAAGGTATCGTAAGAGGCCATTATATTGTAGATGGTGTAAACGAAGACTCACTTCTTGTATCTTTGTTGCTGCCGGAGTATGAGCAGCTAAAAAGTACCTGGAGCCTGCAACAGCAGCCGGCTTAGTCTATACACTCAAAAAATCTACTATTGAAATACTACATCATCAACAAACCTTACGAGGTACTTACACAGTTTACTGACGAAGCCGGCAGAGCCACCCTTAAAGACTACGTGCCTGTACCAAACATTTATCCTGTTGGCCGCCTCGACTACGACAGTGAAGGAATGGTACTTTTAACCGACGATAAAACGCTGCAGCACCGCCTCTCTGACCCGCAGTTTAAGGTTGAAAAAACGTATTGGGTACAGGTAGATGGCATACCCACAGACGAGGCACTTACCCGTTTAAGACTCGGCGTACTGATAAAAGGTACAAAAACGGCACCTGCCAAAGTACAACTGCTCGAAGAAGGGCCACAAGTATGGGAACGCTCCACTCCTATCCGTTTCCGAAAGAACATACCAACCTCTTGGGTAGAAATAAAGATATCGCAGGGCATGAACCGCCAGGTACGCCGCATGACAGCTGCTGTAGGCTACCCGACCCTGCGCCTGATTCGCCCGGCGATTGGTCTGCTTACACTAGGCAACCTGCAACCCGGAGCGTATCGCGAACTAACACCAGAAGAAGTTGCGCAACTTAAAAGTATAGCTGCTAAGGCGCCAAAAGCAGCCGGTGCCAAAAAATCAGGAACCTTTGGCAGTAAAGGCAAGGGCGGTGGCAAAAAGCCGGGTGACAGAGGTGGTTTCCGGAAGCAGATAAATTAATATACCTTTATTATATTTATACAAAAGTATATTAATCTTGCACTTACGCCTATAAACCATGAAAGCCACTGCCATTGAGGTACCTGTTTCTGAAGATCTTAAGCTCCGTGAGATATCGTTAAGCGATGCCCCTGCAGTTTTTAACCTGATAAATACGAACAGAGAATTTCTGCGCAAATGGCTCCCGTTTGTAGACTACAGCAAGGCCGTTACGGATACCGAAGCATTTATTAAATCAGTAACGGCAGCTGGCAACACCTCTGACCTTGTTTTTGTGGTGCTGTACCAGGAGCAGCATGTGGGGGTAATCGGTTTTAAAAGTATAGACCCTGCCAACCTGAAACTGGAAATTGGCTACTGGCTTGCCGAACAGCATCAGCATAAAGGCATTGTGATTCGTAGCTGTGCCGCACTCTTAAAGTATACCTTCGAGAAAATGCAGATGAACAGGGTGCAGATAAAAGTTGGCATAGGCAATATGCATAGTAACAGCATTCCTAAAAAGCTCCATTTTACCTTTGAGGGCATAGAACGCGACGGCGAGCTGCTCAGCAATGGCCAGTTCCACGACCTGGAAGTATACAGCCTACTGCGCTGGGAATGGGCCAAAGAGCAGAAGTTTATACTTTAGAACGCTGCCCCTACAGTAAGCGAAACAGCCCGGCCCCTGCTGTCAGAGTCGCTTCTGTTAAACATTTCCGTAAAGCCGTGGTGGTACATCAGGTCTAGGTTTAGCAGCCACAGCTCAAAGCCAACGCCACCGTTCAGGGCAAACTGTGCCTTTGTAATGTCGCTGCGCTGTATGTTTAGGTTATTGTCTTTAACATCAAACGCATAGGCAAACGATGGCCCGATCATAAACCGGATCTCAGATGCCAGAAAACCGTCATAATCGGTTCTGTAACCAAGCAAAACCGGCACCCGGAGGTAACGCACCACCAGTTGGTCGCGTTCTCCTGCTCTTGGTTGGTCGTTTGTAATGAGGTTGGTATTGTGGCTCACAAAGTTTACCTCAGGTTGTACATAGATACTTTCCCCGATCCGGGCAAAAATCCCAACCTCAGGACCTAAGGCTGCATCAGCTTCTTGTATGTAAGCATCGTCTGGTAAAAAGAAAAGGTTTAAACCGGCCTTTGCGCCTAATTTAAAATTTGGTCTGTCGGACTGAGCTTGCAAACTTGATAATGGTAGAACAAGACAGGCAAGCAGGAATGAAAGTATGAGGTAACATTTTTTCATGGCAGTATAAGTTTACTTACACTTAACCAACATACGCCACGTAAGCTTCGTTTATGGAAAACGCTTAAAGGTAGCCTGCCATACTTTTTATTTAGTGTAGCATAGCTTTTCCTCTTGTACACTGCTCCACCAGGTTTGCTGTTTTAAAAATTTAGTCTTTGCCGTTGCCAAGCAGTACTGAGATAGGCCTCATCTGCTCGTGCTTATCTGCAATGAGTTTAAGTATGGCCAGGAAAGGAATGAATAGGATCATACCGGATGCACCCCAAAGTATACCTCCGGCCACAATAGCCAAAAGCGTAAACAGCATATTAACGCGCAGCCTGTAACTTACCGCCCACGGGAAAATAAGATTCGCCTCTAAGTACTGCACTATCCCAAACACAATTATTACCCCGATAGGATACCAGATCGTGTCATACGTGACCCATGCAATAGCCATAGGCAGTATGGCACCAAGGGTAATACCCACATAGGGTATAAACGTAAGTATGGAAGCCACAACACCAAAAAATATAGCATGCGGAATACCCAGTAGCAACAACCCTATGCTATTAAGAACTGCCACAATCAGGTATACAATGGCCATGCCTTTAATAAAGTTGTAGTAGGTGATAATGGTTTCCTGAAGTATAAGCCGGATCTTTTTCTGCTCATCTTTCCGGAACAGCAGAAACAAGCCATGCACTAGTTGCTCTCGGTAGTAAAGTATAAGGGCGACATAAACAGGAATCAGCAGCAGCAGTACCAAGCCAACTGTTGAAGTATAAACTACACCCTGCACCATGTTAAACGCACTCGACGCTGCATCAGAGGCAAGCCCCTGCAACCACTCTTTCTGCCTGTCTGTGTCGATGTTATAGGCGTGCTCCAAGTGCTCACTTAGCTTCTCCCAGGTAAGTATCAGTTTTGCCTCTACTCCCGGCCATTCTTTGGTAAAGCGCATCATTTGCCGCACCAACAGCCATCCCAGCAAACCTACCACCGAGAGCAACAGAAACAAGCACAAACCGATTGCCCCCCATCGAGGTACTTTTTTCATCTCCAGCCACCTGCAAATCGGGTAAAGTATAAAGCTGATGAGCAAGGCAAAACTCAGCGGTATGAACAGGCTCTTCCCAACGTAAAGTATAGCCGCCACCAGCACAATGCCCAGGAGCAACTTCAACCAGTCAACTTTAGATTGGGTATCCATAAAAATAGGGTATATTAGTGTTTTTAAACGCTATACTTAGCTGCAGGGTCAGCAAGAATTAACTATACCTGAAACTACACAAATTCCTCAAATCTTATTTACTATGACAAAATTTAAAATGACTGCTCTTGCCCTGGCTGCCTTGCTTATGGGTGGTGTGGTACAGGCGCAAAAGCTGAAAGGTATTAAAGAACCTGAGGTTACCCGCCTTATAAAAACGCTAAGCGCCGACGACATGCAGGGCCGTGCTTCTTTTACGCCGGGTGGCGAGAAAGCGGCCGACTTTATTGCCAGCGAATTCAGGAAGACAAAGCTGAAGCCTTTGCCAGGTGAGGATGATTTTAAGCAGACTTTTAAAGTATACCGTGTCTCTCCGTCTGCCCTAAATGTAACGATAGACGGCTCGGAGTTGGAGGCAGAAAAAGTAGTGGCCAGCACCAGCCACCAGAGCCTGAACTGGCAGTCAGGCGGCGCTAGACAGGTAGTAGCTATCGCTGAGACTGATGACTTTAGAGAGGCATTTGGCCGGGTTGGCAAAATAGATGCGGACGTACTGGTACTGGTTCATCCGAAGCATGCACCAATCTTTGCAAACTACCAGCGCTACCTACGCAGAGGCTCCATTTTAAAAGAAACCGGCAAAGGCCACAGCAGAGTATTTGCTCTAACAGATAAAACCGCGCCTTCTAATTTCAGTGTGGAGGTTAAGAACAATGTAGAGGAACTACAACTAACCAACGTAGGCGGTATGATTGAGGGCAAGCGTAAAAATGAATTTGTTGTTTTCTCAGGCCACTACGACCACATCGGCATCCAAAAACCAATAGACGGCGACAGCATTGCCAACGGTGCCGATGACGATGCCTCTGGTGTAACAGCGATGATGACTTTAGCCAACTATTACAAAAAGCAGGGCAAGCCTGAGCGCAGCATTCTTTTTGTAGCGTTTGCAGCAGAAGAGATAGGCGGCTATGGATCAAGGCATTTTTCGGAGCAGCTAAACCCTGATGAAATTGTGGCCATGTTTAACATCGAAATGGTGGGCAAGCCTTCTAGGTTTGGCCCGAACAGTGCCTACTTAACAGGCTTTGAGCGCTCCAGCCTTGGCCAACTGATGCAGAACAGCCTGCAGGGCACTACTTATAGCATCCACCCAGACCCGTATCCGGAGCAGAACCTGTTTTACCGCTCTGATAATGCCACTTTGGCTCGTTTAGGTGTTCCGGCTCATACTATCTCGTCGGTGCAGATAGATCAGGATAAAACCTACCACACCGTAAATGATGAGTTTGAGATGCTGGACATGGCCCACATGACAAGTATGATCAGAGCAATAGCATTGGCATCTAAAAGTGTAGTAAACGGCCAAGAAACACCAACAAGAGTAGACAAGTCTCAAGTACAATAAACGTTACTTTATACTCCCAAATTAAACAGCAGCTTGATAACAGGTTGCTGTTTTTTTATACCCTGCACAATTGCACTCGTATAAAAATGTATAATGTAATATGAGATTTGTTCTACTATATATAGTTATTCTTTTTTACGCTATACCTGTTATTTCTCAAGAGCCTCAGTTTAAATGGGGAGAAAAGTTAAATCGAAAATTCGGCCAGCTCGACAAATTAGATATAATAGGTGTGGATGAAGATGGCTTTTACGCTACTTACACAGTAAATGAACAAATTACCTTAGAGCATTACGACCCGCAGCACAAGCGCTTTTGGACTACTGCATTGCTGCCTCATACGCCTGATGGGCATAAGGCCGACTTTCATAGCGTGCAGATGATAAAAAGCAGGTTATACTTGTTCTCAAGCAGTACCGGCGACGGTGAAACACAGGTATATGCGCAAGAGATCAGTCACAATGGCAATTACCACTCCCAGATAAAAGTTGTAGCACAGGGTGTAGCCGGCGAAAAAACCATCATAGAAACATCCGAAGATGACGCTGCAGTTGCTGTATTAATAACAGGCAGTAACAAGAGTACAGTAACCTTACTAACAGGTTCCTTCAGCACTAACTGGTCGCAGCACTTGACCATAAGTGGTAACGCAGAAGAATTGCTGGTGCAGCCAGATGGCACTGTTTACCTTTTAGCTAAAGCACCAGCCGCCGCACCGGCAACCACAGCATACTACCTGTATCAGTTTAACAAAAAGAACGGCACCCAGAGCCTACTGGTATTAGGGCACATGGATTACAGGCCTCTTAGTGCAAAGCTAACCGCTACACCAGATGGCAACGTAGTTGTAGCAGGATATATGTCACCGTCGAGCTCTGTGGCCAGTCATCACCCGGAACCAGTGGGCACGTTTATCTACAGAATAGAGAAGCACAACATGCAGAACCCTTTTTCCGCCTACACCTCTTTCAGCAGGCAATTCATATCTGATTACAAACGCTTTAAACCTGACAACGATAACAGCCAACGTTTACGCAACCTGCACCTCGACAAAGTAATTCCGCTCAGCAGTGGTGGCCTTTACTTACTGGGCGAGGTATGTGTTAACGAGGACAGAGCAGGAACCATGGTGTACCATAATAATGATATTATTCTGATAAAGCTGCGCCAGAACGGCACTCCTGTATTTGCCACTAGTATAAATAAGCTGCAAAACGGCACTAATAAGCAAAACACCATACGCTCATACTTTGCTGCCATAGTGCAGGATACTCTCCGAGTACTTTACCTTAACTTTGAATATAACAAGCTACAAGATAACATCGCTATGTTTAGCCATAAGTATACTTTAAAAACGCCAGTGTTGGTAAGTATACTTCCGGACGGAAAGCAAAACATAAAACGATTAAACCAAACACAAACTGGCCGAGACCATGGCTTTTACCTCAGGCCCTGCTCTGCTTACGAGCTATCTAATACAGAATATATCGTAATCGGCATGGGGCCCGAATTTTACCGGTATGGCCGTATGACTTTCTAAAGTATACCCCTTGTAGTCTTTACAATAAGTATAACTGCCGTAAACGCAAAGGTGGCGCCAGGTACATAAAGCCCAAATCATACTTAATCCTCTTAATTTGCGGTTAAATGCTTATCTTTGAGGAACAACTAAACTAACTTTTTCACCCTACCATGAAGAAACGTACTTATATGAGTATGATTCTGGCGGCGGCTTTGGCCTTACCTTTAGGCACCGCAGTTGCACAGGACAAAAAAGATGACAAGAAGTGGAAAGTGGATACTGCCCACGGAAAAGAAAAAGAAATCACCGTTACCACCGACGAAGGCACCTGGATGAGCCTGGACGTAAGTCCGGATGGCAAAGAGATCGTATTCGATATGCTCGGCGATATTTACATCATGCCGATTTCTGGTGGCAAGGCAAAGCTGCTGCGTACAGGTCGCCCTTACGAAGTACAGCCACGTTTCAGCCCGGATGGCCAGTTTATTTCTTTCACTTCCGATGCAGGTGGTGGCGATAACATCTGGATCATGAAACGCGACGGCTCTGATGCCAAGCAGATTACGACAGAAAACTTCCGCTTGCTGAACAATGCTGTCTGGACACCGGATGGCCAGTATCTGATCGCGCGTAAGCACTTTACGAATACCCGCTCGTTGGGTGCCGGCGAGATGTGGATGTACCACCGCTCAGGCGGCGCAGGTGTGCAGCTCACCAAGCGCAAAAACGATCAGCAGGATGCCGGTGAGCCATTCGTGTCGCCGGACGGAAAGTATGTTTACTACTCAGAGGACATGAGCGGTGGCTCTACCTTCGAATACAATAAAGACCCGAACGGCCAGATCTATGTTATCCGCAGAGTAGACCGCAACACAGGTGAGATCGAAAATGTGGTAACTGGAAACGGTGGTTCTGTTCGCCCAACCATCTCCCGCGATGGCAAGCATATTGCCTTTGTACGTCGTGTAAGAACTAAATCTGTGCTTTTTGTGCAGGACTTGAAAACCGGGGAGCAATGGCCGATAACCGATAAGCTGAGCAAAGACCAGCAGGAAGCCTGGGCCATCTTCGGTGTGTACCCGTCTTTCTCCTGGACACCAGACAACAAGAGCATTGTGTACTGGGCTAATGGCAAGATCAACAAGATTGATATTGCCAACCAGAAGGTAACAAACATTCCTTTCGAGGCTACTGCCACGCATTACATTGCCGATGCCGTTCGCCATGACTTCAGCAAGAACGGCGGTATGTCGCCGAAACAGTTCGAAGCAAAGGCTATCCGCCATGCAGTAACCTCTCCTGATGGAAAACTACTGGTATTTAACGCAGCCGGACATATCTACAAGAAAGAGTTGCCAAACGGTAAGCCAGAGCGTATTACTAATAGCACAGACTTCGAGTTCTATCCTTCCTTCTCTCCGGATGGTAAGCACATCGTGTACGCCACCTGGAACGATGACAACTACAGCAACATCATGAAGCTGGACATCCGCAAGAAGAACCCAAAGCCGGTGAAGCTTACTTCTGAAAAAGGATTCTACTCCAACCCGGTGTTCTCACCAGACAGTAAACTGATTGTTTACAATAAAGAAAGCGGAAACAACCATATGGGCTATGCACACGGCAATGATCGTGGTATATATTACATGTCTGCTGATGGTGGCAAGCCTTCTTTTGTGCAGAAAAACGGTTCTTCGCCACTTTTCAATGCTACTTCTGACCGCATTTTCTTCACGGCCCGTGCCGGAGATAAGTATGCTTTTAAAAGTGTGGACCTGAAAGGTAAAGAAGAGCAAACGCACTATACTTCTAAGTATACCGAGCAATTCTACCCAAGCCCTGACAACAAGTGGATTGCCTTTGTAGAGTTGTTTAACGGCTATGTGGCTCCGTTTACAGCAAACGGTTCTGGCTTGGATCTAAGCGCAGAGACAAAAGCAGTTCCGGTTGCCCGCTTCACCCGCGACGCCGGTACTAGTGTGCATTGGTCAGGCGACAGCAAGAAAGTAAACTGGGTGCTGGGTGACGAGTATTTCTCGAACGACCTGAAAAACCGCTTCACTTTTGTGGAAGGCGCTCCTGATAAACTGCCTGCCATCGACACGACTGGTATGAAGATTGGTCTGGTACTGAACACGGACACTCCGGAAGGCAAAGTAGCTTTCACTAATGCGCGTATCATTACCATGAAAGGCAATGAAGTGATTGAAGGCGGAACAATTGTAGTGGACGGCAACAAAATTGTGGCTGTCGGCAAGAGTGTAAACGTTCCAAAAGATGCAAAGGTGATTGATGCTGCCGGTAAAACAATCATGCCGGGTATTGTAGACGTTCACGCACACCTGGGTACTTTCCGTTTGGGAATGAGTCCGCAAAAGCAATGGTCATACTACGCTAATTTGGCCTACGGTGTAACAACCACTCACGACCCATCATCCACTACCGAAATGGTGTTCAGCCAGTCGGAAGCCGTGAAAGCCGGAAAGATGGTTGGGCCGCGTATCTACTCTACGGGTACCATACTTTACGGTGCCGATGGTAACTTTAAAGCCGTTGTAAATGGTATTGACGATGCGCGTTCGCACCTGCGCCGCTTAAAAGCAATCGGCGGTTTCTCGGTGAAGAGCTACAATCAGCCACGCCGTGAGCAGCGCCAGCAAATTATTCAGGCTGCCCGTGAACTGGACATGACAGTAGTACCGGAAGGTGGTTCTACGTTTTTCCACAACATGAGCATGATCTTGGACGGTCACTCAGGAATTGAGCACAACATTCCGGTTGCGCCGCTTTACAAAGACGTGGTAGAAGTATGGAAAGCATCCGAAACAGGCTACACTCCTACCCTGATTGTGAACTACGGCGGTAACTCCGGTGAGTACTACTGGTATCAGAAAACCAATGCTTGGGATAAAGAACGTCTCTTGAAGTTTACTCCACGTTCTATCATTGATGGTCGTTCTCGCCGTGTAACGCTTGTGCCAGACGAAGAGTATAAGCACGGCCATATCCTAACATCAGAAGCTTGTAAGCAATTAACTGATGCCGGTATAAAAGTAAACTTGGGTGCTCACGGTCAGCTACAAGGCTTAGGCGCACATTGGGAACTTTGGATGCTGCAGCAAGGCGGCATGACAAACCTGGAGGCGCTTCGTGCCGCTACTTTAAACGGTGCAGAATACCTGGGCATGGGCAAAGAACTAGGCTCATTAGAAGCCGGTAAACTAGCTGACTTAATCGTGCTGGACCAGAACCCATTGGAGAACATCCAGAACACCGAGCACGTGAAGTATACCATGGTGAATGGTCGCCTGTACGATGCCGCTACGATGGCAGAAATGGGCAACTATAACAAGCAGCCAGGCAAGTTCTGGTGGGAAAACAGCCGTACTGCTACTGCTTTTGATTGGCACGAAGGTACCGACACCCGCTTCGAAGGTATTGCCGGTGAACATTGTACTTGCCGTCATTAACATAAATAGGTATAAAGTATAGAAAGCGGCTGCTCCTGGTGGGGCAGCCGCTTTTTGTTTTAACATACCTCGCGGTATATGAAGGTTCCGCGAGCGTCTAACTTATGAAGCAGAAGGTCCTCAAATTGTCAGACGCTCGCAGAAGCTGCGCACGCTGCGAGCGTCTGTTAAAACCATTGCGTTACAACTAGTTTTACATTATCTTCCATAAAAGAAACAAACTTATGAACCGCTATCTTTCTCCTATACTTCTGTTTTTACTTACTTCCTGTAACACCAATGCTGAACAGGTAAATAATGAAAGACCTTCTGCAACTATAGCCGAGTTAAAGGCAGAAGTAAACCCATCGGGTAAAACAGTAGCGGAAAGATTTCCTGCACCACAAGGTTTCAGCAGAGTTAAACCACCTGCAAGTTCATTTGCAACCTATCTACAGAACTTCAAGCTTAAGCCACACGGAGCTAGCGTGTACTACTATAATGGCGCAGTAAAGCCGAATGATGGTATCTATGATGCAGTACTGGATATTGATGTGGGCAACTATGATCTGCAGCAATGTGCAGATGCCATTATGCGCTTAAGGGCAGAGTACATGTATGGGCAGAAGCGCTACAACGACATACACTTTAATTTTACGAACGGCTTTAAAGCAGACTATAATAAGTGGCAGCAGGGCTATAGAGTAAACGTAAAAGGAAATAATGTAAACTGGACTAAGAAGGCGGCACCAGCTATAAGCTATAGTTCGTTTCGGGAGTATTTGAAAATTGTTTTTACCTACGCTGGCACGCTTTCATTAGAGAAAGAAATGAAAGCTATCACCATAGATAACTTGCAAATCGGAGATGTGTTTATTAAAGGCGGCAGTCCGGGCCATGCAGTTATAGTAATGGATATGGCTGTAAATGAGCAAACGGGTGAGAAGCTTTTTATACTCGCGCAAAGCTACATGCCTGCTCAGGAAATACAGATTCTTAAAAATCCAATGAATCCAAATACCAGCCCGTGGTACAATACAAACTTCAAAGGACCACTTCTTACTCCTGAGTGGACTTTTCAGAAGAGTCAGTTAAAGCGGATCTAACTCATTTGCAGAAACCATGGCGCGAGCGTCTACGCTCGCGCCATGGTTTCTGCAATAAAATCAGCAACAAATAGCTACTCCTTCACCGCCGCCAGTACTCGCTTAAACAACTCATTCTGCTTTCCATCATGCCAACGCCATACAATCACAATATCATGCTCCGGGTCTATCCATACAGTATTCTGTCCGGCGCCTAAGGCTGCGTAACTAATAGTAGGGGCATCCGGCCAGGCCTTGCCTTCGGTGTTCAGCCACCACAGGTAGCCGTAATCTAAGCCAACATTGCCGCGTGTGGTTGCTTCTTTTATCCATTTCTCCGACACCAGCTGCTTGTCTTTCCAGCGGCCATTGCGCAGGAACAGGTAACCGAAACGGGCTTCGTCGCGGGTGTTTATCCAAAGGCCACCACCCCAGCGCGTGCCGCCACTTACAGATGGCATTTGCTTGCCGTTTATCTCTACAATAGAGTTTTTATAAGGCACCCACTTCCAGGTTTCTGAGGCGTTTATCGGGTCCATAATTTCGTCCTCCAGCACTTCCGGCAATGGCTTCTCCCACAGGCGTAGCAGCGATAAAGCAAAACGGTTGATACGGGTATCGTTGTACTCATAAAAGCTGCCGGGTTCTTGGATCTCACGTGGTTTGCGCTCTCCACGGCCAAAGGCTTCTTTGCCTATGAAGTCATGCTTTTTACCCCACATTTCTCCTTCCCATTCCGATGTTTGTCGCGCATGATGCTCCCAGGTTATTTTGCGGTTGTGCTCCGAATCATAACCGCCGTCGTTTACATACTTTGCCACCGGGTCGTTTATACTTTCTATCATGCCTTTGTCGATGGTAAGGCCAAGTATAGTAGACAAGAAGCTTTTAGCAACACTATAAGTTGGGTCAACAGCTTTGGTATCTCCCCACTCAGCTACAATGTAGCCGTTTTTTAAGATGATACCGTTTGTAGTAGCGCGTGTAGTTGGTAGCGGGCCAAGCGGTTCTCCAAAAATCTCTTTTTGGGTAGAGAAATCTTTTTCGATCTGCGTTGTTTCCTGCATCTTCGCCCACTCCACAGCCTCTTGCAGCAAAGCGGGATCCATACCTACCTCTTCCGGATTTTTGCGTTCCCAATTGTCACCTTCTTCAGGATAATAATATTTAGTTTCGGATGCTGATTGGGTTTGTGCAGTAGTGGTTGTTTGCTGTGGTTGCTGCTGGCAGGCAGATAAGCCAAGGGCGAACACCAAAGCAAATACAGTATTTTTAAGCATAGCTTTCAGGTTATGTATACCTGCTCAATCTACGAAATTAGCTGCACATGTTCTAACCTAGAACCCGAAGAGTAAACCTGACCTAAGTCCGGTTTTTACTTTTACCAGCCTCCACCTTTTCTGCGGCCACCAAGTATGCCTCCAAGCAAGCCGCCTAACCCTCCGGAACCCATGCTGCCGTAGCCACGCCTGCCGTTTAATCCGCCAAGTATAGATGCCATAGAACCCATTCCGCTGGATCTGCGGTAGCCCCCGCCTCCCATCATTCCGCTTAACAAGCCGCCTAACAGACCACCAGTAGCCATGCCTCCCATACCACCCATCATACCTCTGCGCCTGCCACCGCGCCGCATCATGCCGGCAATTACAAGCGGCGCTACAACTCCTAACATGCCTTTCACCATGCCCGGGGAGATTCCAGCATTTTTAAACATATCCCCAAAACCATTTTTGTTCAGGAATGCGTTGGAAGTTGGGTCTTCGCCGTGCTGTTGTGCATCCTCAGCCTTATTCACATACTGCTCCAGAATGCTGTACTGCTTCTGATCCACCTGCAGGTAGTCAGCAATTTCTTGTATGTGCTTTTGCTCATCAGGGGTATACTTTCCATCGGCTTTCGCGAAGGCGATGATATCTGAAATAAACGGGAATCGCAGCTGACTCTGCTTTAGCACATCCAGGCATTTTTGCAGGTTTATCTGCGAGGGATTCTGTGCAATCTGCACCACCTCCTGCTCCACGTTTTCAGGCATCTCTGCGGCTTCGCATAGTATACCCAAAAACTCCAGCTCTTCTTCCGATGCCTTGCCATCTACAGCGGCCACAGTAGCCAAAGCGCCTAGATAGGCACCTTTCTCTTCGTTGGAGTAATCCTTCAGTAAAACGGTTTCTTCTTGTTCCATAGCTTTTTATTGGTGTAAAATAAACTTAACGACAGGCGATTACTTAAGTTGAACGGGTTACTGCATAAAAAGCAGAAGGCCCTGCGGCATGTGCCACAGAGCCTTCGTAAACTATCAGAAAGGAAATTTATTTCATCGGTACTTCCATCAGCAGAAGTTCTGCATCGGCATCAGCCTTTATGGTAAAGCTATCAGCATCAGTTATTTCCATGCCATCGCGCTTGCTAAGCTTTTCACCGTCTATCTCTACTTCCCCTTCCAACACAAAAGCATATACACCGTGCGCCGCGTCGTGCAACTTATACTCCTCAGCGAAACCAGGTTTTAGGCTTCCAAGCGTGAACCAAGCATCCTGATTGATCCAGATGGCACCGTTATCTTTCTCTGGCGATACTACCGTTTGCAGCTTGTTCTGGCGGTCTTCTGGCTTAAAAGACTTTTGATCGTAACGCGGTTTTATTCCACGCTCTTTCGGAAACACCCAGATTTGCAGAAACTTTACCTGATCGGTTTTAGAGTAGTTATACTCTGAGTGTACAATTCCTGTACCCGCCGACATAATCTGTACCTCGTTTGTGCGAATGGTTTTCTCATTGCCGGTGCTGTCTTTATGTGCTAAAGCTCCTGCCAAAGGTATAGAAACAATCTCCATGTTATCATGGGGATGTGCGCCAAAACCCATGCCCGGTGCTACGGTATCATCGTTTAGCACACGCAGCAGGCCAAAACCCATGCGCTCCGGATTGTAGTAGCTGGCAAAGCTGAAGCTGTGGTAAGAATTCAGCCAGCCGTGGTTGGCGTGGCCGCGTGTGTTAGCTCTGTGGATTACTTTCCTGCTCATAGTTTTATACTTATTTCTGCTCCCATTTACCGTTAAATACAATTTCGTTTAAAGGCTTACGCTGCCGTGGTGCTAACTCTCTTGCCTTAAGCTGCTCCGGTAATTGCTCCGGATCGCCAACATACCCCACAGCACCCATTGCTACAGGTTCAAAACCTTCCGGAATTTCAAGTACCTCACGTGCCTTGGTAGCGTTATAGCCTCCCATTAAATGCACATGCAGGTCCAGCTCTGTAGCCTGCAGCACCAAACTGGCTGTTGCCATGCCTACATCATGCCATGCATGGCCGTTAGGGTTTCCGTTAAAGTCATACGTTTTTTTAGCTACCGACACAAAAAGTACCGGAGCATTTTTTGCCCACACCTGGTTTGCCTCCACCAGACAGCTAAGCAGGCGGTCATAAGCTTCTTTATCATCTTTAGTAGCATAGATAAAGCGCCACGGCTGCTCGTTCATGGCAGATGGTGCCCAGCGTGCTGCCTCAAAAAGAGAATCGATTTGCTCCTGCTCTACAGCGGTATCAGCGAACGCTCTTGGGCTCCAACGTTTCTCGATTAGGTTATGAATTGCTATATTAGTTTCTGTTGATGTCATGTTTATACTTTTTTAGGTTGTCTCATGATATTGCGATGCAACAACGTCACAAATTTAATGTACGTACATTTAATGTACAAACATAACATTAATTTTATTTCATGAGTTCCTACTATTTAAGTCTAAAGATTTTAAAAGGAAACTTAGTGGGACGATATAAGTTTAGACTCATACCCCTAAAGTATAAATTAGAAATGCCGTAGGCTTTAAATGAGAGTCTACAGAAAAAGGTAAAACTACAAAGCCTCGAGGTGTCTTTACGACCCGCGAGCGTCTGAAAAGTTAGAAAATTGAAAAGTTTGGTATACAGATATTCACTCTTCCACTCATTCTGAATTTGCCTGCCTCTATAGGCACAACTATTCCACCCCAGACGCTCGCAGTATCTTTGGACACTACGAGTTCTTTATCATCAGAAGAAATAAGACGCAAAGTATTGTGCCTATTCAATGTATTGTGCCTATTCAATCCGAAACACGAATAACTTATACCTAAACTCCCAGCTTCCTGAGAGCCAGCAGGCAAAGCGCTACAGAACCAGACACACAGATCTTACCACTAAGCACCATACTTTCTACCTCATCAATCGGCACTTTTAGTACCTCTATACTTTCGCTTTCGTCCAGGTCTTGTTCTGCTACTTTATAAGCGTTTCTGGCCAAGTAAAAGTATATCTTATTTGTGTCTTTGGTTGGGTTATCAATCACCTCCGCCACCAATTCCACATCATCCGAAGTATAGCCGGTTTCTTCGAGTAACTCACGCTTTGCGGCCTCCTGAGGGTAATTTTCATGTGCATCGATCACACCGCCTGGCAATTCCAAAAAAATACCAGCTGCAGCATGTTTATACTGGCGCACAAAAATTACCTCACCGCTTTCAGTTACCGGAAACGTGAGAACCACGTCGGGCCGTACGCTTACGTAATAATCATCCATCACAATGCCATTGGGTAGTTCTACCTCATCTCGGCGCAGTTTGTACCATTTATCATCAAATACAAGTTCAGATTTAAGCACTTTCCAATGCTTTGTACTTGGGGTGTGTTTATTTGCAGACATGCTTGCAAGTTAAATGAATAGACGTAAAAAAAGCCACACTTACTTTGCAGCAAGCGCGGCGATGCTGGATTTTATACTTTTATACTTTATTGCTGGCCGCTTGAGTTAACCATATAAGTATTTTTTTCGGCTACTTTCGTCTTTACCGCCTCCTGCCAGTCCTGCCCGGTAGCAGAAAGATACTCCGACAGGTTCCATTGCTGTTGCTGCTTCAGTTGCTCATCTACCTCCAAAATATACAGCTCATGCCCCGGCTGCAACGTTACCCTGAACCCACAGGAGCGCAGCATGGCTTCAATGGCGGCATGGTTTGGAGCCCACCAATTGGTAACATCTCCGGCCATGCGTTTCTCGATAAATGCCATTTTAGGCCAGCCTTCATCAAGCATGCGCTTGCGGTCATTTATCCCGAAATCGTTGGGCACATTGGCTACTTCTTTACCTGGCATAGTGAGCGTCTGAAACACCATCATGTTGCGGCACTTCTGCGAAAGTATGTCCAGCGAAAGCAAGGGGTAACGCAGGTGGTACAGCACTCCCATGTACCAGATCAAGTCAAATTGACGATCCAGTCGGGCCAAATCGTATACCTGCATCTGCTTTAGCTCAATTTTTTCTTGTAAGCCAAACTGCTTTGCTACCCACTCGGCCTGACGCAGGTAATGCGGATCTACATCAATACCCAGCACATTAGCACCGCGCTTGGCCAGCTCTATACTATAAAACCCGGCGTTGCAGCCAATATCCAGCACTTGCCAACCACTTAGGTCCTGAGGTATGTGTGGCTCCAGCTCCTTCCATTTAAAGTATGGAAAATCTCCTAAAGTATGGTTGGGTGCGGTTTGTTCTCCGTTGGGTAGGTGTATGTTGTGGAACCAGGGTCCTAACTGCGCTATCTCCTGCTGCATTTCGATAAGCATTGTAAAAATGTATGAAGATGTATCAGCTTACGAAGGCGCAATAATGAATGATACAAAAGAAAAAAGGGCGCCTTGTTTGGGCTACCCTTCATCACGTGATATTTATCATTACCCTTAAAAGGCTACAGAGGTTACAGTAATTTTAGATTTTCTCACTGTCATCAGCTTTTCTGCGTAGCTTACCAGTTCCTGCGCCCTGTGTGCGGCGGTATGGTTTTTCAGCACTTTCCGGCGAGCACGTTCACCAATTAGCTTTCGCTCAGATTTACAGATCTCACGCAGGTAGCACAAGGTATCTTTCGCTGATTTTGCTACCAAGATCTCCTCTCCAATCTTAAAGAAGCTGTTTAGGCCGTCCCAGTAGTCCGAAATAATGGGTGTGCAGCAAGCCGCTGCCTCGAACAACCGCACGCTCGGTGAGTAACCAGCCTTAATCATGTCGGCCCGGGTTATGTTTTGCGTAAAGCGTTGGCTGTTGTAAAAATGCCTGTGCTCTGCCGGTGGCAGGTGGTGTAAATGCTGCGTATTTTCCGGCCATTTTATACTTTCCGGGTACTGCGGACCAGCCACTACAAACCTGCCTTCTTTCCATTCACGGGCCGCATCCAGCATCAGCTTCTCCAGCGGAGGCTGGCGGTCGTCGGAGTAAGTGCCCAAGTAACCTAAATCCCACTTTATTTCTCTTAACTCCGGATAGTATAACGTTGGATCGAAGGAGCAGTAAAGCGGCCTTACCATCGGTGAGCCATACTTTTTCTGCAGCACATCCAGCGTTGGCCCACCGGTAAACGATAAGTACAGATCATACTTTGGTATCAGGTTCGGGTGCAGGTACTCGTAGTCTTCACGTTCCAGCTTTGCCAGTGTTACCGGCGTATCGATGTCGTAGAAAGATTTTATACCTTGGGCCGTTTTGATCACCCACTCGCCGACCTGCACACCCTCCGGCACATACGATCCTACCATTACAAAGTCAGCCTCACGCACATGCTCGGTAAAACGCTGTTTCAGGTCATTCAGCGAAGTATAAAGCTCGAGCTGGCAGTACTCCGGGTTTGTTAGGTCGCGATGGCTGGCATACCACGGCACGTCCCGCTCCAGAAAAGTTATTTGATGACCTTGATTATTCAGCTCGCGCACCAGCCCCCGAAAGGTAGTGGCGTGGCCGTTGCCCCAACTGGAGGTGATAGACAAACCTAGTATAACGATGTTCATGCCAATGCTTCGTTTGGTTGTTTAACTTTCGCGTACAGCAGTTTCTCGAGCTGTTCAGCCCTGTGGTTGTAGGTATGCGCGGCGAGTGCTTTTTTGTAAGCGGCCTCTCCTACGGCTTTAGCTTTTTGTTCTGACAAGCCTGAAAGTATGGCGGCAACTTCGGCTCCGTCTTTAGCTACCAGAATTTCCTTATCAGGCTCAAAAAAGAAATCGATGCCCTCCCAATAATCAGTGATGATGCAGACTCCGGCTCCGGCTGCCTCAAACACACGCGTGGCCGGCGAAAAACCATAACGGGCCATACTTTCGCGGCTGATGTTGAGCACGGCTTTTGGTGTGCAGTTAAAGGCGTTATGGTCTTTGGTGTACACGTGGCCGATGTAGGTTACGTTCTCCGACATCTGCTTATCGCCCCAGCCGCTACCCCCTATAATAAACTTCTTGTTTAACTCCAGCGCTGCCGGCTTCAGGAAAAACTCATCTACACGCGCCTCACGGTCTGGCAAACGGTTACCCAAAAAGGCAAGGTCGCAATCAAAGAGTGCATCAGGCGCCACCGGAAAATGCGTAGCTGTATCTAAGGCATTATAAATCGGCACGCACTTTTTAGCACCCAAGGCTTCGTAAGCGTTTACCACTGGGTCGCCACCGCCATAAGTCAGAATCATATCGTATTGCGGAATCAGCTGCAAGAAAGGGTCATTTGGGTTGTTGTGCACACGATCCAATGTCGCAGGGGCATCTACATCCCAAAACACCACTAAGCGATTATCATTCTGCAATTTAAGCACCTCACGCTCCAGCAACTCATCGAACACACCTACGCCGCTGGCCTTTACGACCATGTCGGCATCTGCTGCGGCTTCTAAACACTTGTGGGCTGCTTCTTCTGTGGCCTCATACACTACTACTGTTGCCCAATCCGGGTCGTCCATGTCGCGGTTTTGCTGGCGGTCATAAGCATCAGGTTCATAGAATGTAATATGATGGCCGCGCTCGTTTAGGGCACGCACAATACCGCGGTAATAAGTGGCTGCACCGTTCCAATAAGCCGATACAAGGCTAGAGCCAAAGAAAGCGATGTTCAGCTTTTTATTCTTCATGCAAGGCTTGCTCTTTTGTGGTGAGATAAATTTTTGATGCTCTAATACCCAACTCCTCACATACTTTTTCCAATTCATCCACGCGGTGGGCACAGGTATGGCGGCTGTTTATAGTATGGAAACCGTGTCCTGATACTTCACAAGCTTTCTGCGGATCATTCAGTATTGCTTGCAGGTGCTTTTTCATCTCTTCGCCGTTGCGGGCCACTAAGAAATCCTCGCCAGGTGCAAACAGATTTTCAGCATCATCCCAAGGAGATGAAATGAGCGGAATACCACAGGCCATGGCCTCGAACGGACGAATAGTCGGGATGCCCGGCAGCGCTTCTACATAAGGTCTACGCGGTACGTGCACGGTAACTTTATACTTGGCAAACTCTTCCGGTGCCTTATAATTTGGCAGCCAACCACCGTACTCGATACCTGCATCTGCCAAGGCTTTACGAGCATGCTCCGGGTAACGAACTCCATAGATTTTCGCCTTCAGTCCCAGTTCTTTTACCGGGTTTATCAGAAATTCGTGCAGTTCTGCGGTACGCTCCTCATCTCCCCAGTTACCGATCCAAACCAGGTCTCCTTCATACTTTTTCCTTTCGTGTGGGTAGAATACTGAGGTGTCAGCAGCTTCGTGCCAGGTCCAGGCTTTTTTAGTCCAGCCCTCCTGTAAGTATAAATCGCGTATCTTTTGACCGAACGCCAGCACACCGTCGTAGTGTGTTAGGTCATATTTGGCCATACTTTCACGCTCGGTTACGGCGCGGTGGTGGGTGTCGTGGAAAAGCAGCTTATACTTTGCGCCGCTGGCTCTGTGATCGCCAATGCGTTTTACCAACTCGTGCTCGTTCCATTCGTGCACCAGCACCAGGTCTGCACCTTTCAACGCGGCATCCAGATTTATACTTCCCAGTGTATAAAAATTGGTATTGATGCCCGGATAATATTGCTGCAATTCGTCCAGCTTTTCCTTTCCATAACCATCAATCAGGTTTTGCAAACTCCAGCCATTCTCCGGCTCATACACCTGCACCTGGTGGCCCCTTTCCTCCAGTTCTTTTACAATGCCTCTGAGAAAGTGTGCGTTGCCATGGTTCCAGTCAGAAAGTATGGAATGGTAGAAAAGGACTATATGCATATTTAATTCTGAATGAGTGGATAAGCGATCGAGTGAATGTGGCGATTAAAATGAGTGGATGAGCAACTGAGTAAGTGCTATATTGTCATTCGACCTACGGGACAAATCTGATACAGTGTGGAATCATGAAATACTCCATATTTTTCACTTTGCTCGAAATGACATAAAGGTTTTTACTGTCATTTAATAATCAACAACCTAGCAATCAGCAATTAAGTCATCCACTCAATTAAAACTACACCGTCACTGTCTGTTTCATAATCTGGCGGTAGATGTGGTCGTAATCCTGGCCCATTGGAGTAGAAGTATACCCATGAGAGCGTTTCACAGCGCGGCATGCCATAATGTTTCTGCCAAACTCATCATCTATCAAGTTATTAATGGTATCGCGCAGTTCGTCGGCACTGTTTGGGTTAACATACTTAGCCGCGTTACCCCAAATTTCGGCCTGGCTATCTGTCTTGCCCACCACTAAAGCACAACCCGACATGGCAGCCTCTAAAATGGTTAAGCCAAACGGTTCATACTTGGCTGGCAAAGCATAAATAGAGGCTCTGGACAACCAATCTGACACTTCTTTTTCTGACAGTTTTCCAAGAAAATGCACGTTTTCCAGGTCAACGGTTTTACCTGTAGCCGGGTGCTTATCGTCGCCGGCAATGTATACTGGCCAGCTTAACTCAGAGGCAATATGGGCTAACATCGAAATGTTTTTAGCTTCGTCCCATACGCGGCCCATGCTGAACACGAAAGGCTCTTTTTTACCGAACTGAAATCCGTACTGTCCGCGCCCGTTGTAGATTACAGCACTTTTCTTGAATGGCCCATAAAGTGTAGTTGCCTGGTTCATCATAGCTTGAGTAGGGGCAACTACCATATTGGCAGCCTGAAGGCCACGCGTTACCAGCTCCTTATACTTATCCCATGATTTTGGGGCTTCTTCGTCTTTTACCGCTTTCCACCACGAGAGTACACACGAATGCACCACCACAACTGTTGGCACTCCAAACTCCAATGCGCCATGCGCCATGCTGTTTAAGTGCACCAGGTCTGGCTGCACCTGGTCCTTTAACTCCAGCAGCCACTGGCCAGCTTTTTCAACATCATCCCAGGCATTATCCATCCACTCGAGCTTATAGCTGCTTTCGTAAACAGTCAGATTATCAATATCCTCTGCCTGGCGGCGCTGCTCTTCTGTAAGGGGTGCGCCCATGGTAGCTAACGCTACCTCTGTTTTAAATGGGGCTAGTGCTCTAACAAGCTCCAGCGAATAATTCCAGACGCCACCTACTGTGTCAGCCGTCATCAGGATCTTTGAAGGGTGATGTGCTTCCATAATCTATCTTCCGTAAATTTTATCTAATACTTCTGCTACTTTTATAAATTCCTCGGCTTTCTCATCAAAGCCATCTCCTTTGGCTACACGCTCTGCCCATACTACACCGGCACGGCCCATCCACTCATCGGGAGGTGCACATAATTGCTCAGTTTTAGTACCGTAGTAGCGCTCTGCCACAAAGTCGTAAAAAGAACCGTTGATGTTTTTAAAGGCTACGCCGCCCTCAGTACCGTAGAACGTAGTGCTGATGATCGCTTCTTGTCCGGCTGGTAAATTCCAGGAGCAGCTTAACTGTATGTGCGTATTGCCTTCCAGTTCTATACTTGCCGTAGCGTAATCTTCTACCTTGCCCTCGGCCATACTTATGGGCTTGCCTTTTGCAAACAGCTGGCTATGCACCTGCTTTACCTCCGGGAAGTTCATACTCCAAAGCGCCAGGTCTACTAAATGCACACCTAAGTCTATCACACAGCCTCCCCCGGAAAGCTTCTGCTCGTAAAACCAAGCCTTATCAGGACCATAAGCGTTATGAAAAACCAGTTCAACTGCATAAATCTGTCCTAGCTCTCCGCTTTGTACTACTTTAAATACCTCCTGCATAGCTGCAGTGAACCTGTAAGATAAGTCTACTCCCAGCAGTTTATTTTGAGCACGAGCGGCTTCAACTACCCGTTTGGTTTCTTCTACGTTGCGGCCCAGGGGCTTCTGGCAGAAAACAGACTTACCGGCCTCTAACGAAAGTATACTTTGCTCTGCATGAAAAGCACTTGGCGTAGCTATCACTATACCTTCTACGTCAGGCTCCTGTAGCATTGCCTCCAACGAGTTAACCTGTTTTGCTGCCGGGGCACTCTTCATAGCTTCTTCTGCATTTGGTGCAGCGGTATCAGAGATAAAAGTTACTTCGCCTACTCCCTTGTTCGCTATGGCCTCCATACGGTTACGGCCAATCCAACCTACGCCTAGAAAGCCTAGTTTTAGTTTGCTAACAGTAGATGATGAAGAAGCTGAGACAGTTGCCCCATTGTCAAGTATAGTTTCCTGCATTGTTTAGTATATTATCAGGGCTTTCACGAAGCCGTCGGGGCGCTGCGTTAGCTGCCCGAATCCTTTATTTATGTCATTTAAAGTATAAGTATGGGTGTAAAGCTTGTCAGGGTTGATAGTGCCTTGCTCTACTGCCTTCACGGCATCTTTAATACCTTGTATATATATTTGAGGGTCGCGCTCATGAGCATTGATCACATCAAGCCCGCGCCAGTTCCAGAGTTGAATGTTTACCTGTCGCATGCCATCCTGATGGAAGCCGGCGATGATGAGTTTGCCGCGTTCAGTGCATAGCTCGCCAGCCAGGTTTAAAGGCCATTCTTTTCCGGTGCACTCTACTACGCGTTCACAGAACTTTCCGTTGGTCAGTTCCTTCACTTTTTCGATAATTTTGTAATGGTCATCCATTTTAACCACTTCATCGGCACCGCATTCTTTAGCCACATCCAGCGAGAAGTCTCTTTGTGAGATGGCAATTACTTTTGCGCCGGCATTTTTTGCAAGTTGCACCAGTAGCGCCCCCAGAAAACCAATTCCAAGTATGGCTACTGTTTGGCCGGCGCTGATATCGCTGCGTTTAAAGATATTCATGGCACAACCCAAGGGCTCCCCCGGAAACGGTTTGCCAGCCAACGTATCTGGCAGTTTTACTACTTTATCAGCATCTGCCAGGTCATACTCAGCAAAAGAATTATACGATAAGGCTGCTACTCTATCGCCTGGTTTCATATTTTCAACACCTTCGCCTACGGCATCCACAACACCCCAACCTTCGTGACCGGGATTACCGGCAGCCACCGGGTAATTGAACCACTCGCGGCCTTCCCATAGCGGAATACTGGAGGCACAGAGACCGCAGCCCTCCAGGCGCAGGCGAACCTGTCCTTTCTGGGGCTCCGGCAGAGTTACCTCCTGTACTTCTATACTTTTAGGAGCCGCAACTACAGCAGCTCTCATAGTATTTTGTGGCGCAGTGTTTACAGCTCTATCTTCTGTAGTAAGTGTGTCTTGCATATTATGCTACAGCTACTTTGTTAAGGATTTCAGATTCTTTCTCTATTTTTAGGATACTTCCAGGCACCTCTACTCCTCGGTTTTCGCAAAGCCACTGATAAAGCTTGGCAACTCCTTCCTGTACATTGTGCTTGGCATACCAGCCAGTAGCCTTCTGGAATTTACGATTGTCGGAAACATAATAATGCTGGTCGCCGGGTCTCCAATCGCAGAACTTAAGCGGGACAGATTCGCCACGGTAGCGGCTAATGGTCTTAAGCAACTCCAGCAGACTTACTGTGTTATCAGGGCCTCCGCCAATATTAAAGACCTGCCCTTTTATACTTGGCATGTGCTTCTGGGCCAACAGGAATGCATCTACGAGATCCTCTACGAATAAGATATCGCGCACCTGCTTGCCATCGCCGTAAATGTTTACCTGATTGCCTTCAATGGCCTTTATGGCAAAGTGTGCTACCCAACCCTGATCTTCGTTGCCGTACTGGTGCGGACCGTAAATGCAGCTCATCCGGAACACCGTCATCGGCAGGTTATAGGTGCGGGCATAATCTATTACATACTGGTCGGCGGCACCTTTAGAGCAACCGTACGGGCTATGGAAATCAAGATGGCGCTCTTCTGAAATGCCATACTTTTTTATCTTGCTGTCCTCAGGAGAATAGCGTGACCCGTTGGAAAGAAATTTCAAGTCTTTGAGGCCTCCGTATACTTTGTTTGTAGAAGTAAACACCAATGGCGGCGGGCTGTCCTGCTCCCTGATCGCTTCAAGCACATTGATGATGCCACGTGCATTTATCTCAAAGTCATTGATCGGAAGTTCAAGCGAAGTAGTAACAGCTACTTGTGCAGCAAAATGGAATACCTGCTCCGCTTTCTTCACCACCATGCGTACCGCCTGCCGGTCACGAATATCGCCAATATATACCTCCAACAGCTCGCCGTAGTTCTCGTGCAGCCACTGCAGGTTTTGCTCCACACCATCGCGGCATAGGCTATCGAATATCATTACGCGTTTGCCCTGTTCCAGCAGTCGCTTGGCCAGGTTTGTGCCTGCAAAGCCGGCGCCTCCGGTTATTAAAGTATAAGGTTCGGTATTGTCTGAAATGGTGCGCTTAATGTATTCCAACTGATCCAGCTTTCCGATGCCATGCTTGGCCCACAGGCGATACAATAGTTTAGATGTACCATCGGCACGTCTGAGTCCGAAATAATACTCTCTATTATCAAGGTGGTAACCGGCTACAGTTGGCAGGCTCTGGTTCAGATCTGTTACGCCATACCAGTATACCCTGCTGGCATCAGCCTTTAGCACCTCTATAAACTCTTGTAGTTGCTTATACTCGTCGTGCTGCCAGGTAGAAAAGCCAGCTTCTGTAATCCAGAGTTCTGCTTTGCAATTATGCCGGTCCATCACCTCACGCACAGCTTTTATATTCTCTTCCCAACCGTCCCACATCTGGTCGAACACATACGGGAAGCCGTGTATACCTACGGCATCAATGTGCTGCATTACGCCCCGCTCAAACATTACCTGCAGCCAGTTGGGGTCTATTGGGCTCATGCCGCCCAGCAATGTTTTCTTGCCACGCTGTTTGCACCAGTAGGCAGCCCCTCCTATCATTTGGGCAAACTTAATCCAGCCATAGTCGTGGGTAAAATCATACTCTACTTGGTTGTTTGGTTCGTTCCAGAGTTCTACCCACTCAAAATGCTCACCGTGGCGGGCAATGAACACATCCAGGAAATCTGCATAGGCTTTTTTATCTTTTGGCGGAGATGACGTGCGGGGTTTTTCGCCTATACTTGGCGGTGTATACAAAAAGCAGGGAAGTATGTTTACCTCTTTTGCCAGCGTGGGAATCAGCCAGTCGTACCAGTCTTTGCCTTCTGTGGTGTAATAATCGGCCCAGGATACACCGGTGCGCAGCTCTGCTACGCCTAACTCTTTCAGGTCGGCCAGAACCTGCTTTACGTGCTCATACTCCCCGGGTCTAAACCACTCTACCAACCCCACTACAGGTAAAGGTCGCTTGTTATCAATAGCTATATCTTCTTTCATGGTTATGAAATACTTTGTCTGAAATGGGTGCTGATGTTTTATAGATGATTAAACTGTGAGGCCACGTGCGGCTAGTTCGGCGCTTGCTTCGCTCACTCTATCGTAGGCTATCTGCCCTTCCAGCCATTGTGCCAGCTCCCCTAATCCGGCATTGAACTCTACCTGTGGGGAAAAGCCCAGCACTTCATTTGCCATGGAAATATCTGCGTAACAATGGCGGATATCACCAACTCTATACTTGCCTGTTATGTCGGGCGCCAAGTGTGGTTTACTCATCACGGTAGCCAGCCTGTTGGCAATATCCCGGATCGTATAGTTGTTGCCGCTGCCTACGTTAAACACTTTTCCGGCTGCCTCCTCTTTTTCCATCGCTAATCGGCAAGCCAAAGCTACGTCACGCACATGCACAAAATCGCGCTGCTGGTAACCATCTTCAAAAATCATCGGGGAGTTGTTGTTTAGGAGACTGGAGGCAAAAATGGCCAGCACACCAGTATAAGGATTAGAGAGCGCCTGGCGTGTACCATACACATTAAAGAAGCGTAGCGCCACAGTAGGAATATTGTAAGCTCGGCCCACCATCAGGCAAAGGCGCTCCTGGTCATACTTGGATAGGGCGTAAACCGAAGACAGGCATGGTGTTTTAGATTCTGATGTAGGTACTGGCTGTAGTTTTTGCCCCTGCTCGTTGTACAATTCCCAATCCGCAGCCTTTAATTGCTCCAGCCCGCGCTCTGGAACACTAGCAAGTTCACCCTCAGGTGTCTGGTACAGACCTTCGCCGTAGATGCTCATGCTGCTGGCTAACACCAGTTTTTTCACGGGGTTTTTGATCAAGGCCTCCAACAGAACCGCTGTACCCATGTTGTTCACGTCAGTATACTCTCGTATTTCATACATGCTCTGCCCAACTCCAACCATGGCCGCCAGGTGAAACACATAATCTACTCCTTCCAGAGCTCGGGTCACAGCTTCTGCGTTGCGTACATCACCTATCATTAACTCCACCTCCGGGTTCAGGTACTCTGGCCGGATACAATCTTTCCCATGCACCTGCTCACTCAGGTTGTCAAATGCCCTGACACTGTATCCCTGCTTAATTAATTCGTCTGCTAGATGAGAGCCGATGAAGCCGGCTCCGCCTGTGATCAAAACTCTGTTCTCCATAATTAAGCTGTTTGTTTTCTATAGTTAAAAAGGCTGGGTTGTAGGCCTTATGGTTACATTGTTTACCGACACATGGTGCGGTTGCTTTAAAGCATAAATTACAGCATCTGCGACAGCCTCGGCAGAAAGCGCACCATAGCCAATGTCTTCTGCCGCATGAAATCCTGAAACAGTGTTCTTAAAAAAAGCTGTATCGGTCACACCTGGTGCCACTATTGTTACCCGTACTTTCGGCATCACCTCTAACCTTAAGGTTTCGGCGATAACCTCCAATGCAGTTTTTGTAGCGGCATATACGCCACCATACTCAAAGCTCTTACCGGCAGCCACCGAGGAAATTAATATGACATCCCCTTCTCCAGCCTGCATCATGGCTGGCACAAAAGCACGAATCATACGCAAAGTGCCCATCAGGTTAATGTTGATTATCTGTTGCCATTTTTCAGGGTCGCCTTCTGTTAGCTTTTCGTGTATTCCACGGCCGGCGCTGCAAATAAGTATAGTGGGTGTACCTAGCTTTTCCTGCACTCCCGCATAGAGTGCATTTATGTTGGGTGCTGTTGTTACATCGCAGATAAAAGGGTGCGTGTTGGATGGTAGGTCAGGAGGTATGTATAAGTCAGCAATAGCGGTGCTAATCTGGCAGGCTGCAAGCTTGTTCACAATAGCCTGCCCGATACCTGAGCCGCCGCCGCTTACTACTGCTTTTTTCCCCTCCAGTTGCTGCACATTTAAGCAAAATTTTACTATTATTTATAATATTAATCTACTTTATATCATACTTGATTAAGTACAACGTAGGAGTTATAAATGGGGTTGTTGATGCTGCAGATCTACTAAATAAATCTCTACTAATTATTAATTTAACTCAGACTATGATGTGTCTTAAAATGGAAAATAAAGGTCAAACAGGCTCAAACATTACACTAAGTACAACTGATTTTCTAGGTTCTAAATATTTACATTTGCAACATAACCCAGATCGCATATACTATGAATTTCACTACTGATATTGTACTAGAAAACAGCCATGTGTTGCTCCGTAAATTCCATCCTTCTGACGCACCGCAATTACACGAAATCATATTTGATGAAGATACCTGGCGCCTGATGCCTACTAAGGTTAGTACTCAACAGGAATTTGAGGCTTGGCAAAAAACAGCAGAACTGGGCTACAAAACAGGTACACGTTATACTTTAATAATCGTTAACAAAGCCAGTGGCAAAATAGCCGGCAGCACCAGTTACGGCAATGTCTCTGATAATGATAAACGCCTGGAAATTGGCTGGACCTGGCTAGGCAAAGATTACAAAGGAACCGGCCTGAACAGGCATTGCAAATTTCTGCTGCTGCAGTACGCTTTCGAAAAACTTAAGTATGAAAGAGTGGAGCTGAAAACCGATGTATTAAATATGCGCTCCAGAAAGGCGATGCTAAAAATAGGTGCAACTGAAGAGGGTGTTTTGCGCAGCCATACTTTAATGCATGATGGTCGCCGCCGCGACACCATCTACTACAGCATTCTTAGGCCTGAGTGGAAAAATATAAAGTATACTTTCTTCAAAGATCTTCTTGCACAGCAAATCAAGTAACTAAAACCGGTAAAAGTATACGTATAAAGTGTTCAAACTTTTTACCTGTTTCATGTGGAAGCTTCTATAAATAAGTCTGCACTACCAAAGCGCATTTTCCTAATCAGGCACGCGCGCCCTGATCTGCCTAAAAGTGGGTTCTTCAGCAATGCTGCCGCGAAGCAGTATATTACAGATTACGATGCTGCTGCCGTTGAAAACTTTATACTGGAGCATGAAACCCTGCCCTATAACGATGTTGACACAGTATATTGTAGCACACTCCCGCGCTCACAGCTCACAGCTAAGGCTATTTTTGGCGATAAAGTACAGCTTAAAGTTGACAACGTTTTCCGGGAATTTGAACGTAGGATTTTCTCACTGCCACTCATAAAGCTGCCCATCAAATTGTGGCTGGTGAGTGCACGGGTTCTATGGTTCATGGGCTTTAACAACAGAGACATCGAAACATTTAAAGAGGCAAAGCATCGTGCACGGCAATGCGCTGAAACCTTAGCCACTGATGCACACTTAAACCAAACTACAGTTCTTGTTGCACACGGATTATTAAACAATTTTATCAGGAAGGAACTGGAGCAGATGGGCTGGCACAAAACCTTGGACGAAGGTCATGGCTATCTCTCTGTTACACTGTTCCAGCAGTAGGTTAAATTAAATTAGTGTACACTAAATTAAGATTACATTAAAAAAACATGCTTTTAACACCCACACACTGCAACTTTAACTTAATTTTTTAGTATAAAGGATAACCCTTATGTACGCTTTATGTTAGCAAATTTTATACTAGCTAAATTCGATCGGCTCTTTGCAGATGTTAAAATATTTCTCTTCTTTTTAAACATTCCATTATCACGTTTATTATATATTAGTCTCAAAAGATGCAGCAGCTGTATTACAAAATAGCTATATTGCAGTTATTCTTTGAGAAATAACAACTCTCAGTTGTATTTTTTTATCCATTTATCCACCAAAATTCACAAACACATGAAGAAAGGTTTACTATTGAGCTTTCTGCTGATCTTTGTGCTGGTTAACGGCGCATGGGCACAGGCTCAAACAGTTACGGGTAGGGTAACCTCAGCAGCTAACGGACAAGCTTTGCCTGGCGTTACTGTTCTTGAGAAAGGCACTACCAATGGTATTACTACCGGCGTCGACGGTGATTACCGATTAAATGTACAACCAAACGCAACATTGGTTTTCCGTTTTATTGGAATGACAACGCAGGAGGTTCCTGTAAGTGGAAGATCTACAATTAACGTAGCACTTGAAGCTGACCAGAAACTGTTGCAGGAAGTTGTTGTAGTTGGTTACGGTACACAGGATCGCCGCGAGGTAACAGGCGCGACATCCAAAGTAACTTCAGAAACAATTCAAAACTTACCAGTAGTTGGTGTTGACCAAGCTCTGCAAGGTCGTGCAGCCGGTGTACAGATTTCTCAGAACTCTGGTACGCCAGGTGGTGGCATCAGCGTACGTGTGCGTGGTTCATCATCAATTTCTGCCAGCAACCAACCACTGTATGTAGTTGACGGCGTTCCGCTTACTTCAGGTGACTATTCTCAGTTAGGTTATGGTGGCCAGTCTGTAAACGCTATCTCTGACCTGAACCCGAACGACATCGAGTCTATCGACGTTTTGAAAGATGCTTCAGCGGCAGCTATTTACGGTTCACGTGCAGCTAACGGTGTTGTTCTTATTACTACAAAACGTGGTTCTGCACGCAAAACACAAATCAACTTTAACGCATACACTGGTACCCAGAGCATGTGGAAAAAGCCTGATTTCTTGAATGCTAATGAGTATAGCGAAATTATGCTAGAGGCTTATAAGAATGATGGTTATTTGCCAGCTGATGCCACATTTAATGACTTCTTAGACTTTTATTACGGAGGCGTTGACTTCGAGCCAACAGATACAGACTGGATTGATGCCGTAACCAGAGATGCTGGTATCAGCAACTATGAAGTCTCTTTAAGCGGTGGCGATGCAAAAACAAGATACTATCTGTCTGGTAGCTATTTTGATCAAAAAGGTATCGTAATCGGTAGCCGTTACGAGCGTTATTCTTCTCGTCTTAACCTGGACCACCAGGCTTCAGATAAATTTACGATTGGTACAAGTGTACAACTTAGCCGCTCAGACAACAACCGTATTGTAAGTGATAACACACTTTATGGTCCGTTTGCAAACTCTTTGGCTGCATCTCCAATCTTCCCAATTTACTACGACGAGACAACAAAAGAGTATACACGCCCTAACTACTTCTACACTAACCCTGTAGCAGAAGGCACCGAAAACGACGATATAACTCAGAACCTTCGTGCTATCGGTAATGCATTTGCACGTTATACAGTTCTTCCAGGATTGGATATTCAGGTGAAGGGTGGTATTGACGCTCTTAACGTTGATGAGCGCCGTTATACTCCTACTAATTATCCAGGCTCTTCTGCTACATCGGTAGGTGGTTCTGCCACAAATGCAACTGCTACAGTAACCAAGCTTTTGCTAGAGACTACAGCCAGCTACAACAAAACTTTCAACGATGTGCACAGCATTTCAGGTGTAATTGGCGCAAGTACTGAGCAGGACAGAAGAAAGTCTGCTTTCGTAACAGGTGTTGGTTTCCCTGGTGAGCGTTTCCGTTATGTAGCTAGTGCTGCGCGCGTAAACTCAGGTTCTAACGCAGTAGTAGATAACGCGTTGCTCTCATACTTTGGCCGTGTTAACTATAACTTCCAAGACAGATACTTACTAGGTATCAACTTCCGTGCCGACGGTTCTACTCGTTTTGGTGAGGAAAACCGCTTTGGTTACTTCCCATCAGTTTCAGCTGGTTGGAGAGTTATTGAAGAGGACTTTATGTCTGGCCTTGATTTCATGAGTGAACTGAAGCTACGTGCTTCTTATGGTATTACAGGTAACCAAGGTATTCCTGATTTTGCATACCAAGCTTTGTATGTAGGTTCTAACTATCAGGATCAGCCCGGTATCGGACCAACTCAGATCCCTAACCCTGACTTGAAGTGGGAAGAAACACAGCAGTTTAACGTAGGTGCCGATTTAGGTTTCTTCAATAACCGTTTAAACATTGCTGCTGACTATTACATCAAAAAGACAAATGATCTATTGTTCTTCCGTCCAACACCTACTCAAATTGGATATGGTGGCTACCAGTCTAACATTGGCTCAGTAGAGAACAAAGGTTTTGAATTAGCTATTAACACTGTAAACATCGATAACAGAGACAATGGTTTTAACTGGACAACAGACTTCAACATCGCGTTTAACAGAAACAAAGTGCTGGAACTGTACGAAGGTCAGGACATTTTCTACGGTTTCGGTGGTAACTCACTGGTACTGCGCGAAGGCGAGCCTATCGGTACTTTCTATGGCTTCAAATCTGATGGGGTGTATAGCACAACTGACGAGATTCCAAGCACCATTGCAGCACAAGGTACACAGGCCGGTGATGTCAGATTTGTTGACGTGAACAACGACGGTACAATTACAGATGATGACCTGACCATTATTGGCAGCGCACAGCCTAAGTTTGTTGGTGGTTTAACAAATAACTTCCGCTACAAAGGCTTTGATCTGAACATCTTCCTGCAGTTCTCTCAAGGCAATGACATTGCCAACCCTGCACACCAGTACCAGCAGCACCTTGGCAACGACTTCCTGGACGACAACATGCTTTCATTGGTTAGAGACCGTTGGCAGCAGGAAGGTGACATTACAGACATTCCACGTGCTACTGTAGACGACCTGAACAACAACAACCGTAGCAACTCTTCAAGATTTATCTACGATGGCTCTTACCTGCGTGTTAAGAACGTGATTCTTGGTTACTCGCTACCAACATCTGTTACAGAGCGCCTGAAAATGAGAAGCCTGCGTGTATATGCACAAGCTCAGAACCTATTTACCTTTACAGATTACCCAGGTTTTGACCCAGAAGTTAACTTTGCCGGTACATCAAACACTACTTTAGGTGTTGACTTCTATACTTTCCCGCAGACTCGCACAATCACTTTTGGTGTTAACGTAGGTTTCTAACGAACAAAAGGAAAAGCAATCATGAAAAAATATTCGATTATATTATTAGCAGCACTAAGCATGGGCTCATTTACTGCCTGCGACGACGTGCTTGACGTAGAGCCAACTACAGCCATTGAGGCAGAAGGCGCTGTAATTGACTTCACTACCCTTAACCGTTCTGCCCTTGGTACATACAGTATCATGCAGTCTGACAACTATTATGGTTTTCGCTACCTGCTGTATCAGGATGTTTATGCAGATAACTTAGCACATACAGGTACTTTTACAACAGATCGTGAAGTGTCTGCACGCCGTATCAATGCATCTAACCTTCAGCTTTCCAGTACTTGGGCAACCATGTATAGCGCTATTAACCGCGCTAACATTGTAATCCGCGATGCTGATCGTTTAACAAACATTACTGATGAGCAGCGTAACCAGATTAAAGGCGAAATGCTCTTCATCAGAGGACTGGTTCATTTTGACTTAGTAAAGGTTTTTGGTGATATCCCTTATATTACAACGCCAACTACTACTATAGAAGAAATACAGGTGTTGGGTAAAACGCCGGTTAGCCAGGTTTATGATAACGTTATCGCTGACCTGCAGCAGGCAGAGTCTTTACTTGGCACAACTGCTAGAAGAGACCCAAGACGTGCATCTGGTTTAGCAGCAGCTGCGCTACAGGCGCGTGTACAGCTACAGCGTGGCAACAATGCACAGGCTGAAGCAAAAGCAGATCAAGTTATTGAGAGCGATGCATTCGCTTTAGTAAATAACTTCGGTGACCTGTACACAAACGAAGGTATTTCTAATGTAGAGTCTATCTTCGAACTGGATTTTACACTGAATGATGCAAATAGCTTAGGCACAGCATCTGATCCGACTTCTGCGGGACAAAAGTTTTACTTAAGAGCTGATGCTTATGCTGCATTAGAGGCATCTGCAGAGAATGGCGACGAGCGTTTTGAAGCCACTACACGTATTCAGAGCTCACGCCGTAGACTTTTAAAGTATGAGGACATCGCTAACAATGCTGATAACGTGATTATCATCCGTTTAGCTGAAATGTACCTGATACGTGCAGAAGCAAGAGCAAGACAAGGTGCAGCAGCTTTACCAGCGGCTCCTCAAGTTATCTCTGATATTAACGAAATTAGAGAAAGAGTTAATCTTGATCCACTCCTTGTATTAACAAATGCTCAGGCTCTTACAGAAATTTTGGAGCAGCGCCGTTTAGAGTTTATAGGCGAAGGCCTTCGCTTTACGGACCTGAAACGCTACAACCTTACTTGCGAAGTGCTAGGTTTCTGCGATGAAGAGGCGTTCCGTAACCTGTGGCCAATTCCACTGCAGCAGATTGAGGTAAATCCTAATCTGGCTCCTCAAAACCCTGGATACTAATCCATAGTTTTACTAAATAAAAAAAGCGCCTCCCAGTAATTGGGAGGCGCTTTTTTTATTAATCATCAAAATAAACTAAACTTTTAGTTTTAATACTAAGTATTTAGTTTTATATTGGTATTACCAATTTAATAACCATACTATGAAAGAGTTAACAAGAGCGGAAGAAGAGATAATGCAAGTGTTGTGGAAATTAGAACGGGCTTTTGTACGCGATATACTGGAGCAGTTGCCAGAACCCAAACCAGCCTATAATACAGTTTCTACCATTGTCCGCATTTTAGAAACCAAAGGCTTTGTAGGTCATGAGGCCTTCGGTAAATCACACCAGTATTTCCCGCTTGTGCCGCAGGACAAGTATAAAAGCGATTTCCTGAAAAGCTTTATGTCCGGTTACTTTGGAGGTTCTTTCGAAAAGCTGGTTTCTTTTTTTGCCAAAGACAACAACCTGAATGTGCAGGAACTTGACCAGCTAATGCAGCACGTACGAAAAGACATAAACACCGATAAGAAGGAGGATAAAGATGGAACTAACAATTAGCTACATTTTAAAATCGGTCATAGTACTGCTGGTGCTTTACCTTTTCTACTACGCCCTTCTGCGCAATCAAAACAGCTTTGTATTTAATAGGCTATACATACTTTTGGCACCTGTAATAGCGCTGGCACTACCTTTGTTAAAATGGCCTGTTGCCCTGGCTCCGGAAAACGCTATCGGCGAGGCTTTACAGGCTATACAACTTACAGAGGTTACAGTTACAGCTTATGGCACAGGTAAGGCCAGTAAAGCAAGTACCATCTCTCCTGCCCTTTACGTTTCACTTGCTTATGCATTTGGTGTACTGCTAATGTTTTTTAAACTGGCAAAGCAGCTTTGGCAGCTACAAATAGTAAAATCAGAGGCAGCACCGGCTCAATTTAAGCAGCACGGAGTTAAAGTATACCAACTCCCGGAGCAATTATCCACCTTTGCCTTTGGTAATAGTATATTCTTGGGTAAACACACGCATCTTAGCAAAGCTGACCAAGAGCAGGTGATGGCCCATGAGCTGGCACACATAAAATTACGGCACACCTGGGATGTACTATACTATGAATTGCTAACGGCTATACTTTGGGCAAACCCTGTTATCTGGCTCTTAAAACAAGAGTTAAGGGACGTGCATGAGTATCAAGCCGATGCCCGTGTAACGCATACATTCCAGCTACACAGTTATAGTGCTTTACTTTCGAAAGAAGCGCTTCTGAACATGGGATTGCCGGTGGGAAACTACTTCCAAAAGCCACAGGTATTAAAGCGCCTGCAAATGCTACAGCAAAACAACAAACCAGGTTGGGTACGGCCACTGCTGGCACTGCCGCTTGTTGCAGGCTTAACATTTATTTTCTCGGCACAACAGGTAGAGGCGCAGGCCACCTTAATAGACCAACTAACACAAAAGGAAAATCCAGCGCCAGCTGAAAAAGCTAAATCAGCCATATCTACAGACAAACCTGTAACCGCGCAAGCCGACATACGCAAGCCTACAGCTAAAAACCCGCTACCAGTCGATAATCGAGCAGAAGCAGCTCAAAGTATGGATACAGACACTGAAAAACCCTTTAATTACGTAGAGCGGATGCCTAGATTTAAAGGTGGTGAGCGGGAAATGTTGAAATACCTTGCTAAAAATATCCGCTACCCAAAAGCTTCTCAGGATGCCGGCACTGAAGGATTAGTAGTGATTAGCTTTGTAGTAGACCGTGACGGTTCCTTGTCTGATTTTCAGGTATTAAAATCATTAGATGAAAGTACAGACGCCGAGGCCTTACGTGTAGTAGAAAGTATGAATGGCAGCTGGTACCCAGGAATACAGAATGGAAAAGCTGTACCAGTGCGCTATACTATGCCGGTACGTTTTGCTATCAAAAATTAATTAAGTATACTTTTTAATAAACCGCTTACCATTTTCGGCCCTTAAAAAGCCGAACCAGAATTGTATTGCCTTTACCAAACTATAAACAAACAAACCATGAAACTAAATAAAACACTTACCAGACTAACCGCAGCAGCCTTAATAAGCTTTGCCGTAGCATCGGCACCTGCTGCCCTGGCTCAAAGTAAAAAGGAGCCTTTTGCGTATGTAGAGCAGATGCCTAAATTCCAGGGTGGTGATAAAGCCTTGCTGGAGTTTCTTGGCAGTAACATTAAATATCCTGCTGAGGCTCGTAACTTCGGCTTGGAAGGCCTGGTTGTAGTTAGCTTTGTTGTAGAGACAGACGGTACTATAACAGGGGTACAGCCATTAAAGAAGCTAGGCAAGGGCACCGATGAAGAAGCCATTCGTGTAGTACAGCTTATGAGCGGCAAATGGACAGCTGGCATGCAGAATGACAAGCCGGTTCGGGTAAAGTATACATTGCCAATCAGGTTTGCACTTAGCGAATCTGAAAGAGCGTCAACTGCTGCTGTAGCTAATCAGATGCCTAAATATAAAGGCGGCCAGGATGCTATGCTAAAAGCCATGAGCAATCACCTGACATTGCCAGCCGAAGCGAAGCAGGAAAACCTGAATGCACGGGTTAATATTAAGTTTTACGTTGATAAAGAAGGTAATGTGTCCAATATCAGGCTGGATGGTACCAAACTAAAGAAAACCGTAGGGCCAGACTCTGATCTTGACTATATGGATGCCTCTACCTTTAGCCTACAAAATAAAGCCATACTTGCAAAGTTGTCAGAGGCAGCTGTTGCAGCAGTAAAAGCCACCTCCGGCAACTGGGAGCCAGCGCTTAAAAACGGAGCTCCTATGCCATCAGAGATTATAATGCCGGTACAATTTTTAGGTGCAACTGCCAAAGCAACCGAACAGGCATTACCAGCGCCAAGTATGACAAAGTATACCAAACCTTTTTACACATCAGACGAGGTTGATGTTAAACCGACACTTCAGGGAGGTCCGTTAAATAAGTTTCTGGCAAAGAACCTCCGCTACCCAAAAGACATGACTTTTGAGGGAGATTTTAAAACCAACATTGTAATAAGAGAAGATGGCTCTTTGCTAGCACCACTAATGATAGTTGGTCAGAACATAAGCAAAGAAGATGAGTTTCTGCTTTTTGAAGAGCTAAGGAGAGTTTTTAAACTGATGGAAGATAAATGGACTCCAGGTAAGGTAGATGGTCAGCCTGTTTCAGTAACTAAAAGCCTTACCTTCCGCTTTGTAACAAACGACGGCACGAAAAAGCCTGAAGCAGCATCAGATGTGAAGCCCGATGTAGTGGTAACAAGGTATAAGTAAATTTGAATCTACTCTTTCAAGCGTCTCAAGAAATGAAGAATTTAATGATTCTATGGCTAACACTAGTAGTAACGTGTGCCTTTACTGCAACTGGTCAGGATAGAGCTATGACTTTTGAGCAAGCAGAAAAGCTTGGAATTCCTTTTCAGCGGTTAGATAGCCTCTATAAGAGTGCAGTACATTCTGAGTTGGAGTTGGCTGTTTTTAAAACACCGGAAGAGCAAGAAAGCCTGATAATAGCCTATCGTAGATTTATGAGAGAACTTGGCACATTCCTAAAAAACCACAGTTTTAACTGGGAAAAGGAAACTATGTGCTTCAACAGGATCTACTTCAGCTCCGAGGGTGAAGTAGATTACTTTCTATACAATTTCCCGCCAGGCCAATTAGCAGAAGGAAAGGAGAAGGAATTTAAACGCCTCCTGAACCTCTTTGTGCAACAAAATAGGTTTACACTCTCCGCTGATGAAGGTTTTGCGCAATGCAGCCCTATCAAGTATAGCGATAAGTAGTAATAGCTAAAAGAGCCGTGGCTGATATAACCACGGCTCTTTCAATATACTTCTGTATTATACTTTAAAACTGCCAATCTTCGTTAAGTATGCCAATGGCATGGTGAGCAGTCATGTCGAACTGGCAAGGCACTACTGAAATGTAATTGTTAACCAGCGCCCACTCATCAGTATCCTCTCCTTTATCAAAGTTTACGAAGCTGCCTGTCATCCAATAGTATTTGCGGTTACGGGGATCAAGGCGTTCATCAAACTCCTCCTGCCATTTAGCGCGTGCCTGGCGGCATACTTTTATACCTTTTATAGCCTCTTCACTTTTCTTCGGTAAGTTTACATTTAGCGCTGTATTGTCTGGTATACGGTGCTTCAGTGCCTGCTCAATAATCTGCTTTACAAAAGGCCTGGTATGAGAGAAATCAGCTTCGTGGCCATAGTCGCACAGCGAGAAGCCGATAGCAGGAAGCCCTTCTATAGCTGCCTCTATTGCCGCCGACATGGTGCCCGAGTACAGCACACTTATACTTGAGTTGGAGCCATGGTTAATACCACTCACCACCAGATCCGGATTACGATCTTTTAATACATGATGCTTGGCTAATTTAACGCAGTCGGCTGGCGTGCCGGAGCATTCGTAGGCTTCTATGTCAAGATCATCAAAAGCGATAGATTTATCTAAACGGAGGGTGTTACCGATTGTAATGGCGTGGCCCATACCAGATTGCGGTCCATCCGGAGCAACAACAATCACTTCTCCTATTTCCATTGCAACCTCTACAAGCGTTCTTATACCGGGTGCAGTTATACCGTCGTCGTTCGAAACTAAAATTACAGGTCTGGCCATACTACTATTTTTAGTTGATGTATAATAAAATAAACGAATGTTTATTTCGTGCTAATATACGACAACCTAGCATAGCGCATCAAGGTTAAACAATAAAATAAAGCAAATGATAATGATCAGAAATATAATTTACGCAATACTTTTAGGTGTTGGGATGGCCGCTTGCCTTTCGCAGCGAGAAGAAAATGTAGAAGACGAAGTAGGCGAATCTAGTGTAGGCCCAATGACAGAAACCACTCAAAATACAATTAACCCTGACCCTGCCTCCTTTGTAATTCAGGAAAACCGTGTTGGTGAACTGGAAATAGGCGCACCCATCGACAGCTTGCTTAACCAAATACCAGCTGGCTATACTATTACCGACACCACACTTATGCAAGAAGGCAACCAATCAACAGCTTACTTGCTAAAGCCACAGAACCAAGATAAGGGTATACTAATAGAGCAAAACTGCACAGCTAATTGCAATATATGGCGCATCAATGTAATGCACCCGGAGTTTAAAACGACGAGAGGCATAGGCATTGGTTCCAAATACAGTGAGGTTCAACAGCAGCACCCCATTAGTACAGTAACATTAGCCGACGGAGGCTTTGTAGCAGTGTCTAACACAGCAGGTATGTCTTTTGTGCTGGACACATCAGAGCTGCCTCAGAACCGTATTGCCAGCTACACACCCGAAACTGTTCCGGCCAATACACTGGTAAAGCGCATTTTAATATATTAGAAAGTTGTGATATTTAAGGTGAATTTGTATTATTGCTCTCATGGCAATTCTACGATCACGCTATTCTTATAAAAATTTCGGTTTGCTGCTACTGCGCGTCGGTATTGGATTTATGTTCATACTACACGGGTGGCCTAAGTTGGCTGGAGGGCCAGAACGTTGGGAGATGATCGGCAAAAGTATGGCTTTGTTCGGAGCGGATTTTTTGCCTGTTTTCTGGGGATTTATGGCTGCCTTCGCCGAAACAGTAGGTGGTTTATTGCTCATGTTAGGTTTATTTTATCGGCCTGTATGTGTGCTCTTGTTTATAACAATGCTAGTAGCTACAACCAAGCACATAACTGCCGGCGATGGTTTTGGGGGATATTCTCATGCCCTGGAAGCAGCCATACTTTTCATTTCCCTTTTCTTTATCGGTCCGGGTAAGTATAGCCTGGATAAAGTCCTTTTCCCGGACAAAAAGAGCAGAAGAGTTTACAGTTAGCTACTATTGGTTATATGATTTTTTTAAGCCTTAACGTTAAGCTGAGGCTTTTTTTGTGTTTGCACTTTAAAATTTATCACCATATCAAGTTGGTTTAATTCCTCAGCCTTACTTGCCCATTATTTTACCCCTGGCTTTGGCACTTACCTAACCGAGATACATGGTCTTCTATCAAAGCCCTGCAAATCCTGATTCCATTACCATTTCTACTCAGAAATAATTAACATTACAATCTCATTACCAACACCTAAATTAAAACATGCTAACTACCCTACTACTGGCGGCATTACTGAGCACAGGATCACCGGCGCAAGGCAACCCCGACCTTAAAACACCCTACGAAAAAGGCAACGGCAACCAGACTGCCACCTACGAAGAGGCCATCGACTGGTACCGCACCCTCGACAAGGTTTACGACGAGGTAAAGATGGTGCCTTACGGCTACACCGACTCCGGCAGGCTGCTACACCTGGTGGTTGTATCTACAGACAAGGGTTTTGATCCAGCTTCCATCAGGCAAAAAAACAAGCGCGTGCTGCTTATTCAGAATGGTATACACCCCGGAGAGCCGGAAGGTATAGATGCTACGATGCTGCTGGTGCGCGACTACCTGCAGGATAAGAAGAAGCGCAAGCAGTTGGATAATGTGGTACTAGCCATCATACCAGTATACAACATTGGTGGCTCGCTTAACCGCAACAGCCACACTCGTACAAACCAGAACGGACCCGAAGAATACGGTTTCAGAGGTAATGCCCGCAATCTCGACCTTAACCGCGATTACATCAAAACAGACTCCCGCAATGCAGAGCTGTTCCACCTGATTTTCCGCGACTGGGACCCTGATGTGTTTATGGATAACCATACTTCTAACGGAGCCGATTACCAGCACGTGATGACACTGATCGCTACACAGCACAACAAGCTTAACCCAACCTTGGCTGGGTACCTAAAGCAAAAGATGTTGCCAACGCTGTACGAGGGTATGCAGAAAGACAAATTCCCGATGGTGCCATACATGAATACCATTGGCGAAACCCCAGAGAAAGGCATTACTGGATTTATGGAAACGCCACGCTATGCCACTGGTTATACTGCGCTGTACAACACTATTGGTTTTGTACCGGAAACTCACATGCTAAAGCCCTTTAATCAGCGCGTGCAGGCAACTTATAAGCTGATGGAGAACATGATTGAGACTGTACACCGCGACGCAGATGAAATTGGCAAGTTAAGAGCCAAAGCAAAGCAGGAAACGCTCACGCAGCAGAACTTTCACCTGAACTGGCAACTGGATACTACAAAAGTGGAACAGATTCCTTTCTTGGGCTATGCCGCACAGTATAAACCAAGCGAGGTTAGCGGTCTGGAACGCCTGTATTACGACCAGAAGGCGCCGTACAACACCAAACTGAACTATTACAATGAGTTTAAACCAACTGCCTCTGTACAAAAACCTGTTGCTTACATTATACCTTTTGCCTGGCGCGAAGTAATTGATCACCTCAAAACCGATAAAGTAGAAATGAAGCAACTAAAGCGTGACACTACGCTACAGGTAGAAGCTTACTATATTACCGACTACAAAACCGGACAGCGTGCCTACGAGGGTCACTACCTGCACAGCGATGTAAAAGTGGAAAAGCGCACCATGCAGCGTCAGTTTCTGCAAGGCGACTATGTTATTTACTTAAACCAGCCGACTAACCGCTTTTTAGTTGAAACCCTGGAGCCACAGGCCGTAGACTCATACTTTGCCTGGAACTTCTTCGATTCCATCCTGATGCAAAAAGAGTACTTCTCTAGCTACGTATTTGAAGACCTGGCAGCAGAGTACTTGAAAAAAGACCCGGAGCTGCGCAAACGCCTTGATGAACGTAAGAAGCAGGACCCACAGTTCGCAAAAAGCGCACGTGCCCAGCTAGACTTTGTGTACCGTAACACACCGCACTACGAGTTTACACACAACATGTATCCTGTAGGAAGGCTAATGCAAGATGTAAAACTGCCTCTGTAAAAGGAATAACTATAAAGTATAAAAGCCACCTCATCAGGTGGCTTTTTTTATTCCATAATTACACTAACAAAATACTTACTGTACCTGTTACTATAGCACTTTTCTTCTAAATGCCCGTTTACTTTAACTAATGAATAGTTGTAGATTACAAAAAATATGCTCTACTTTGGAACACTATAGTATTACTATTGTTAAAAGGAATATTACTCTTAACATGAATCTATGATCAGCATTAAAGAAATCAAAAACGATTTACCAGCAGGACTTGTCGTATTCCTGGTTGCAGTGCCGCTTTGCTTGGGTATTGCAATGGCATCTGGTGCCCCACTTTTTTCTGGAATTATAGCGGGTATTGTAGGCGGTATTGTAGTCTCGCTGATCAGTGGCTCGCAGTTAGGCGTTAGTGGCCCGGCGGCAGGTCTGGCTGTAATTGTGCTTCACGCAATTCAGGATCTAGGCAGCTTTGAGGTATTTCTTTCGGCAGTGGTTCTGGCTGGTGTAATACAGTTGGCACTAGGCTTTTTAAAGGCTGGTAACATTGGCTACTACTTCCCTACCTCAGTTATTAAAGGTATGCTGGCTGGTATCGGTGTAATTATTATCCTGAAGCAAATCCCGCATGCCTTCGGCTACGATGAGAACTTTGAAGGTAGCATGCATTTTATAGAGCCACAGGGCGGCACTACATTCTCTGCCATCTTTAACATGCTGAATTACATTACACCTGCCGCGCTGATCATTAGTGTACTTTCTCTGGCTATCCTTATTTTATGGGATCAGGTGCTGGTTAAAAAGGGTAAAGTATTTCAGCTTATACAGGGCCCACTGGTGGTAGTACTGCTGGGTATTGGCCTGAACATCGTATTCCAGAATGCTTTCCCGCAGCTTGTACTTCGCGATAACCACCTGGTAACCCTACCTGTAGCCGATAGTATTGGCGGATTTATAACCCAGTTTACTGCGCCGGATTTTAGCCGAATTTTCAGTTACGAAGTTATTTTCTTGGCAGGTACACTTGCTGTGGTTGCCAGCCTTGAGACGCTTCTTTGCCTGGAGGCAACCGATAAACTTGACCCTTACAAGCGCATAAGCCCTGCAAACCGTGAGCTAAAGGCACAGGGTATAGGTAACATTATATCTGGCTTAATCGGTGGTTTGCCAATTACACAAGTAATCGTTCGTAGTTCGGCTAACATCCAATCCGGTGGTCGCACCAAGCTTTCCGCTTTTATTCATGGTATACTTATTCTGGTCTGCGTAATTGCCATACCAAACATCCTGAACATGATTCCGCTGGCTAGCCTTGCAGCCATACTTTTAATGGTAGGATATAAACTAGCCAAGCCCGAGCTGTTTAAGAGTATGTACCGCAACGGCATGATGCAGTTTTTGCCATTCGTAGTAACCATTCTGGCTATCGTGTTCACCGACCTGTTAACTGGTATCGGTATAGGCATGGCTGTAGCTATCTTCTTTATACTTAAGAATAGCTACCAAGTATCTCATTTCATGCAAAAGGAGAAAACCCGCGAAGGAAAAGACAAATACCATATGGTGCTTGCCGAAGAAGTAACCTTCCTGAACAAAGGTAATATTCTCAGAACCCTTAGAAGAGTGCCAGAAGGCGCCGAACTAGAGATAGATTATACCAAATCAGCTGTTATTGACCACGACGTAAGGGAGCTGATCGAAGACTTTAAAGAAACTGCCCACACCAAAAATATTCGGCTTACCATACACGAGCTGCCGGAGGAAAAAGTGATAAGGGAAAGAACAGAAGTATAAAACAACTAAACTATAACAAATGAGAACTCAGACCAAAGAAACACAGTCGCAGCTTACTCCACAGAAAGCTATAGAAATACTAGTTGAAGGTAACAAGCGTTTTGTTAACAACTTAAAAGCAAACCGCAACCTGTTACAGCAGGTAAACGAAACATCTGAGGGGCAGCACCCATTTGCTATAATCCTGAGCTGCATCGACTCCAGAACCTCTGCGGAGCTTATCTTCGACCAAGGCCTAGGCGACATTTTCAGTGCCAGAATTGCAGGCAACATTGTAAACGAAGATATACTGGGCAGCATGGAGTTTGCCTGTAAAGTAGCCGGATCAAAACTGATTGTAGTGCTTGGCCATACAAAGTGCGGAGCCATTAAAGGTGCCTGCGACCACGTAGAAATGGGCAACCTGACCGGATTAGTTAAAAAGATAGAGCCATCTGTTAACGCCGTTGAAACCGACGGAGCCAAGAATTCTTCTAACGCTGAGTTCGTGGAAAAAGTAGCTGAGACCAATGTGCATCGTATGCTTGATGAGATCCAGGAAAAGAGCAGCATACTTAGAGAAATGATAAAGCAGAACGAAATCGGCATTATCGGAGGCATGTATGATGTAGAAGCAGGTGCCGTTGAGTTCTACGACCATACATTTAACATGGGAGAAACAGCCAATGAAGAGCTTGCTGGCAAACATTAAGATAACGGTTGATGAGAAAGTATACCTGAAGGATCCTGAAAGCTCAGAAAAGGGGCAGCAGATTATCCAGCATGGTATACTTTTAATTGATGAACTGGGCCTTGAGGCGTTTACTTTTAAGAAACTTGCTGAGAGAATCGGGACAACAGAAGCTACTATTTACAGGTACTTCGAAAGCAAGCACACGCTGCTGGTATACCTGATCTCGTGGTACTGGAACTGGCTGGAGTACAAGTTGGTGTTTGCTACCAGCAACATTCCGTCTGCTGAGGAAAGGTTAAAAATCGCCATCCACATTTTATCGGGTGAGATCGAGAACGACCTGGATTTTGCTCATGTGGATGAAGTAGTACTACAGCGCATAGTAGTGGCAGAGTCGGCAAAGGCATACCTTACCAAAGGCGTGGACGCAGATAACCAGGAGGGGTTTTTCCTGAGCTACAAGCGCCTTTGCAGGCGAATTGCCGCCATTATCCGGGAGATAAACCCAGATTACAAGTACCCGGACTCACTGGTTTCCACGGTAGCTGAAAGTGCCCATTACCAGATATTCTTCTCTCAGCACCTGCCATCGTTAACCAACATCAACAATGGAAAACAAAACCAGCTAGAGGAGTTTCTGACAGACCTCGTATTTAAAGCAATAGAAAAACAATAAGTTTTGATGAAGCAGAAGCGCCACCTCTCGGGTGGCGCTTCTGCTTTTATACTTCTATCTCTCCGGTTAAATAAGTTACAGCCTTACCCGTAATCTTTACCCGATCTCCGGCAAGTTCGCAGGTTAGATTGCCCTGCCGCTTGGAAAGTTGTTTAGCCGTAAGTATAGCTTTGCCCAATCGCTGACTCCAGTAAGGCGTGAGCGTAGTATGTGCAGATCCGGTTACCGGGTCTTCGTTTATACCTACATTCGGGCAGAAGAACCGTGATACAAAATCTACTTCGTTTCCGGGTGCTGTAACAATCACTCCTCTGCCACCTGCACTTTCTATCAGCCTGAAGTCCGGGTTTAATTTCTCTATATCCTGATGCGCCGGAAACAGGAGCATAAAATCTGTTTTACCTTTAAAAGCGGCTATCGGTGCTTTGCCTAATGCCTCTACTAACACCTCTGGCGTTTCGATTTCGGAAAGCGAATCAACCGGAAAATCGAGCGTCAATTCTTCTCCGTTTCTGCTAACAGCTAATTGTCCACTGTTACGCGATTCCAGTGTAATCTTATCAGTTGGATGGTTGTAGTATTTAAATAGCACATAAGCAGCTGCCAGTGTGGCATGTCCGCAAAGGTCTACTTCTACGGTTGGCGTAAACCACCTGATTTCATAAGCATCATCAACGGGCACTACAAAAGCAGTTTCTGCTAAGTTGTTTTCGGTGGCTATACTTTGCATAACGGCTTCATCCAGCCACTTATCAAGTACACAAACAGCAGCAGGATTGCCACCAAAAACCTTCTCGGTGAAGGCATCTATCTGATATAGTTTTAATTTTGGCATAGGTGTTAAAGTATGATTTTTTACCTGTACAGGCTTCTGCAAAATAGCGAAATAATACGAAGTAATACACCTAAACCTCCTCTACCCACTACAAGTATAAACAACAACACATCTTATACTATGAGTAAAGTGAACGTAAGCCAACACAAGCTACAGCCAGGACAGCAGATTCCCAACAACCCTACTTTGCCTGTGCTTTATTACCCGCAAGCTATGGCAGCCGAGAGTAAGTTAGCAGATAAGTTTAAGCAGGTGTTTGAGCAGAACAACTGGCACGGCACCTGGATAAATGGCGTGTTTGATTACCACCACTACCACAGCAAATCGCATGAGGTGTTGGGAGTAGCCGCTGGCTCAGCAAAAGTTATACTTGGAGGGCCATCAGGTGAATTATTTAACCTAGAAGCCGGCGATGTGGTAGTGTTACCAGCTGGTACCGGCCACTGCCTCTTAAGCTCCTCCTCAGATTTTAAAATAGTAGGTGCCTACCCAAAAGGTCAGGAAAACTACGACATCTGCACTGAAAAAGACGACATGGCAGCAAAAGTCAGAAACATAGCCAAAGTACCACTGCCTACCCACGATCCTATAGCTGGAGTAGACGGCCCTTTGATGCACATCTGGCACTAATGCCTAAGTATAAACTTATGCGATTACTCCGCTCTGATATTTCAAACAGGTATGCCTATATTTGCTTTTAGAGAGCAAACCAATAAGCTTTACATTATCCTTACTTACACCCTATGATTAGAAAAACAGGCTTGTTGCCAGTTATAGCCGCTATACTTTGCGGCGCATACAGCTGCACAAATTCCACCCCAAGCACACCAACTGCCGCAACTCCAAATACGCAAACAGAACAGGCGCTTGCCTCTGCAGGCGAGCAGCTTCAAAATGCAAAAGCGGCTTATATAGGCTACTGCTCCGGCTGCCATGGCGAAGAGCTAGAAGCCTTCACAGACCGTAAATGGAAGCACGGCAGCTCATCAGAAGATCTTTTTAAGGCTATCAAACATGGTTACCCGGATGAGGGCATGCCAGCTTTTGCCGAGGCCTTTACAGATAAGGAGATAAACAACCTGGTAGCTTACATACAGAACGGCATTAAAGAGGTAAAGCAATACGACTTTAGCGAAGAGAAAGTATTGGCTCCCATTCAAAAATCTGAAAAGTTAAGTTTTAGGTTGGATACGGTAGCAACAGGCTTGGATGTGCCATGGGGTATGGCTTTTCTACCTAACGGCGATATGCTGATAACTGAGCGTAGCGGTACGCTTTACCGCCTCACAAAAGAGAAGCAGCTGCAGCAGATTTCCGGAGCACCGGAGGTACTGGCACAAGGGCAGGGCGGTTTGCTAGATGTAGAGCTGCACCCGAATTTTAAACAGAACAACAGCCTCTACCTCTCCTACTCTGCCTTTAAGCAGGAAGATGGCAAAACTTTGTCTACTACCGCTGTGATGCGTGCTACGCTGGATGGCAATAAGCTTACAAACCAGAAGGTATTATTTGAGGCATTGCCTTACAGCACCACCCGCCACCACTACGGCTCACGCCTGGAGTTCGACCGAGACGGCTATTTATACTTATCGGTTGGCGACCGGGGCAACCACGATGAGAACCCGCAAAGCCTGGAGCGTTACCCAGGTAAAGTGCACCGCATAAAAGACGATGGCGGCATTCCAGCTGATAATCCTTTTGCAGGCAAGGCCGGAGCAGAAAGTACTTACTCTTTTGGCCACCGCAATATCCAGGGTATGGCCTTGCACCCTGAAACAGGTAAGCTTTGGACGCACGAGCACGGCCCGAAGGGTGGCGACGAGGTAAACATTTCTGAAAAGGCTAAAAACTACGGCTGGCCAGTTATCTCTTACGGCATCAACTACAACGGTACGGTGCTTACGAAACTTACTCAAAAAGAGGGCATGGAGCAGCCGCTGTGGTATTGGGTACCGTCTATTGGTCCGTCGGGTATGGCATTTGTAAACAGTAACCGCTACAAAGGCTGGGAAAACGACCTGATGGTGGGTTCTCTTCGCTTCCAATTTCTGAGCAGGCTGGAGATGGACGGCAATAAAATTGTAAAAGAAGAGAAGCTCCTGAAAAATATTGGACGTGTAAGGGAAGTGAAGATGGGGCCAGATGGCTACTTGTATGTGGCCGTAGAAAAACCTGGAGTTATTTACAAACTGATACCTCTGGAGTAACTTTATACTTCGGTAATATTATAAAGTGCAGGTGTTTAACAAATACCTGCACTTTATTTTTTTAAAGTCAATTCTCCACGATCAACTTTAAGAAGGTAAAAAAGTTGGTGAGCATATGCGCTAGCTTTATGAGAATGCGCTGTTGCTTAAAAGCTGCATGTCTAGAAAGAATTCTATAGCTTATTCAGGTCCGAGAATTTATCTATACTTTCTACTACTGCATCTACTGTACCAAACCCATAGGCGGCAAGTATAAACGGAACCTGCGCTTTCTGGCTGGCTTCGTAGTCGCCGGTGGTGTCGCCGATGTATACCGCCTGCTGCAGGTTGTTTCTGCTGATTACTTCCAGTATATTTTCCCCTTTCGAGATGCCGTTGTTGCCGTAGCACTCATGGTCGTTAAAGTAGGCGTGCAGGTTGTGGTAATTCAGAAACGTTTCGATGTAACCGCTCTGGCAGTTGCTCACAATAGCTAGTTTATACTTCCCTTTCAGATAATCCAGGGTTTCTTTCACTTCCGGATAGAGCACACCACCTCGCTCTTTCAGGGCTTCCATTTCCAGCCTGGCACACAACTCTTTCAGCTTTTCGCGCGCCTCCCCTTCCAATTCAGGGAATAGCTTATCGTAAATGGCATCATAAGGCATTCCAGCCAGACCACGCACTGTTTCTGCTGTCATTTCCCTGTCTTTCATGCCTAGTTGGTCCAGGGCCTGTTGCCAGGCAACAGCAATGGTCTCTGTAGAGTCCCAAAGAGTGCCGTCCAAATCAAATATGATACTATCTAAATTGTCTTTCATGTTATATTATTCTTTCACCAGCACATAGCAGCCTATTTTTTCAGGGTGGTCCTGCACCAGATCTTCCCTTTTCTGATGTCGCAGCATCCAGAGCACCAATAAATCACCGCCGGCAGCCATAGAAAAAAACAGCCCAAAGAGAAATACCAGCGCATTACCCAACATTAAACCAGCTATAGCAGGCAGTAATCCCATTACCAGGCCCGGCATGATGCCACCCAGGATGTAAGGGCGCAGCGGCAGCACTTCTTTACAGTGGCAATACGGAGTTAGCATAGCCCAGTAAACACCATACTTTATCGATTTAAGTCCGTGCTTGCAATAGATGGCCCAGGTAAAGCCATGCAGCATTTCGTGCACTATAGCACCCAAGACAAAAACCACCAGCATAACAGCCGGAGAAAGCAACAGCCATGTTTTGTGTGCAGCTACAAGGCCACGCAAGTTGGAAAAAGTAAACTGCTCGGGCCACACAAGTATATAAGCAGCCAGATAGAGCCCCAGTATCGGAAATATAAAATACAGGGCATACATATTGGCTTTGGCTGCACTCATGGTTAGCTCCACCTTTTTGTAGCCTTCTCGTTCTAAGTCTGCTTTTATCATACTTCCGGCAAAGTAAGTTTAAACTCAGGTAACAAAAAAGCCACCTTTGCAGTGGCTTTTACATTTTAAACAAGTAGTTTCTGTTTTAGTTGCTGAAGGCTATGCTTTGTAGCAGATGGCAGCAATAAGATGCAACTACTTTTTTAAGCGATTGATGCACCTGCCGCTGTAGCTTTAGCAGATTTTAAGTTGAACGGGTGCACCAGCAGGTGTTTCCTGAAAGTAAACAATAAAAGTATACTCGCCCAAAACACCACATGTACCAGCCATGGTGTAGCAAAAATAAATGGCTCTGATAGTACACCTTTCTGCAACAGAGAATTCAGGAAACCCATTACAAATACAAAATCGAATAGCATAGGCAGCAGAAAGAAGCCGGTGAACCAAACCAGTTTATACTTGTTGCCAATGTTTTTGCAAGCTACAATTAACGGTGGGAGTATAATCGCCAGAATAGCCAGTACTGTTATAAGCTGTATACTTTGCTGGCTTATACTTTCACTGAGAATTTGCCTGAGCGCTCCAAACTCATCTCCTCCTCCCACCAGCGCAGTGAACAACCTGGCAAAAGGTTTATTGGCAAACAGCAAAGTAAAACCTAGCCATTTAAGATTTATTGCAGGCTTCAGCATCAACCAAAGGCCTGTCCACATGCACAGGTACGTGAATAGCGGACCACCAAAAGAGGCTAAAAGTATAAGTGGGTTTTCCTGCATGCATGGTTCGCAGAAAGAGATCAGGTTAAAGTCGCGGAAGGCTCCCCAACAGCCGCAAATCAGACGGCCCGGAACAATATGGCTGAGTTCGTGTAACTCTTTTACTACTACAACAAGTGCTGCAAAGGCTACTGCATAGCCAGCTGTAATTTTCAGTTTCATAGTTTAAAGTATATGAGGCAGTAGAAAAAACAGCTAAAAGACAGTGTGCAAAGCAGCAAGGTTGCACCCAGCCTAGTATAATCAGGCTAAGCCGGAATATCTGCAATCCAATCGGCGGCTTCCTTATAGGTTTCGAACTGCCGCACTACAATTTTGCCTATATAACTTTCTTCGGCTTGTTGGGCAAATTTCTCAAACTTAGAGAAACTGACTTTATCGGCACCACTTACACGTGCAACCTTTTCTAGTGCCGAGTCTGTCATAGCAGGAATAAGGTATGTAAACGTCCATTGCTCATCTTCTACCGAGATTTCGCCGAGCAGCGCAGAATCTGCTATCCAGTTTACTACTTTATACTCATTTAACAGGTCCAGCAATAACTGATTTCCTACACGGTACTCCTCACTATTTACAGGATGGAACCACTCTGAGAACATCAACTTTATACTTCTGTCTATCCAAACCCTTAGATACTCCTTTTCAATCTCGACCATAAAACCGCAGGTGATCTCACTGTTTCACTCATCACCTAATCCTAAATCTACAATATAATTTATATTTATACGTGTAGATACATAAAAAAAATTTACCTCATGCTGAGCGTCTATATTTAGTATTATTTAAATATAGTATATACAGTAGCAAAAAAGATTAGGTGTACACCTTGCACTTCTAAGACTGCTAAGCGATTTTTGTGTATGAGATTTTTTGCTGCATCCTTTTACCTGTTGACGTTTGTGCTGTGCACAAGCCTTTTATTACCACAAAGCGCATTAGCACAAAGCGAGCGTATAAAAGACTTTAATCAGAATGGCTGGTACATGTACTTTGGTGACCATGCGTTATCTGACAAGTGGGGACTACATACTGAACTACAAATACGACGCTACAATTATTTAAGTGACCCGCAGCAACTTCTTATCAGGACAGGAGCTAATTATAATCTTACTGAAAACACCATGTTCACCTTAGGCTATGGCTTTATAGAGACGTATCCTTATGGCGAATTTCCGGCTGCTGATGACTTTTTGGAGCACCGCATATACCAGCAGCTACAACTGAAAGGAAACCTGTCACGCCTTGGCCTTACGCACCGTTACCGCCTGGAGCAGCGCTGGGTGCAATCGCCAGTAACTTCTGACTATACTTACCTGAACCGCGCCCGCTATATGTTGCGTGCTACTTTGCCTTTAGTTGGAAGCACAACGGAGGCTAAAGAACCATACTTAGCCGCCTACGACGAAATATTTGTAGGATTTGGCAATAACATCCAGCGTAATATATTCGATCAGAACCGGGCTTACCTGGCGCTTGGCTACAAGATTAACGATGCTGCCTCTGTGGAGGTTGGTTACCTAAACCATATTGTACAGAAAGCTAACGGTGTTGTATTTGAGCACAACCATACATTGCAGGTTGGTTTAACTTATAACATTGACTTCAGGAAATAACGAAGCAGTTACCTGAGCTAAAATGTCTGGCTGGTGGAGTTGGTAATGGCGTTAAAATAATTAATGATCGCAACTAGCTCATGAGGTTTCTCATACTCTAGTTTATTTTTCCTGATGTAGGATTTTACTTCTTTAGACTTACTTCCGAAGAGCATGTGCAGGTCTTTGCGCAGGTTTCGAAGGTTTACAATGTCCCCGTCAGGTAAAAGTATGTAATACAGGTTTTTTACTTCATCGCCAAGTTGCCCTCTGTTATTAAAATTGGTTGCTTCGTAATAGCCATTGTTACCTCCGTCGCCTCTTACATAAGCTTCACGCATAATTAGTGTAAGTGCCCCCTGATTAAGTTCTTCGAAGAAAGTCGGCTTTTTAAAATCAGAGTTAGACTTGCCCATGTTCCAGCGCAGCGACCTGAAAGTTGAGGATTTTCCGCTTGGTATTTCCTGCGTAATAAAGTACTCTACATTTACCGGCGAAACAGAGGACATAGAACCATCTTCGTGAAAGACGTTTACAATATCTTGCGTACGGTGATAAGTAAGGGCACCATAAAGTGTATCTCCAGTAATTAGCACAACCTTACCATTCGGCCATTCCTGCACATCAATAGCAGTACGGTGTTGTGCCTCTACAGCATTTAGCCAGAAACCGCTAAGTATGATAGTTAAAAAAATTGTCACTAAGACAGTAGGTTTTGTTTTCATAGTTTAAATAGGTTAAAAATTTAGAATTACTTACCTCACACCACACACCCATTCTTTTGATAATCAACCACCTATACTTTTGTATTGTTTTAAAAATAAAAAGTTGCGTTGCTTTCTTAGCTTTAACATTAATTAACTAAAAAACCCGCCTACAGGGCCAAAACGGCTCGGTAGGCGGGTTAAAAAATTGCACAAACGAAATTGCGCTTATTTTAGTATGCTACTAGTTATTTATCTAAGGTAGCACTCTTTAAAATTTCATGTCCGAGCTTATCACGCTTGGTTGTCAGGTATTTTTGGTTGTGCTCGTTTGGCTTTATTTCAATAGGCACACGCTCTACCACCTCAAGGCCATAGCCCATCAGGCCAGTGCGTTTTTTAGGGTTGTTAGAGATTAGCCTCATTTTAGTAACACCCAGGTCGCGCAGGATCTGGGCACCTACGCCATAATCGCGTTCATCCATTCCGAAGCCAAGCTCCAGGTTAGCCTCTACCGTATCAAGCCCCTGCTCCTGCAGTTTGTAAGCTTTCAGTTTGTTGATAAGCCCAATGCCGCGGCCTTCTTGGTTCATATATACAATTACACCTTTGCCTTCTTTCTCGATCATGCGCATAGCCTCATGCAATTGCGGACCGCAATCGCAGCGGCATGACCCAAAAATATCACCGGTTACGCAAGACGAATGCACACGTACAAGTACTGGCTCACCTTCCTCCCAAGTGCCTTTTACAAGTGCCAGGTGTTTAGCTTCGTTGCTGCGTTGTGTAAAAGCATACAAGTCAAACACGCCAAAATCGGTAGGTAACTGTACGGCTATCTCACGCTCAATCAGGCTTTCCTTCTTCAGGCGGTATTCAATTAAGTCTTTGATAGAGATCAGCTTCAGGTCGAAACGCTCCGCTACCTTTACAAGGTCAGGCAAACGTGCCATGGTGCCATCTTCGTTCATGATCTCCACCAGCACACCAGCTGGGGCAAGACCAGCCAAGCGAGCTAAGTCTACGGATGCCTCTGTGTGTCCTGAACGGCGCAGTACACCTTCTTTTTTAGCTTTAAGCGGAAATATGTGTCCCGGCTTGCCCAGCGAGTGCGGGTCCGTGTTAGGGTCTACAAGCGCCTGAAGCGTTTTAGCACGATCTGATGCGGAAATACCTGTTGTACAACCATGGCCAATCAAATCTACAGAAACTGTGAAAGGCGTCGCGTGCAGTGCTGTATTACGACCAACCATTAGCTCCAGCCCCAGTTCATCGCAACGCTCTTCTGTTAAAGGTGCACAAATTAGGCCACGGCCATGCGTTGCCATAAAGTTTACGATCTCTGGCGTAACCATTTCGGCGGCACAAACAAAGTCGCCTTCGTTTTCACGGTCGTCATCGTCTACTACGATAACCACCTTACCCTGCCTGATGTCTTCAATAGCAGCTTCTATTGTATCCAATGGTCTGATATCACCAGTTGTATTGGTTTCCATACTAGTTATTTTATGCCTACCTAACGTATACTTTTAAGCAGGACTGTTGATTTTTAGTAAAGCGATACAAAAGTATAAAGTTTATACCGCAATCCCTTTTAAATTGAACAACAGTTTTAAAGTGGTTTTAGTTGATATGGGGTTGAATTTGGATTGAGGTATAGTTTATACTTATACTTCATTCTGCCTTTTAATCTATTAGCTTTTCATCCTCAGTCTTATGTACCTATAGTTTCATCTCTGGCTTTGGTGTGCTCACGGCCGCAAGGCCTCGTCCTCGGGCATCGCGCTGTCTATCTTTCCTGCCGGGGCTAGGGGCCCTCTTTAGTGCCCCGGGCTGCCTTGCTTGCGCTTGTCACCGGAAACCTAGAAGGTGCTCTTAATCGAGGGCCTCTACCCCTACACAAAGAATTAAATGGACACTTCTTGGTAAGCGGCTTATGCAATTTGAAATAAAGTATAAATTCTGATTTGAAGGGACAGGTCGCGACCTGTCCGAGCAATGGCCGCTTCTACAAAGTATAAACTTATACTAAAGCAACAGCAGGGATTCCCCTCCTCGGAAGGGTCAGGGGTGGGTTTTATACTTTGCATAGAAGCAACGGTCTTGGCCAGGTGCAGTAAATGACAATCCACTGTTTGAGCGGTCAGGGAGTGGGGGCAGGGCCCCTCGAGAAAGGAACGTCTTGACTTTTTTTGCACTCCCCTCCTTTTTTCAAGGAGGGGAGTGCAGGCGGGGTGGTCTATTGTGTCAAGACAAAAAGTAGGGCCCAGCCGCCGAGGCGAAAAGCCAGACAAGAGTAGAAACATTTAAATCAAGAAAGTTCTCTTTCATAGCCATTGCTTAATCTCCCTTCTACCAAAATCCTTACAGGATGACAAAAAGGAGAGGCTTGAGCCATAGCAATGGCAATCGAAGCAGTAGAAAAACTCTCCGCCCTAGACAAGTCGAAAATCCCGGACTTGCTTCGGGAGAGGGGATAAAGGAGTGATGTAACCCGGTACTGCAGAAAACTACCTTCTACCTGTTCACTACAATCCCAAGCATATCCCCTAATTGGCTGTGCAGCGTTTTAAGCATCAGGATACTACTTAACTGGCGGTCCTGCTCTTGCGGGTCGGTAACGAGGCGTAGCTTTTCCATCTCGGTTTTCATCAGCAGTTCCACGTTGCGCCACTTCAGGCGTAGTACTGCACGCTCCGCGCCATAGGGCAACAGGTCAGATTCTGTAGGAACAAATATCTGGTGTGTCTCCCAATTATGGCTAAGCTCATATGGGTCTGACAGCAGGTTAGTTGCCTCAGTTCTTATCTCTTGATCAGGGTAATTGATGAAGTCCTCAGCAGTTGGAACAATGTTATCGCAGAGCCTGTCTTTAATAAGCCCCATAAAGCGGCTGTAAAGTGGCGTGCGAAACTCCACATCCTCTAACTGCTCCAGCATATATTGGCAGGTAGTCATACCTTCTTCCAGCATCCGGTCTGGGTAGTTTAGCAGCATACGTACTATTTCCCGCTCGTATCTTAGCAGCACATCCGCATCGGTTGCAGGCTTTTCAGGCTCCGCTTCCTCCGGCATCGGCATACTATCCAATTCAGGGCTACCGGTTTTTGGCTGTTGCCGGCCCTGAAGCTGTACTTTGTTATACTCCGAAATCAGTACCTGCTCATCAATATCAAAAATGAGGCTGCAGCTCCGGAAAAAAACAGTTCGCTTAATAGCGTCCGGAATTTTGGAGATAGAGGCTACTACCTCTTTTATTGCTTCTGCTTTTTTTACAGGGTTACCTTTCGCCTCAGCTGCGTATAGGCTTGTCTTGAAAGATATAAAGTCCTGGGCATGCTCCTTTAAGTAAGCTTTAAAAGCTGTATCACCCACTTTCTGGATGTACGAATCGGGGTCCTCTCCTTCCGGGAAAGTAACCACATCCACGTTAAGGCCATTCTCCAGAATCAGGTCGATACCACGTAACGAGGCTTTTACACCTGCCGCATCGCCATCATAAAGTACCGTAATATTTTGCGTATAGCGCGATATCAGCTTTATCTGCCCTTCCGTGAGCGAAGTACCAGACGAGGCAACAACATTTTCGATGCCTCCTTGGTGCAGCGAGAGCACATCCAGGTAGCCCTCCACCATATAGCACATGTCTTGCATGCGCAGCGCCTGCTTTGCCTGATACAAACCATACAGCACATTGCTCTTGTGGTAGATATCAGACTCGGGGGAATTAAGATATTTCGGGCTCTTTTTATCGTTAGATTTAAGCGTACGGGCACCAAAGCCGATAACTCTACCCGATACGTTATGGATCGGAAACATGACACGACCCCGGAAGCGGTCAAACTTCTTTCCATCTTCCCTGGCAATCGTCAAGCCTGTTGCTTCCAGGTACTTTTGCTGGTAACCAGCCTTTAGCGCTGTATCCGTAAGGTCAGTCCACTCATCTAAACTATAGCCTAGTTCAAATTTGCGGATGGTATTACCGCTAAGTCCACGCTGCTTCAGGTATGATTGACCAATCCCCCCTTGCTCATGGTTGTTTAGTCTCTCCTGGAAATGCTTGTTGGCAAAATCAGAAACAATGAATAAACTGTCGCGCTCACTCTGCTCTTTGGCATACTCGGGGCTAGGGTTATCCTCTGGTACTTCAATGTTATACTTTTTGGCCAGATACTTCAGGGCCTCCGGAAAGCTGGTGCCTTCCACATCCATAATAAACTGCACCGAGTTACCCGCCTTGCCGCAACCAAAGCACTTGTAAATGCCCTTCGCCGGCGAAACTGAGAATGATGGTGATTTTTCGTGGTGGAATGGACAGCAGGCCCACAAGTTTTGCCCCTTCTTCTTCAGCGACACAAAATCACCTACAACCTCTGTTATATCGGCCTGGGCTAAAATCTGGTCAACGGTTTCTTTTGGGATCAGGGACATGGGTAAAAGTATAAGCAGAAGGCAAAGATAAGAGTCTAAGGTAAAAGTTCTTTCTACTTAGTGGCAATATTTGTAAGACCTGTTACTTCTTCAACAACTCTTCATAGAGCATAAAGTTCTCATCATCGAAACAGACAAAAATTATACTTTCAAGAGAGGAAGCGTGTTGCTGCAGAAACTCATTTGTGGCACGCACGGCTACCTCGGCCGCTTTAGCCTTTGGGTAACCATATACGCCAGTGCTGATATTAGGTAAAGCTATACTTTTAACATCATTTTCTATAGCAAGGCGCAGGCTGTTGCTGTAGCAGCTGGCTAATAGTTCAGGCTCGTTTTGATTGCCGCCCTGCCACACCGGCCCTACTGTATGTATAACATACTTGGCAGGTAATTTACCGGCTGTTGTAATTACCGCTTCACCGGTTGGACAGCCACCTTGCTTTGCTCGTATCTGCTTGCACTCCTCCAGAATTGCCGGTCCACCTGCACGATGAATGGCACCATCCACGCCACCTCCACCTAATAAACTGGTATTAGCAGCATTTACAATGGTATCAACTTCCTGCTTAGTAATGTCACCTTTTATAACTTCTAGTTTTGGTCCTTCCATACTTTTGTAAATTTTAAGTAGCTACTATACTTACAATATAGGTAAAATCAGCGAGGCCATACTTCTTCAGTTTTAAACTATGCTTGCTACAGCCTGTTTTATACTAGCAAAGGCTTTTCGTGCTATTGGTTTATTTTGTTTGTATCTTTGCGAAACGGACTGCAAAAGCAGCCTTATTACATATTATGGCTATCACAAAAGAAGATATATTAAAAGCACTCAGCTATGTTGAGGAGCCGGACCTGGGTAAAGATCTGGTTACTTTAAACATGATTGAAGATGTGCAGGTAGAGGGCAAAAACGTAAGCTTCACAGTTATACTTACCACACCAGCCTGTCCGCTTAAAGATCTAATCCGCAATGCCTGTATTACAGCCATTCATACAATGGTTGATAAAGAGGCAAACGTAGAAGTGAACATGACCTCACGTGTTACCTCCGGCCGTGGCGATACTTCTGAGGTATTGAGGGGCGTGAAAAACATTATCGCAATTGCATCGGGTAAAGGCGGGGTAGGTAAATCTACGGTAACAAGCAACCTGGCAATTGCGCTGGCGCAGTCTGGTGCACGCGTAGGCTTGATTGATGCTGATATTTCAGGACCTTCTATCCCGACGATGTTTGGTGTAGAGCAGGAGCGCCCGCACATGATACAGGGCGACCATGGCAAAAACTACATTATACCGGTAGAGCACTATGGTGTAAAGATGATGTCGATAGGTTTCCTGACGCCCGCTGATGGTGCCGTAGTATGGCGTGGCCCAATGGCTAGCTCCGCACTGCGTCAGTTTATTTCGGATGTAGAGTGGGGTGAACTGGATTACCTGCTACTCGACCTTCCTCCGGGCACATCAGACATTCACCTTACTATGGTACAAGCATTGCCGGTAACGGGTGCTGTAATCGTAACTACACCACAAAAAGTAGCTCTAGCTGATGCTGTAAGAGGCTTGCAGATGTTCCGCCAGCCACAGATAAACGTGCCGGTGTTGGGTATTGTAGAAAACATGGCTTACTTTACTCCAGCCGAGCTTCCTGAAAATAAATATTTTATATTTGGTGAGGGCGGTGGCCGTGACTTGGCATCAAAGTATGAAGTACCTCTTTTAGGGCAGGTTCCGATTGTGCAAAGCATACGTGAGTGCGGCGACGCAGGAACTCCGGTAGTTTTACAGAACGATTCTCCGGCTTCCGGTGTTTTTAAAGAGTTGGCCCAGGCTGTCGCGCAACAGGTATCAGTACGAAACGCAACGCTAGGCAAAACCAAACCAGTAGAAATTAAAAGCTAATTATACATGGCAGCTGTAAACATAGATCAAGATTTCATGCTTCGTATTGAGGGTGCCCTCGACCAAATCAGGCCTTACCTGGAAGCGGACGGTGGCAACGTAAAGGTGCTGGAAGTAACAGATGAAATGGTGCTGAAACTGGAGTTATTAGGTGCGTGCGGCTCCTGCCCCATGTCTGCCATGACGCTAAAGGCAGGTGTAGAACAGTCCGTGTTAAGGGCTGTACCTGAAATTAAAGCTGTAGAGGCTGTAAATGTAACGCCTATAGCGTAGCATAAAACATATTATACTTTTAAGCGGAAGCCTCTGTAGTAGCAGCGGCTTCCGCTTTTTTATTTCTAGACACTAGCTCAGCAGGCACGCCTTCTGCCTTTACCTTCCGTATAAAAAAGCCTATATTTGTCTGTATCAAATAATCTCACACTATGATCAAAGCGAACGATCCAACGCTGCACTCTTGGATAGAAATAGATGCAACCAGCGATTTCCCGATACAAAACCTGCCCTTTGGCATCTTCCGTACCCCCACCCGCGATCCACGAGTGGGTGTGGCTATCGGTGATTATATTCTGGACCTGTGTGTAGTAGCACAGCACAACTTCTTTGAACTTATAGATGTTGATCCTACGGTTTTCCACAGGCCTTACTTAAACGATTTTATTGCGCTTGGCAAGCCTGTCTGGAGAGCTGTACGAAACAGAGTATCGCACCTGCTGCGCAACGATAACGAAGAAATAAGCGGTAATAGCGACCTGATACGTGAGTGCCTTGTACTACAGAGCGAAGCCGAAATGCTGATGCCGGTAAAGGTGCCGAATTACACTGATTTTTATAGCAGCATTGAACACGCCACTAACGTAGGCACAATGTTCCGCGATCCTAAAAATGCACTATTACCAAACTGGAAGCATATTCCGATAGGGTATCATGGCCGGGCCTCATCTATTGTGGTATCCGGCACACCTGTGCACAGACCCAATGGCCAAACTAAAGCTCCTGATGCAGAAGCTCCTACTTTTGGCCCTAGCCGCCTGCTAGATTTTGAGCTGGAAGTCGCCTTTATTACAGGCAGAGAAACTAAACTTGGCGAAAGTATAACACCTGATGAGGCAAGTGATTATATTTTTGGCCTAGTACTGTTCAACGACTGGTCGGCCCGCGACATGCAGACGTGGGAATATGTGCCATTAGGCCCGTTTCTGGCTAAAAGCTTTGGCTCTTCCATATCTCCTTGGGTAGTTACGTTAGATGCACTGGAGCCATTTAAGGTTAAAGGTCCAGTACAGGACCCTAAGCCCCTTCCTTACCTGGAGTTCCACGGGAATCATAACTATGACATTAACCTGGAGGTATTTATAAAGCCTGAAGATGGTGAAGAAAACAGTATTTGCCGCTCTAACTACCGCTATATGTACTGGAACATGAACCAGCAGCTGGCGCACCAGAGCAGCAACGGTTGTAACATACAAGTTGGCGATATGTATGCCTCTGGCACCATCAGTGGCTCCGAAAAAGATTCCTACGGTTCTATGCTGGAATTAACCTGGCGCGGTACCAATCCAATAAAATTATCCGACGGCACTGAGCGTAAATTTATCAACGACCATGACGAGGTAATCATGCGCGGCTATGCCGAACGCCATGGCATCCGCATCGGCTTTGGCGAAGTAAGATCTAAGGTATTACCTGCCTTGTAAAGTATAACTTGCAAAATCAAAAAGACGCTGTAAGTATACTTACAGCGTCTTTTTGATTTTGCAAGTTATACTTTATACTAAGCTATTCGCTTCAGGTCATCCAGTTCTTCGTATTTAGAATTCTTGCTCAGGAACTCCGGAACAATATCTTTCATCTTTTTAACTGCATGCACATCCTCATTGTTCTTGTTCAAGGCGATCAGCTCGTTGATATCGTTCACTACCTGATTATAGCTGTAGTTTCTAACTTTTGAGACTTTTATTTTCTTGTGGTGCGTTGGAATAGTAGTCTCCTCCTCGTTCAGCAGTTCTTCATACAACTTCTCCCCTGGTCTTAAACCTGTAAACACAATATCAATATCTACACCCGGTGTTAAGCCTGCCAGTTTAATCATCTTCTTGGCAAGGTCTACAATCTTAACCGGCTCACCCATATCAAAAATAAAGATCTCACCGCCGTTGCCCATTGTACCAGCTTCTAGTACTAGCTGTACTGCCTCTGGTATTGTCATGAAGTAACGTGTAATATCTGGATGGGTAACCGTTATGGGCACACCTCTTTCTATCTGTGCCCTAAATCTTGGAATAACCGAACCATTAGAACCAAGCACATTACCGAATCTTGTAGTTATAAATTTAGTCTGCGGTAAACGTTCGCCACCGGCTGATACGCGCTGCAGCTTTTCTTTGCCAATATTGTTCAGAGACTGCGTATAAATCTCAGCAATTCGCTTGGAGGCCCCCATGATGTTCGTAGGATTCACGGCCTTATCTGTTGAGATCATTACAAACTTCTCTACATCAAAGGTCATGGATAAGTCTGCAAGATTCTTAGTACCAAGCACATTTGTAAGTATGGCTTCCGAGGGATTATTTTCCATCATTGGCACATGCTTATAGGCTGCAGCATGATAAACTATCTCCGGCGTCTGCTCCTTAAAGAGCGTGTACATCCTGTTAAAGTTTTGAATGTTACCAATGCTTACAATGATGTTGGCATTTGGATACTTCTCTTCCACCTCCAGCTGCAGCTCATGCAACGGCGACTCCGCCTGATCAAACAGCACAACCGATGCAGGATTATAGGCTAGTACCTGGCGCACAACCTCAGAGCCAATTGAACCTGCAGCCCCTGTTATGAGCACACGCTTACCACGAAGATCAGCACAAATACGGTTATTTTCGATAACAATCGGAGGACGCTGCAACAGGTCTTCGATTTTTAGGTCCTGGATCTGGTTTGCTTTTAACTGGCCCGACATCCATTGCTCAGCTGGTGGCACGGTTACTACTTTTATACCCAGCTCCACGCAACGCTCAATAGTCTCTTTCTTAGCTTCCGTTTTCAGGTCTTCGCTCAGTACTACCAGCTTGTCTACCTTATGGCGTTGCGCTACTTTTTCGATGTCATTTATATGGTAAACCCGCTTCTGCTGAATGTCTTTATCTACTTTGCTTGGATTTTCTTCTACGAAGCCGGAGATTACGTACCTGCCCATGCCGCTTGTTTCTAGGGCATGCTTCACAAGTATAGAGTAACCGTTAGCCCCATAGATCAACACGCGCTCTTTTTTATCTGTCGTATTTCTTTTAATGTAGTGGAAAAGGTTTTTAGCACCAATTCGCAACAGCACCAGAATAGAAGAAGATATAAAGAAGTTGATCAGCAGTACCACATACACATTCACTGAGTTCAGGTTGTATACTGGGTTTAGCAGAGAAAATGCTAAGGCTGCATAGATTATACTTGTTACCATTACACCAGAGAATATCCTCACTACATCCTGTGTGCTGGAGTAACGGATAAGCCCCGTATGGATGCGCATGGCATAAAAAGTACTCAGGCTTATAATGGCGTAAACTCCTACATGTATAAAGAAATGCCCCCTCAGCATCTGAGGAAAATCAAAGTGAGCAATGATAAAGTAGGAAAAGATAAAAGCCCAGGTCGTAATCACTTGATCAGCAAGCAATATTAAGCTTTTAGGTAATGATTTATTGAGTAAGAATATTTTCATATAAGGGTGAAGAAGAATGCACTCTAATTTTAACTTCATCAAGACTTTCGCCCGGCTAAAATTAAGAATAAAATTGCACAGTTCTGATATCTAGTAATTTAATTATTCACTACTTATGCAATTTCTTTGTTATAACAAGTAAGATATTGGTTTAGTAATATTTATGACAGCTACAGTAACAAGAGCTTTAAATACACATATAAGACTTGTTACCAAAGTATTATTAAATCTTAATGTGTGAATAAACACCTACTGCAGTTGTAACAATTCAACATAAACCTCTAACGCCACCAAGCAACAGAAATTGCATTACAAACATTCACTCAGTTTAGCAAGACATTGAAATAAATTAAATTATTCTCATTAAGCCAAGCTCAGATTTATTGATAATGTGAAAGTGTAAACCTACCCCTTCAAGGAGGGGAATAAAACTCGTGCATGTAATCCCCTCCTTGGAGGGGTAGGTTAATCGCAAGCTTTATTTTCTAGATATTTATTATATCAGTCATTCTAAGAAAATGAAGCTAATAAATCAAAAGCTAGGTAGTTAAATGCAATAAAAAAACCCTGGCTTTCAGGACCAGGGTTTCTTGTTTATTCGATGTTGGCTACACAAACTTCGTTTATCCTCTGTGTTACCCTTGCTTTTTCTTCAGCAGTCAGGTTTGATCCGGATGGCAAGCAAAGCCCCAACTCAAAGAATTTTTCACTGGTGCCGTCGCCATAGAATGGAGCATCAGCAAAAACAGGTTGCATGTGCATTGGTTTCCAGAGCGGACGCGTTTCGATGTTGTCCTTCTCCAGCTCCAGCCTTATAAGCTCCCGGTTTATCTCTCCCTTAGCATCATTGATCAGAGCCGTGGTCAGCCACCTGTTGGAGTAATAGTCTGCTCCTGGCTCATCGGCAAAGGTAAAGATGTTGGCATCCAGCTCGCTTTTATAGAAAGTATAGTTGGCTCTACGCGCATCTACCCTTTCCTGCAGTACCTCCATCTGCCCTCGGCCAATACCAGCACAAATATTACTCATACGATAGTTATAACCAATGTGCGAGTGCTGATAGTGCGGTGCATTGTCTCTTGCTTGAGTAGCCAGGAAGCGGGCCTTCTTGATCCACTCTTCATTCGTAGATACCAGTGCACCACCACCAGAAGTAGTGATGATCTTGTTGCCATTGAACGAAAGTATGCTCATGGCACCAAAAGTACCTAGTTTCCTACCTTTGTAGCTAGAGCCTAATGCCTCAGCAGCGTCTTCTACTACAGGTATTTCATAGTTATCAGCAATCGCCATGATACGTTCCATCTCAGCTGGCATCCCGTATAAGTGTACCAGAATGATGGCCTTAGGCTTTTTGCCTTTGCTAATCCTGTCCTTGATAGCCTCCTCCAGGTATTCCGGCGACATGTTCCAGGTAAGGGCCTCGCTATCCACAAAAACAGGCGTGGCTCCCTGGTAGGCAATCGGGTTGGCAGACGCAGAGAACGTCATTGACTGGCAAATAACCTCGTCACCAGCTTTAACACCAAGTATAATGAGAGCTAGGTGCAAAGCAGCTGTACCAGAGCTTAGCGCCGCTACATGCACATCATTTCCTAAATAGTTTTCCAGATCTTTTTCGAAACCATCTACATTCGGCCCCAGCGGAGCTATCCAGTTGGTATCGAATGCTTCTTTTACATACTGCTCCTCTGTGCCTCCCATGTGCGGGGAAGAGAGCCATATTTTATTGTTCATTTGGTTTGCATTTTATGATTCGTGCCGGGTTTCCCACAGCAGTTGAATAATCCGGAATATCTCTGATAACAACAGCACCTGCGCCTATTCTGCACCACTTTCCTATCTTAAGATTTGGTAAAATTATAGCCCCGGCACCAACATGCGTACCCTCTCCTAACTGAACATTGCCACAAAGTACGGCCCCAGGAGAAACATGCGCAAAGTTACCAATCCAGCAATCATGGTCAATACTTGCTCTTGTGTTTATGATGGCATGTTTGCCAATTTTAGTACTTGCTTGTATGATTGCCCCCTGCATCACTACTGTACCTTCTGCGATTTCTGCAGAGCATGAAACTGTAGCACTCTTGGCTAAGGCTGTTCCAAACTGTACTTGTAGTTGAGAGGCTACTCGTGCACGAATACCGTTATCACCAATACTTATAATAAGTTCTCCATCGAGCACTTGCCCTTTATATTTACCTAGAACAGGCACACCGTTTAACTTCTGAGCAACAGGATTATCATCAAATAAACCTGTTACAGGCACAGCCATACTTTGTAGTATGTCCATTATTACCTTGGCATGACCGCTTGCTCCGTATAAATACATACTAATTACTACTCCCTTGGAATTTAGGCATGGTTACATTACCATCCGCACTGATCCCTTCAGATTTAAACACCTTCTTTATTGTGAGGAAAACGATCTTCAAATCGAGAAGGAAGGATATGTTGTCCACATACCAGACATCATACTTAAATTTATCTTCCCAGCTGATGGCATTTCTACCATTAACCTGTGCCCACCCTGTTATACCTGGCCTTACTTCATGCCGTCTGCTTTGTACTTTATTGTAGAGCGGCAAATACTCCACAAGCAAAGGACGAGGACCTATCAGACTCATATCTCCTTTGATCACATTAAGCAATTGTGGAATTTCGTCTAGGGATGTTTTGCGAACAAATTTACCTATAGCTGTAAGTCTTTTCTCATCAGGCAACAAATTCCCCTGTGCATCTTTCAGGTCATTCATCGTTTTGAACTTGATGACACGAAAGATTTGCCCATTCTTACCAGGGCGAGGCTGCAGGAAAAACGGTTTGCCATGGTTTGCAGTTGTAAGACACAGGGTAACTATTGCGAAAATGGGTAGCGCAATAATAAATGCTGTTGTTGCTAGTATGAAATCAGTAAACCGTTTGAATGAACTACGATACATAACTTAAACGCTGCTTTTTCCTGTTAGAGCATAAAGACTGATATTCCTTAAGAAGCTCGCCCCACACATACTGCTGGTCATACCGATCTACGATCATCTTTCGACACTTTGAAGACATCTCATTCAAGACATTTTCATTATCTAATAAATAAGTAATTGCCTCGCTCAATGCCTTTGAATCTTTCACAGGCACTATCAACCCATTTTCCCCTTGTTCAACAATCTCATTACAGCCATTTATATTACTTACTATAGTTGGTACTCCCATAGCTCCTGCTTGCATCACTACATTAGGAAACCCCTCTCTATAGCTAGGAAAAACAAACAAATCACTAATTGCCAAATAAGGCCTTACATCATCCTGATAATCTAAAAACTTGATATTGGGATGAGATAAGATAGTCTTTTTAGTTTGTTCATCCAGAGGATCAAGTTCTTCTTCAAATGGCCCAACTAAAAGTAACTTTGCATTAATGTGCCTGGACATAACTCTTGAAAATGAATTTACCAGTTCTTTAACACCTTTGTCAGTAACGACGCGGCCAATAAAACACAGCACTTTATCTGACTTTTCAATACCTAGTTTTGCTCTAAATGATGCTTGAAAAACTTCATCAAATAAGTTAGGGGCAAAAAAGTTAGTATCTATTCCATTGGAACTTCCATTTCCTATCACTTTGAGTTTATCTAAACCGCACAAATTACTTTCATGTATAATATTCTTCAAGACTTGCGAGTTAGGATAAACTTTAGTTGAACATGCATAAGTAAGCCACTCCGTTACCTCTAATAACTTTCTTTTTGCTCCCTTAGACTCTAACAAAGGTAATCCTGCTACTGTATGTAGCCGATTTGGAATTCCTACTAACCATGCCGCTAACATTCCTAGTAAACCTGCTTTTGGGGTATGTGTATGCACTATTTGAGGCTTCTCGTTCAGCATATAATTAACTAAACTTAATAAAGACACCAAATCTTTGAAAGGAGTTATCTTGCGTGTCATAGGGATTCCCTTTATACTTGCTCCTTCATGAACATACACATCATTAAGCATTTTGCCAGGAGTAGATACAGCACATACTTTGTACCCATGTTCAATCATGAATTTAAGCTGGCCTTTTAAAAGCTTCCTTAATGATATTGGAACAGTAGTAACTCTGATTATCTTTGGCATAAGTTAGATTATTATACTTTACTTAACAACTGAGTTGATAGCTTCCTCCCATTGTTTCCCGACACAATCTAAACCATGATTTAAGGTCATTTTATTCTTGTTTCGCTTGCCAATAATGTTTCTCTCTTTACCTGACAAACTCATCATATTAAGCATAGCTTTAGCTAAATTATCAGGATTTTTGGTCGGAACTAAAAACCCATTCTCTCCATGAGTAATCAGATCTACTACTCCACCAGCTAATGTACTAACAACTGGTAAACCACATACCATTGCTTCCATTACAGCATTAGGCATACCTTCCCAAGCTGAAGATAATACGAAAGCATCTGCTTGCACAAGATAAGGGGCTACATATGGTTTATTCCCTAAGAACTTAATTTCAGCATTTAACTGTAAATTATTTACAAGTTGTCTAATTTCATCAAAGAGCCTTCCATCGCCAATTATGTATAGTTTAAAATTAGATATTTTGTATTGGGTTTTAAGGATTTTTATTGCGTATATAAGTGTCGGATAATCCTTAGCTACTTCAAACCGTCCTACTATTATCCATTTAAACTCACTATCGCATTTCTCGGGTAATCCTGATTTATCAAGTAAACTAAATATAGAATCGTTCAAAGAAGTAAGATCCAATGCATTTGGGATCACCTTACATTTTTTTTCAGTTATTACACCTTTATTCATAAAAGTTCGGGCAGCATATTCAGAATTAGGTATTGTTTTATTATCCAATGCTGCAGTCAATTTGATCAACTTCTCCCTGAAGTCACTTCCAAAATTAACGCTCCTATATGAACTGATAATCTTTAATCCCAAAAACGATAACTTTAATATTCTACCTAAAATATTTGCTGGATAATTAAAAGTTATTAGTACATCAACATTTGTTTCCTTAATGATGGTTCTAACTTCAACGATAGCATTATAAGAAAACTTGCCAAGTGAAAATGAGCTATTGTACAGCTTAATATCATTCTCTTTCAATACATCAAAATAGGCAACTGCTGGTATCATTGAAATAACGGAAACTTTATAACCTTTTTGCTTAAGATATGGAGCTATCAATGATATTTGCTTTTCAGCTCCACCATACCCCAGGCAAGGAACCAGAATACAGATATTAGTTTTTACTTTCAAAATTACTTAGGATATAAAAGGATAGTTATTTCTTGTAGGTTAACTCGTTGCCTGAACTGCCTTTTTTTGAAGATTAATCTTATTGATTTTCAACTGTAAGTAGTAGGAGTAGCTCCAACATATATAGATCAGCATTCCTGGTAAAAACATATTCCTCATTCTTAACATTATTCCTAGGTTCCCTAAAGACATTGAGAATGCAATTGTTCCTATTAGAAGAAAGAAAAACAACCCTTTTATAATAAAAGGGGCTTTTTTAAATGTTTCTACTGGCCTTCTTTTAATAACAGCAATAGTTAGAAGAAATAATATAAAATTTTCGATGGCTGCAAGAAGTGCTGGTATCCCATTGATATCAATAAAAGTTGGTCTATATAAAAAAGTTAATACTTTTAAAGGGAAAGGGTAATTAGAGACATCAACACTTGAACCAGTATGAGAACGACTTAAATTGCTAACCTTCGTATCAGAAAACTCCTCATAACTATCAATTGATAACTCCTCTACTTGTGCATACTCCATAACTGACGGCAGCATGTAAGCTCCAACACTTAGCATCAGCAAGAACAGAACATACCGTTTATAGCTTGCTATGTTTTTATTCATACTGAATGCTAAAGCAAAGCCTATAAATAAAAATAATATAATATGAGGCCTTACAAGATAGGCTAAGAAAGAACTAAATATTAGTAAAGGAAGTCTGTTCTTTAAATTAACTAAGGCATAGGTAAATAAAGCAACACAGAAAAACAGAATTGTATCTTTACCTATTGCTGAGGACCAAAAATGTAAATTTGGTAAATAAAAGATGGTTGGAAATAAAAGGACATTAGAAATTTTATAATTAAGCGGAACGGCATCAACTGCAATTTTATAAAATAATGATATCCCTACGAATCCGATAAAACAATACAAAATTGTACCACTAAAAAAGGACATATCAAAAACTCCTGACGGGATAAAATTGATAGCATACATTGCCTGAGTTCCTTGATATTCAAACAAACTCATCAATGCCTCACTTAATGAAATCTTCTTAGCACCGTTCCAATATTTGAGTGAATCACTTCCTCCTTGTGAGGATACATATAGATAATAAGCTATTCCAAAAATAAGGTGATAAAACCATAGCCATTTTAATCTATTTATATCCTTATTCCTTAGACTTAAAACTTTGGGAAATTGTAATCCAATAAATAAAAACACTATAACATAAAAAATATCGGCAATCATTGTCTATAGTGTCAATTATTTCTATTAAAATTTATTCTTTAATTAAAAGGTATCTCCTTATTACGATTACCAATGAATTCTCTTATCATAAAATCTTGTGGATTAAATGGACCTTTAATAAAGTTTAAATCTTTATCCCAGTAACCTTCGCACGCATCATAGGCTAGCATAGAGAATCCAAAACATACTTCAATAATTTGCGGCTGTCTATCTTTGTAGACAAAATCATAAGCTAAACATTGCGCTTTCAATTTTTGAGAGACATCAAATGCAATACTTACCATATTTGTATCAATTGCACTAGCATTAAAATCTAACTTGCCACTTCCTGAAGCACGAAAATCATCTTTCCTATTAAAACGTCTGATCCCAAAAGCAATATCTCCAATTACAATAATTCTAGTATCAAAATCATTCATAGAAAGAAATTCTTGGAAATAAACATAACCAATTTCTAAATTAGTAATGTTCCTTTCTCTTCTATTTTTTACTAAGTATTTGCTGATTTTCTGTAACAAAATAATTGGATTCTTTATTCTTTTTGCGATTCTTAGTTTTTGATCTAAATTTTCCAGATTACCAGAGATTGGATTTCGGCCACTAGTAAACATTTTTTTTATATATTCGTTAGCCTCTTTTCTATTATTAAGCAATTCTACATTAGCAGCCCCAGCACCTCTTCTTAACTTAGCTACTATAGGATATCTTGCACTATCAACATATAACCGAGCTTTTGCTTGATTGTAAAACACTGTACTTTTAACCAATGGTGCACCAATGCTTTCTAATAGGTATTTTTGAGCTATTTTATCATCAAAATGCCATCTAGTTTCGAAGTTAGGATATGTTTTTATATTTAAATTCTTAACTGAATTAAATACGTAGGGAAACACTTGCAAGTCTCTAGATGAAGCATGGTTAAAATGCCACATTAGATGTGTTACTTGATGCTTAAGGAGTTTAGAGATAATGTCTGTATCAAAGCAATCGACAAGTAGATATTCGATACCTTCTCTCTCACAATAACTAATCCAACGTGTTGAAAAGCTTTCTTCTCTATGATGAATTGCTAATTTCATATTAGGAATATTGTTTGATAAGTTTAGCAGGATTTCCTCCATATATACAGTTAGGAGGCACATTGCCTTTTACAACACTATTAGCCACAATAATACTACCTTGTCCAATAGTTGTACCTCCAAGAATAATGCAATTTGTTGCAATCCATACATTATCCTCAATCACGACAGGTTTACCTTCATCTTTAGTAAGAAATCTATTTGCAGGATTATCAAATGATAACATATGCCCATTAGCATCTATAATTTGGGAATTTGCAGCAATTAAGCAGTTTTTACCAATTCTTATACTTTGAAATGCATGAATACAAGTACCATGAATTCTAGTATTTTCACCTATTGTTATTACTGAATTAGGTTTATCAACAACTAACTTACAGGGTGAATGCATATTTAAATGATAGCCTCTGTTTCTGGAGTTGATAGTAACATTTCTCCCAATAATTATTTCAGCAGATTTAACTTTCTTAATTATAGGAAAACCATTAATGAAAACATCTTTTGCAATTTTAAGACCTATAAAAGAATAATAAATTCTTAATATTCCTGAAACAACTTTAAAAACAACTGCTAAAACCAATATATTATAATTTTATCATAGTAAACAAATAAACTAATATAGTTATTTATTGAGGGAAATATTTTAGATTTTTTTCCCAAGTTAAGTCTAAGGCAGTATTGTAAATTCGACTAAACAAATTATCATCTAATAAAAGTTTATTAATTTCATTATAGTTGAATTTATGATCCTTATCTACAACTATTCCAATTCTTTTATCTCTTACTAATTCAGAATAATCTCCTACTCCGGGACTAACTATTGGTATTAGCCCACAAGCCAAATATTCAGCAAACTTTACAGGAGATGCAACATTATTTAACATAACATTATCTCGAATTAAAAAACCAAAATCATGATTCCTTAATTCTAGTAGTAAATCATTATGGCTCAAATATTTGACATCAACATTGGGTATATTTATTTTTTTAATATACTCATCTGCCTTTGTTGTATCTTTAGTAAATAGGGTAAGTTTCGTCTTATTTAATTTTTTACTTATTTGAAGATACAGATTTATAGTTTCTTCAAACTTTTGCCATTTCAAGGTTGATCCTGAATAAACAAACCTTATTTCATCTGTCTCCCTTTTATCCTTTTTATATACTTCATTTATACAACAAGGTATCACTGAAACATCTTGTTTGTAACCATAGTGCTTCTGAAGTTCATTTTTAAATACTGAAGAAACTACTGATACTTTGTTACTAAATTTATATGCAAAGAATTCAAGAATATAAAAAAACAAGAACTTCAGAGCGTTTCTTTGGCCATAATAGCTTTCGTATGAAGCAAATCCTCTAAAATTGTAAATTAACTTTGCCTTAATTTTTCTGCCGAATAATTTTTTTGAAAATATTGGCATAAAGTCATATACATTTCGTGTATATATATAATCAACTTCAGTTAATTTTTGCTCAAAATCATTTTTTGTATAGAGATTAATGCCGGACTTTAAAGGTACCTGCTTATCCTCTGAGGCTCCAAAATAAACATAGCACTCATGCCCTTTGCCAACTAAATATGTAATAATTGGCTCTAACTGTATATAATAACCTGGCCGACCTAGGTTATTAGGATATATGAATAAATACCTCATTTAATTAATACTATTTAAGAGATTAGACTTGTAAACTAAATCAAACACCAAAGATTCTAAAATTCTCTATTTTTTGAATTTATGTTCAGAAGTGTTGCTACAATTCTTGATGCTGCTTTCCCATCCCACTTTTCCGGTATTCCACCTTTTTTCCAATCATTTCTAAATAGTTTTTCAAGTGTAGGTTCAATCATTTTAGGATTGGTTCCAATTAATTCATTAGTCCCTACATTTACGGTTTCTGGTCTTTCAGTATTATCTCTAAGGGTAATACAAGGCACCCCCATTACTGTTGTTTCTTCTGTTATTCCTCCTGAATCAGTTATAACAGCTTTAGCGTTTTGCACTAGGTAATTAAATTCTAGATAACCAAGAGGCTCAACAATATGTAAATTAGGTGCTGCAATATCCAGATCATTAAATATTTTAGCTGTCCGTGGATGAATGGGAAAAATTATTGGCAAACTCTGGCTATTTGCTATTATCTCATCCATCAATGATATTAAATTATCAGCTTGATCAACATTAGCAGGGCGGTGCATAGTTAACACAATGTAATTATTCTTTTGCAGCCCTTTCTCAACAAAGAATGAAGGTTTAGCAAATCTCTCTTGGTTCTTTAAAAGAGTGTCAATCATTACATTTCCAACAAAGAAAATCTTTTCCTCTGCTACGCCTTCATTTCTTAAGTTTTGGTTAGCTATCTCACTCGTTGTAAAATAATAGTCTGTGATACTATCAGTTACTAATCTATTTATTTCTTCAGGCATTGCCCTGTCATTAGATCTGATACCAGCTTCTACATGCGCTACTTTAATTTGAAGCTTTTTCGCCACTATCGAACATGCCATAGTAGATGTAACATCCCCAACCACTAACACTAAATCTGATGGATTATCTAAAAGTTCTTTCTCAAAGGCTATCATAATAGCAGCAGTTTGCTCGGCTTGCGTACCTCCACCACATTCCAGATTACTATCCGGTTGGGGTATATTAAGCTCTTCAAAGAAAGTATCGCTCATTCTCTTATCATAATGTTGCCCCGTATGAATAAGGCGATATGACATTTTTGAACCATTATTCTTAACTTTCTGAATAGCATGGATAATTGGAGCTATTTTCATGAAGTTAGGACGCGCACCAGCAATTATAGTAATCTTCATTTTTTGTATTTATCTGCTTACTAATCAAATTTTGATGTACTTTCCTAAAACCGGACGCACAACATTCAAATAATCTATTCTAAAAGCCTTACCTGTACCTATCAAAAGAATAGAATATAGTATTGCCTCTAATAGTAGTTTTATGACCACACTTAAATCTAATTCTGCATAATTTATTAATAGATTAATAATCCACAGCAACAATAATGAATGCATAACAACTGAAACAATCATCCTTATTGGCACTAGGTCTAGCAATGCAATTTCAAATATGTTAGCAATGTATTTCATAAATATAATAACTTTAATAATTGCTAAACTCACAGACAATATTGCGATAGCAATCGGCGAATTGAAGACACCAATAATTATATATCCTAAACACCAGGTTGCTATCGCTAAAATAGCATGAAGAGTAAAATAAAATTTCGTTTTCCCCATTGCAAGTAACAACGGAGCAAAAAGGATAATATTAAAAAAATTTAATACCATTGCAATCTGAAAATATATTGCTGAATCTTTATATGACGCAGAATATAGAATTGAAACAACTTCTTTGGCATGAGAAATAAAAAATAAAACCATGGGATAAATGATATATACCGATTTCAACAAGGCATTCCTCCAGAGTGAGATTATATTTTGTGTACTACTCTTGTCATGAATTAACTTTGAAAAAATTGGCATTAGTATCATCGAAGTTGCCCCTGTTACCATTCCAACAAAGGGGAGCTCAATAAAACCATTTGCAAACTCCGCAAATACTTCTGGTCCGAAATACTTACTTATATAAAATTGATCCGCCGCTTTAATTGCCATACCTGCAAGACTTGCGAGTACTAATGGGAAACTGTATTTTAGAATTTCCTTGTAGCTAAGATCTGAACTTTCTTTATTGATACCTTTAAATGGGATTGATTTGAAATAAAATGCTATAAATAGTGTAATTATAGAAACGATTAACCATCCTTTAATTGCGTCTAAATAAGACCCGTCGAAAATAACAACTGGTAGTACTATAAACAATAACATCATAAACCTGCTTATAGTATTGTATATAGCAATATGGATTGTCTGTTTATAAGTTGAAAATATACCCTCTATGCCTAATGTCGGTAACAAAAACATAGGAATGGGTGAAAAATATTTTAACCCAACTTTCAATTCGGGGTTATTTAATACATCTGCAATGAAATCAGATAGCAGAAAGAGAAAGGTTGAGAAAATCAATCCTAATAAAAATAGGACTCTTGTTACTCTCCAAACAATGTCTTTACCCTTAGATTTAGTATATCTGGGTAAAAAATATGAAAATACTTTAGGCAGACCAGCAGTAAATATTACCAATAAGCTGCTATATATATAAAGTATCTGTCTGTATGTTCCATACTCAATTTTGCTTAGGTATCTTGAAAGAATTGCAGCACTTATAATAGCTAATGCAAAGGTACTTATGCTACCCATTCCAATCCATATAGCTTGCGTAGTATTACTTTGTGCTTTAGTCATCATTTAAACTATTGACCTAACTTTTACTGACTTTTCAAGAAGTAGCCTTTATTTTATTCTTTCAGAGCTAATTTATATCTGTACCAGTCAAGAGCTACTTTTAGGCCTTCATTTACAGAAAACTGAGGATTGTATTGTATTAAATTATGTGCTTTAGAGATATCAGCTAAGCTATGCTTTACATCCCCTTTTCGTTCTTCCTGATATTGTGCCGTTATATTAACTCCAGCAATTTCATTTATCCTGCTCCAGAGTTGATTCAATGTAGTCCGCTCTCCAAAAGCAACATTCATCACTTCATGCTGAGTTATATTCATAGATAGCATCGCCTTCACATTTGCCTGCACCGCATTATCCACAAAAGTAAAGTCACGGCTAGTTTCACCATCACCATTTATAAAAGTTGCTTCACCCTTCAATGCTGACTCAATAAATAAAGGTATTACAGCAGCATAAGGTCCCTTCGGGTTTTGCTTTGGTCCAAATACATTAAAGTAACGGAGACCTATCGTATGGAAGTCATATGTTTTAGAAAACACATCTCCATACAATTCATTCACGTATTTTGTAATAGCATAAGGAGAAAGAGGCTTACCAATTTTATCTTCCACTTTAGGCAAACCAGGATGATCGCCGTAGGTGCTGGAACTGGCTGCATATACCATTCGTTTTACTCCTGCATCACGAGCAGCTACCAGCATATTCAGGAAACCGCTCACATTCACATCATTACTGGTGATAGGATCGTTAATGGAACGAGGCACGGAACCAAGTGCTGCCTGGTGGCTAACGTAATCAATTCTCTCCAGTGCCCTTTTGCATGTTTCTAGATCACGAATATCTCCCTCTATCAGTTCAAAGGCAGGATTAGCCTTAAACTCTTCTATGTTCGCATGAGAGCCAGTTGCAAAGTTATCCAGCACTCTTACTTTGCCTGCGCCATATTTTAGCAGGTACTCTACTATGTTAGAACCTATAAAACCGGCACCACCGGTAACTAGGAAGCTGTATTGGCTTAGGTTTTCGGTATGGTAGGGAGTTTCGTACACGGTTGGAAGAGAATTATGAATGATGAAGTATGAATTATGAATGGCAGGAGTGAAAAACAAACCACCCCTGCCCCTCCTTAACCAAGGAGGGGAGTTTCTTGTATGCCATCTTGAGCAGCATGAGTGGTATAGCTTGAGTTTCTCATGGTCTTGAACTATTCCAGATTTCTCGCGCTGCTCGAAATGACATTTAGTTTATAATCTAGCGTCTACTGATTCTTTTGGCAGTACGCCTTTCACATCATAGATCACAGCGTTCTCTTTGCAGAGTTTGTTTAGATCTAAGGCTTTGAATTCATAGTGAGAAACAGCAAGTATGATGGCGTCGCAATCGCTGGTATTGTTAAGTTCTTTTACAGAATCCCAACCATACTCATGCTTCACCTCCGCTGGCTCAGCCCATGGGTCATATATCGTGATGTTGGTATCGTAACCTTTTAGGGTGTGCAGAATATCTACTACTTTAGTATTGCGTACATCCGGGCAGTTCTCTTTGAAGGTAATACCAAGCACTAAGATGTTTGCGCCTTTTACTGGAATATCTTTCTTTACCATCAGTTTAATTACCTCATGCGCTACATATTCGCCCATGCCATCGTTTAGTCTGCGGCCAGCCAGAATGATTTCCGGGTGATAGCCTACTTCCTGCGCTTTTTGTGCCAGGTAGTATGGGTCAACGCCAATGCAATGGCCACCAACTAAACCTGGCTTAAACTTCAGGAAGTTCCATTTAGTACCAGCTGCCTGCAGTACTTCATCCGTATCAATATCCAGGCGGTTAAAGATTTTTGCCAGTTCGTTTACAAAAGCAATGTTGATATCACGCTGTGCGTTCTCGATTACCTTGGCTGCCTCTGCAACTTTGATAGAGGCTGCTTTGTGCGTACCGGCAATAATCACGGACTTGTAAAGCTGGTCAACTTTCTCGGCTGCCTCTGGTGTAGAGCCAGAAGTAATTTTTAAAATCTTGGCTACTGTATGTTCTTTATCGCCCGGGTTGATACGCTCCGGTGAATAGCCTGCAAAGAAATCAACATTAAACTTAAGACCTGATACACGTTCCAGTACAGGCACACACTCATCTTCTGTCACACCAGGATAAACAGTTGATTCATAAACCACAATATCTCCACGTTTCAGCACTTTGCCAACTGTTTCGCTTGCCTTGTATAAAGGTGTGAGCACAGGTCGGTTATACTTATCAACAGGTGTAGGTACCGTAATAATATAGAAGTTACAGTTTTCGATCTTTGCCAGGTCGTTTGTACAATACAAGCCTTTTGAAGTAGAGAAATTGTCTGTTAAAACAGCTTTCAATTTATCATCCTCCACCTCCAACGTATGGTCATGCCCCTGGCTTAGTTGGCTAACTCTCGCCTCATTTATATCGAATCCGATGGTCTTAAATTGCTTTGCGAACTCTACCGCTAAAGGTAATCCTACATAGCCTAAGCCAATTACAGCTATTTTTGGGTCTTCTAACATCGTATGCTGAGCCATTTCAGTCTCTTTATTTAATTCTTTAGTTATCTATACTATCTAGAGCTTATTTATACTCCAAGGGTTGTTTTCTTCTTTTTCTTGCCTGGGTTTGTAACTTCTTCTCCATACCCATACCCATAGCCGTATCCATACCCATAACCGTTCTCCTTCTTCGCATCGTTTAGCACGATCATTGGGTGAATCAATTTGCGGCTTTTGAAGATATCATCAATGATGCTGATCTGGTTTTTATGAGTATAATTATAGCGCACCAGGTAAATACTGGAATCGATATGAGGTGCTAATGCAAGCGCATCTGCCACCTGCCCTACCGGAGAAGTATCGATGATAATATAATCATACATCTGCTTTAACTCCTTAATCAGCTTATCTACCTTAGACAACAGCATTAGTTCCGTAGGGTTTGGTGGTATAGGCCCTGAGCCGATAATATCCAGCCCATCCAGACCCGGTACCGGCTTGATAATGTCCTCCACAGGCAAATAGTCAGATACAAGATAATTCGATACCCCTATCTCATTTGATATGTCCAAACTTTGGGATAGTCTTGGTCTGCGAAGGTCAAAACCTATTACTACTACCTTTTTGCCAGTAAGCACCAAGCTAGCTGCCAGGTTTATACTAAAGAAAGTCTTGCCTTCGCCGCTCATGCTGGAGGTAATCAATATCACCCTGTTCTCTTTGCCAACCGTAGCGAACTGCAGGTTGGCCCTGATCAACCGGAACAATTCTGACACAGGCCCACGGCTATCGCTTGTTACTACCAAGGTTTCTCCGGTGTGATTATGCGCGATTTCACCAAGGATAGGTGTTTTAGTGGCGCTCTCTACATCTTTCGTATCATTCACCTTATCATTCAGCATATCGCGCACATAGATAAAGGCAAACGGTACCCCAAGTCCAATCAGGAAAGCCAACAGGTAAATAAGCTGCTTTTTAGGTTTTACTGGCAAATCACCTGCTACGGCAGAGTCAATTACTCTGGAGTTAGATACTGTAGCGGCTAAGGACAAAGCAGATTCTTCGCGCTTTTGCAGCAGGTACAGGTATAAACCTTCCTTGATGCCTTGCTGCCTGTTTATCTCCAGCAATTCACGCTCTATAGCAGGCACTTTTTGTATCCTGGAGGCAAACTGTGAGGAATTAGCGCGCAGGTTATTGCGCGTGATAGCCAGGCTGCCTTTGATATTGCCCAGGTTCTCCAGGATGTTAACCTTCAGGTTTGCCAGTTGCTCGTTTACATTCTGCACAATCGGGTTACTTGCCTGCGTCGTGCGCAACAGGCGTTGGCGCTCTAATTGCAACTCGTTAAACTTCCCGATCAGGTTGAGCAAAGTAGCATCCTGTATACTTAAGGTGCTTGGTACAAGCTCAAACTGGTTCTTCTGATTTTTAAGGTAGGTCTCAATCGAGTTAAGGACATCGATCTGAATTTCCAGCTCGGATAGTTGCCTGTTATACTCGCTGGCGCGCTCCAGGTACATTTTCGCCTCCGAGCTCACATCAGTCAACTCATTCTGGCGTTTGTATGCTTCTACGTCTTTTTCAACGGTAGATAATTCCTCTGTCAGGTATTTTAGCCTGTCGTCAATAAACTGGATGGTGTTTGCTGCGATCTGGTTTTTATCCTCTACAGCTTCTTTGTTGTATACTTCAATTAACTTATTGATGATGGTTACGCCCTTCTCTGGTACCACATCTGTAAGGCTGATCGTGAGCACACTTGCCTCTTTGTTAACCGGAGCTACTGTCAAGCGCTGGTTATAGCTGTTTGCCAGCTTCCGGATATCATGAAACTTAACTGCTACCTGGCCACCTTCTTTTTTTGCTAAACCAGGCGCTGCCACTACGGTAAAAGTAGCATAATCCGTTTTGATCTGTTGGCCAAACTGGTGCGCTGTTTTCTTTTCGCCGTCTTCTATCTCAAAGCTGTTGTTATCTTTCAGGTTTACAAAAATGGTTTTATTGAAAGCAGCAGAATCAAGATCGTTTACGATAACTTTAATAGGCTGTGAGCGGCCAAAAACCTCAGTTGTTTTAACTCTTCCCTCAGTATAAAAACTGGTATACAACGATAAATCCGTTAAAACCCGTTGCATCAGGCTTTTTGATTTGAGTATCTGTATCTGGTTATCAAGGCTTCTGCTTGCCTGAAAGACCTCTAAATCACTAAAGGCTGCATTACTTAATAAATCAGGGCTCTTCTTATCATCTTTTATCAAAAGCGTGCTGCTAATACTGTATTCTGGGGTAGTATATCGCAGGTATAAAAAAGCCACTACCATACTGAGCACTACACCAATGGCAAACCAATACCAATAGCGTAGGTACTTCGCAAGTATATTTTTTATATCGATCTGCTCCGACTCGATCATTAAAGTCTCTTTATCTGACATGCTCATCTGGAGTTATAATAATCTTGAAACAACAACTGTAACAACTGAAATAGCTCCAAGAATCAGTGATATATTTCTTGCATTTGTACTTGCTTGGGCAGCCCTTGCCTTATGAGGCTCTACGTACACGATGTCGTTTTGCTGGAGATTGAAGAAAGGCGACTTCAGGATATCCTTGTCATTCAGATTTAACCTTACCATACTTCTTTCGTCCTTCGTTTCACGTATCACCAACACATTTTCTCTCTTACCATAGGCTGTCATGTCACCTGCCATTCCAAGGGCTTCCAGGATGTTCACATTACCGTCCGGCACCTGGTAAGTAGAAGGCCTTGTCACTTCACCGATTACGGTTACTTTAAAATTTCTGAAACGAACATTAACCACAGGCTCCTTCAGGTATGTTTGAAGGCTGTTTGTCAACTGGTTTTCAGCTTCTTCCCTTGTCAGGTTTTCTAGCTTTACTTTACCGAGTATAGGCAGTACAACATTCCCTTCCTTATCTACCAGATAACCTTCTGTTTCCTGCACATAGGCCACACCTCCTACATTTGCATTGCTGGCAGCAGGTAAGGCGCCTCTGTTAAACAATACATTAGATTCTGGGTTAAGGCTTGTAACGTTTATACTTAAGCGGTCGCCGGGCTGGATTTTGGCTTCGGCAGCGTTGGCTATTTTCTCAGTAATAACGCTTTCTTCTCTGAGGTTATCAAAATAGGCAAGGTTTCTGGGCGAGCTGCAGGAAGCAAAGAAGAGCAGCCCTGCCACAAATAAAAAGAGTCTATTGTTCATTTCCGGGACATCAAATGTAAGCCACCTTTCAACTTTGATTTATACTTAACTTCAAAAGGAGTCTCCTTAGTATTTCAGCTACTATGGATTTTCAAAATTATGAAAAAAGTGTGACACTCTACTTCATACTTTTGATTTATGTTGAGTCCACAACTCAAATTTCAAGCAAAAGATTCCTTCAAAGCGTCTTTTATCAACTTTAATTATATTATTTTTCTAATAATACTTTTAATGTTATAAGCCTTATTAATACAGTAACTTAAACTAAAAATCCATGTAAGTTTTCGACATACTGGCATAAACATGCACTAGGAACTCATAAACCCGCAATATTTAAACTAAGATATAAACAGATACAGAAGCTACAACTACCATACTTTAGCATACACAAAAGATTAATTGTAGAGAGTAGTTCGTCATTGATTTGTTCGACTCTGAACCTTCTAAGTAAGAATGTTTACTAAATAATAAACTAACTTGTCATTCTAACTGACATTACAAATACTTTATCCTGAAGCTATGTCTATTAAAACGATAGATCCCAAAGAAATTAAGACAGCGGAGGTACATGCCTTGCTACTAGGTGCCATCGCCCCCAGACCTATTGCATTTGCCAGTACCACCGACCTAGAGGGTAACGTAAACCTGAGCCCTTTTAGCTTTTTTAATGTGTTTAGTGCAAAGCCTCCTATTGTGGTTTTCTCACCTGCACGCCGTGTTCGTGATAATACCAGCAAACACACTCTGGAAAATGTAGAGCTGACAAAAGAAGTAGTGATTAACATTGCCAACTTTGATATTGTAGAACAGATGTCGTTGGCCAGCACAGAGTATGACAAGGGTATAAATGAATTCATTAAAGCGGGTTTAACACCAGAGGCATCGGTGTTAGTTAAACCTCCACGGGTAAAAGAGGCTCCTGTGGCACTCGAATGTAAAGTTAATGACATCATCAGCTTGGGTCTAGAAGGTGGCGCCGGCAATCTGGTGATCTGCGAAGTGCTGCTGATGCACATCAACGAAAGTATACTGGATGAGAATGGGAAAATAGATCCATTCAGACTAGATGCTGTAGCCAGGATGGGAGGCGACTATTACCTACGTGCCAATGGCGACTGCATTTTTGAGCTTCCGAAACCAATACGTAACAAAGGTATTGGTTTAGACCAGCTGCCTGAGTTTATCCGAAATAGCTCTATACTTACTGGTAATAACTTAGCAAGACTTGGCAACTCAGAAAATATTCCAACTGATGAAGAAGCAGAAGCTTTTAAAACTGACCCTATCGTAGCTTATACTTATAATAAGTTCAGCACTGATAAGTTAAAGCAGAAAGAAGAGATGGAATTGTTAGGCAAAAAACTTCTGGAGAATAACCAGATACAGGAGGCCTGGAAGGTACTGTTGCTGAGCGGTAAAGTATAAATGAGATCCAACTACTTCTAACCCCTTCTTGTTTGAGGCGAGGAACTATAGCCAATGTATAAGCCCTGTAGTTTCTGCTTAAGCTTATTTCTACGAAGAACTTCACAAGAGAACAAAGTGAAATGGTATGAACTAGTGTGATGACAGCAGAAGTAGCAGAAAAAGCTCCCCGCCTTGGAAAAGGAGAGGTTAGAGGTGATTGGACCTGGAACTGCTTAAATACCGTACGCTTGCAGGAGCTTCGCACGCTGCGAGGTCTACTGTTGTAATCCTGCCAATCTTTAAAAAATCCTGAGAATCCTGATTTAGACAAAAGAGAAAGAGACGCAAAACATTGCGTCTCTACATAAATCTTATACTCTTAAGCAAGTCCTTTTAATAACGGGTCTTAGTTACGCACTGCGATCATCAAGCCTAATTCTTTATAACGCATTCCGAACTTCTTGGCGATCTGGGAATTGGTAAGGCTGCCTTTATAGATATACACCCCACTGCGGTAATGCTCGTTCATGAACAGCACCTCGTTGATGCCGCCATACTTGGAGAACTCGTTAAAGATTGGAGTGAAGATATTGCTAAGTGCCTGCGAAGCTGTACGTGGCACCCTGGAGGCTATGTTCGGAACACAATAATGAATGATATCATACTTTCGGAACACAGGTCTTGTATGGGTAGTCATTTCAGATGTTTCGAAGCAGCCGCCCTGGTCTATGCACACATCAATAATTATAGAACCCGGGTTCATATGTGCCACCACGTTCTCCTCCACCATGCAGGGCATATAACCTTCGTCGGCCACAAGTGCACCAATGACTACATCGGCATGCCTGATTTCCTGGTACAGCACAGCCTTATCCAGTGTAGAGGTAAAAAGTGGCGCACCAACATTGTGTTTCAAGCGGCGAAGCTTGTAGATGTGGTTATCAAACACCTTTACTTCAGCACCCAAGCCCAATGCGGCCCTGGCAGCATATTCGGCCACGGTACCTGCCCCCATAATTACTACTTTGCTTGGGGCCACGCCTGTTATTCCGCCAAGTATAACGCCTTTGCCCTCGTTGCTGCTGCTCAGGTACTCTGCGGCGATAAGCATGACCGTACTGCCCGCAATTTCGCTCATGGCCCGCACCACCGGCTTCGACTCCGATTTATCCCGAATCAACTCAAAAGAGATAGCATTAATCTTTTTTCGGAGTAGCGCATTCACAAAATCTGCCGTTAGGCTGCCAAACTGCAATGCAGAAATAAGCGTCTGTCCCGGTCGGAAATGTTCTATCTCATCGTAAGTAGGTGGCGCTATTTTAAGGATAACATCTGCTTCGTAAACCTCTTCAATAGAGTAAACGATCTTGGCGCCAGCCTCGGAGTATTCGTTGTCTGAGAACTTGGAAGGTCCACCAGCACCAGCCTCTATACGAATGCGATGGCCATGGTCGGTAAGTTGCTTTACAGCGTCAGGAGTTAACCCGATCCTGTTTTCCTGGAAAGACGACTCTTTTGGTATTCCTATAAAAAGGCTTCGGCGGCGTTCTTCTACGGCCATCATCGACTCTTTGGGATAAAGAGCAGGGCTTGTAGCAAGCTTTCCCAGATCAACGGCAAACTTCTGCGTCATGCTTATACTTGGTTTATGGTCATGGTGCGCACCTGGCCCTCTGCATCAGGCTGCAACGTTACAAGCAGGTAGTGCTCAGGTAGTAAATTCGGGATCATAGATGGCCATTCAATCAAACAGGTCCTGCCTGAGTCGAAATATTCTAATGCCCCTATATCCACTGCCTCGCGCTCCTCGTTTAACCTATAAAAGTCAAAATGGTAAATTAGTTTCCCGTTTGCACCTGCATACTCATTTACAAGCGAGAAAGTAGGACTGCTAACATTGTCTTTTACACCCAATTGGTAGCATACTTCTTTTATTAAAGTTGTTTTGCCGGCACCCATCGGTCCTTCAAAAAGTATAACAGGCTCTTCTTTGGCCTCCTCTATAAGCACAGAAGCCGCCGCCGGCAAATCAGCCAACGACGACATCGTAATCTGTTTTCTCTCTACTCCTGTATTATACATTCTTAGGTGTAAGCGTTATATACGGTATAATGCATTCCTCCAACGATACACCTCCGTGCTGGAACGTGTCTTTGTAATAATTAACGTAGTAATTATAGTTGTTAGGATATGCAAAAAAGTAATCTTCTATTGCGAACACAAACGTAGTAGAAACGTTTGCTTTTGGCAAGAAAAATCTCTCCGGCTTACGCACTGTAAATACATCCTTATCGGTGTAGCCCAGGTTTTTACCATGCTTATACCTTAGGTTAGTATTGGTATTTCTATCCCCTATTATCTTAAATGGCCTTTTTACCCGAATAGTACCATGGTCTGTGGTAATGATAAGCTTACCTTTCTTATCTGCTATCATTTTTAACGTGTCGTACAGCGGCGAGTGCAGGAACCACGAACGGGTAATAGAACGGTATGCCGATTCATCAGGAGCCAGCTCACGAACCATGTTGCTGTCGGTACGGGCATGCGAAAGCATATCCACAAAGTTGTAAACGATCACGTTCAGCTTATTGCTATCCAGATTACTGAACTTGTTTAGCAGGTCACGGCCGGCCTGCACATTGGTAATTTTATGGTAGCTATGCTTGTCTGTGACTTTGTTCTGCTGAAACTGAATGTCCAGGAAATCGGCTTCATGCAGGTTTTTACCTTCTTCTTCATCGTCGCTTACCCACATGTTAGGGTATTTTTTAGCAATCTCGGTTGGCAGCATACCTGAGAAAATGGCATTTCGGGCATAGGCTGTGGTAGTCGGAAGTATAGAATAGAACATCTCTTCCGAGTCTACAGTAAAGTATTCCGAAATAAGCGGCTCCAGAATCTTCCACTGGTCATAGCGCAGGTTATCAATTAGTACAAAGTATACAGGGCGCTCGGTTTCTTTCATCATTGGAAACACACGCTGCTTAAACAACTGGTGCGACATAAGCGGGGCATCGTCGCTATCGCCGTTTATCCACTCTTCGTAGTTATCCATGATAAAACTCGCAAAATTAGAGTTTGCCTCGTCTTTCTGCATGTTTATCACATCGGCCATACTTTTATTCTCTGTCTCGTCTATCTCTAGCTCCCAGAACACCAACTTTTTATAAATATCAGCCCACTCTCCCGGACTAAGTCGCTCGCCAAAAGCCATACCCAATTGTCTGAAGTCGCGCTGGTAACTCATATTAGTCTTTTCAGACACCAGGCGTTTGTTGTCCAGTACCTTTTTAACAGAAAGCAGTATTTGGTTAGGATTGAGTGGCTTTATCAGGTAATCGGTGATTTTAGAACCGATAGCCTCCTCCATAATGTGCTCTTCCTCACTTTTGGTAATCATGATTACAGGCACAGAAGGTCGGATAATTTTTAATTCGTTCAGGGTTTCCAGTCCACTGATGCCTGGCATGTTTTCATCTAGAAAAACGATATCAAAATTCTTCTCTCTAAATTCCTCAATGGCATCAGCACCACTGTTTACCGGAGTAATATCGTAGCCTTTATCCTCCAGGAAAAGAATGTGTGGCTTAAGGAGGTCGATCTCATCATCGGCCCATAAAATGTTATATCTTTGCATAGTTTTATCTGAATAAATTGCTAAATGGCTTCACTGTTAGACTGTTAATTGTCAAATTTTTAAAGTACCCGCGCCCAAATCACCCGAACCCTACCTGTATACACGAATAGATTTACTGTATAGTATAAGTTAAGTTACTTTAATCCTTAACCATCATTTATACTATCGTGTATTTTTTTGCAGGAGCAAAGGCTTCTCAAGTTTTAAAAGTGGCTACAGGCGATAAAAGTATACTTTGGGTGCCTAACATTTACGAAAATTAACAGTTAAACAATCAAACAACTCAACCCTCTGTTCTGTGAATAAGAAGAAAATCTTCAACGATCCTGTTTACGGCTTTATCACCGTTCCAACTGATCTTATTTTCGACATCATCGATCACCCATACTTTCAGCGTTTGCGCCGCATTAAACAACTCGGTTTAACTGAGATGGTTTATCCGGGTGCCTTGCATACGCGTTTTCATCATGCGCTGGGTGCCATGCACCTGATGAATACCGCCTTAAATACTTTAAAGAGTAAAAATAACGAAATTTCTGACAAAGAATTTGAGGCCTCACTTATTGCCATTCTGCTGCACGACATCGGCCATGGCCCATTTTCGCATGCCCTGGAAACAGCTATCTTTAAAAATGTGCACCACGAGCACCTTTCGCTGCACATCATGCACTTGCTTAACGAAGCTTTCGGAGACAGGCTTAGTATGGCTATAGATATATTTACAGGTAAGTACCACCGTAAGTTTTTCCACCAACTGGTTTCTAGCCAATTAGATGTAGACAGACTGGACTATCTAAACCGTGACAGTTTCTATACCGGTGTTTATGAAGGCAAAATTGGGGCAGACCGTATTATAAAAATGCTGGATGTAGCCAATGATAAGTTGGTAGTGGAAGAGAAAGGCGTGTATAGTATAGAGAACTTCCTGGTGAGCCGCCGCCTAATGTACTGGCAAGTATACTTGCACAAAACAGTGGTTAGCGCCGAAAACATGGTGCTGCGGGTAGTACAACGTGCCAGGGAGTTGGTGCAGCAGGGCGTAGATGTGCCTTGCAGCCCTTGCCTGAAGTTCTTCCTGACCAACGACCTCACCATGCAGGATTTCCAGCAGGATAGCAGCATTTTAAAGCAATTTGTTAGCCTGGATGACCATGACATTTGGTGCGGCATTAAAATGTGGGCCGATCATCCGGACAGAATTCTCTCTTACCTGGCCAATAGCATACTTAGCCGTAAATTGTTTAAAGTAGTTATCGCCAACAAACCAATAGACCCGGAGCTGCAGTTAGGTATAAGTGAGCTGGTGCAGGCACATTTCAAAATCACTGCTGATGATGTTAAATACCTTATGATTGCTGGCAAGATTGGCAATAACGCCTACGATGTAGAAGGCCAAACTATTGATATGCTCACTAAATCAGGTTATGTGGTAGATGTAGCCGAGGCATCTGATCTGCCAAATATCAGAGCGCTGAGTAATAAAGTGGAGAAGTATTATGTGTGCTATCCGAAAGAGGTGGCACATTAAAGTATAGTTTCGCTGTTTCGGATTTTTAAACCCGAAACAGCGGAGTATTCTAAAAGCCTTCTTGATCTTAGCAAGGACACACTTGCAGTAGTCACTCCTGCCCCACCCTGTTCCTTTTGATTACCTATCAAATAATGATTGGCACTATAGCAATAAGTTCATACTTTAAAGTATAGCCACGTTTACTTTTTTGTTAAGTTTGCACCCCGGAAGCATTAGCACTTTTAAGTTTTTGCTATAATTTTACACAATGGAGTTTACTGTACAACAGATTGCTGACCTACTGCAGGGAAAAGTAGAAGGAGACAATACCATAAAGGTCAGCACACTAGCTAAAATAGAAGAGGCCACAAAAGGTGCTCTTGCTTTTTTATCAAACCTGAAATACGAACCATTTCTTTATACCACGCAAGCAAGTGCAGTTATAGTTGCCAACACTCTGGAGCTTAAACAACCTACTACGGCTGCTCTTATTCGTGTAGAAGATCCCTATACAAGCTTTTCTACTTTACTACAGTATTACCAGACAGCCCTCTTAGCTTCTAAATCAGGAGTGGAAGAACCTTGTTTTATAGGTCAGGGCTCAGCTATCGGCGACAATCATTACCGTGGCGCCTTTTCTTATATAGGAGCAAACTGCAAAATAGGCTCTAATGTAAAGATATTCCCGCAAGTGTATATTGGTGATAACGTTACGATTGGCGATAACACTACCATTTTTGCCGGTGCTAAACTTTACACCAATACCGTGGTGGGCAACAATTGTACTATACATAGCGGCGCCGTACTAGGCAGCGATGGATTTGGTTGGGCTCCGCAGGCTGATGGCACTTATAAAGCTGTCCCTCAGATTGGCAATGTAGTGCTGGAAGACGATATCTCTATCGGTGCTAACACGGCCATAGACTGCGCCACCATGGGTTCTACCATTATCCGCTCAGGTACCAAAATCGACAACCTGGTGCAGATCGCGCATAACGTTGAAATTGGCAAACACACTGTAGTAGCCTCACAAACAGGCATCTCCGGATCTACTAAAGTAGGTAATCATTGCGTTATTGCAGGCCAGGTAGGCATTGTAGGCCATATTACTATTGCCGATAAAACCACCATAGGCGCACAGTCCGGTGTTTCAAAATCAGTAAAAGAATCAGGAAACATCATTCAGGGTTCTCCTGCTTTTGACTATAAGCAAAACCTGCGTGCCATGACGGTTTTCCGCAAACTGCCAGAATTGCAGCGAGACTTAGAACTACTAAAAGAGAAAGTATAGCCCTTTTATACTTTACAAACTCCTATTGCCCATTAAAATAAATTGGCAAGGTGGTATATTATGTCTTAAGTTTGCAGCGGCAAAAGGTTAAACTCAGGCTATTACAGATTATGGTAACTGCCTGTTTATGCTGCCTGCTCCCGTTAACAGAAGCTAAATACGACTACAGATACGTGAATGAACGATAAACAGCATACAATTAAGGCCCCGGTAACTGTAACCGGTATAGGACTACATACAGGTGTAGTATCCAACATGACGTTTAAGCCTGCGCCCATAAATCATGGCTACAAGTTTCAGCGCATTGATTTACCCGGTCAGCCTGTTGTAGCTGCTGATGTTGACAATGTGGTAGACCTTTCGCGGGGCACTACTATTGAGCAGAACGGAGCAAGAATACATACCATAGAGCATACTTTAGCTGCTCTAGTAGGTTTACAGATCGACAACGTCCTGATTGAACTGGATGGACCTGAGCCTCCAATTATGGATGGTTCTTCTATACAGTTTGTGAAACCACTGCTTGAAGTGGGCCTGGAGGAACAGAACGCCCTTCGCAACTACTTCGAGATAACCAAAGGCCTTAGCTATAAAGATGATGCACGTGGCGTAGAGATTGCTGCTTTACCTTTAGACGATTACCGCCTGACAGCCATGGTGGATTATAACTCCCCTATACTTGGCAGCCAACATGCTTCTATCACCAACATAGATCAGTTTGTGGATGAAATTGCCCCGTGCCGCACATTTGTGTTTCTACACGAACTAGAGGCGCTTTTTAAGCAAAACCTGATCAAAGGCGGTGACTTAGATAATGCCATCGTTATTGTAGACCGTGTAGTGCAGGACGAGGAACTGAACTACCTGTCTGACCTGCTGAAGAAGCCAAAAGTGGAGGTAAAGGAAGAAGGAATCCTCAATAACACAGAACTTCGCTTTAAAAACGAGCCTGCCCGCCATAAGCTGCTAGACCTGATGGGTGACCTTGCCCTGATCGGACGCCCAATAAAAGGCCAGATACTAGCTGCAAGACCAGGACACGCTGCCAATGTTGCCTTTGCCAAAAAGGTAAAGAGAATGATCCACGAGGCTACGATCAAGAACGTGCCTACTTACGATCCGAAGAAAAAACCGGTAATGGATATAAACCAGATCTCGGCTACGTTGCCGCACCGGTATCCATTTCTGCTGATAGATAAAATCATACATTTAGACGAAACTACGGTTACAGGCGTTAAGAACGTAACCATGAACGAGCCATTCTTCCAGGGCCATTTCCCGGGTAACCCCGTGTTGCCGGGTGTGATCCAGATAGAGGCCATGGCCCAAACGGGTGGTATTCTGGTACTAAACACTGTAGAGAACCCTGAAGATTACTGGACATACTTTTTGGGCATAGACAAATGCCGCTTTAAGCGCAAGGTTATACCTGGCGATACAATAATTTTTAAATGTGAACTGCTGGCTCCTATTAAACGTGGAATTGCCAAAATGAGCGGTCAGGCTTTTGTTGCCGGACAGCTGGTGATGGAAGCTGAAATGTCGGCAAGTATTGTAAAGAAAGACGCATGAACCAGCCATTAGCATACATACACCCAGAGGCTAAAATTGCACAGAACGTTGTAGTTGAGCCATTTGCCAGCATCCACAAGAACGTGGAGATAGGTGAAGGTACCTGGATTGGCCCCAATGCCGTGATCATGGAAGGTGCCCGTATTGGCAAAAACTGCAAGATATTTCCTGGAGCAGTAGTATCCTCTGTACCACAAGACCTTAAGTTTGCCGGTGAAGTAACTACTACTCATATCGGAGACAATACTGTTATCAGAGAGTGCGTTACCGTAAGCCGCGGCACCATTGATAAGATGAAGACCGTAATTGGCAGCAACTGCCTTGTAATGGCCTATGCGCACGTTGCCCACGACTGTATTGTTGGCGACAACTGTATAATTGGTAACGCTGTACAGATGGCAGGCCACGTAGAAGTTGGTGACCATGCCATTATCAGTGCAGCTACGCTGGTGCACCAGTTCGCAAAAATCGGTATTCACGCTATGATTTCCGGAGGCTCCCTGGTACTGAAGGATGTTCCGCCGTTTGTGAAGGCTGCCCGTGAGCCGCTTTCGTATGCAGGTATAAACTCGGTGGGTTTGCGCCGCAGAGGGTTTACAAGCGAGCAGATAAACGAGATACAGCAGATTTACCGCATACTGTTCATCAGCGGCCTTAACAATTCTCAGGCACTAGATAAAATTGAACTGGAGCTGCCACCAAGCAAAGAGCGCGACGAAGTTGTTAATTTTCTGCGTAACTCTGGCCGTGGTATCATCAGAAGTTATTTCTCAAAAGATGCAAATTAACCTAAGCAATTTAGGTAAACGATACAATTACGAGTGGATTTTCAGGAACCTGACTTATAATTTCGAGTCAGGCACCTCTTATGCCATACTTGGGCATAACGGTTCCGGAAAATCCACTCTTCTTACTATTATTGCAGGCCATAACCTGCACAGCGAAGGCAATATTACATATACGCAGGCGGAAAAAACTATTGCCCCCGACGAAGCCTATCGCCACCTCTCGCTTACTGCCCCATATTTAGAACTGGTAGAGGAGTTCACTCTGTTAGAGATGCTGGACTTTCATACACGCTTTAAGCAACTCCGCCACAGCCTGACAAACCAGCAGCTGGTGGACCGAATGGGGCTGCAACGGTCCAAAAACAAGTTTGTAAAAGATTTCTCTTCGGGGATGAAGCAGCGCCTTAAACTCGGTTTGGCTTTATACTCTGACACCCAACTTCTATTGTTAGACGAGCCTACCACTAACCTGGATCAGGAAGGCGTAGCATGGTATCAGGAACACGTAGAACAAAACAAAAACGGCCGACTGATTATTGTAGGATCGAATATCCAGCACGAATATGCCTTCTGCGAACACCATCTGCGTATCTCTGATTTCCACGTAACTCCTAGAGTTCGTTAATCGTTGCCCGTAACTGGTTACAAGTTTACTACTGAGTCCTTCAAAGTATAATCTTGAAAGCTTGAACAAAGTATAAATACTGGCAGCGCCTGCCTTTTATACTTTGCGTACATTCAGCAATCAACAAATAAACAATTTAGCACTTAAACAACTACCAAATTAAGTAGAAGCTCCCTAACTTTGTAATCCACATAAGACATACTATGGGACGCGCATTTGAATTTAGAAAAGCCCGCAAGTTTAAACGCTGGGATAAAATGTCGAAGGCTTTTACCCGCCTCGGCAAAGAGATAGCCATGGCCGTTAAAGAAAGCGGACCAAACACTGAAACAAACTCTCGTTTACGTACGGCTGTCCAGAACGCCAAAGGCGTGAACATGCCAAAGGATCGTATAGAAGCTGCCATTAAAAGAGCATCTTCTAAAGAGGAAAAAGATTACGAAGAAATAGTATACGAAGGCTACGCACCACACGGCATTGCAGTAGTAGTGGAATGTGCCACCGATAACTTAAACCGTACTGTAGCTAACGTGCGTATGCATTTCTCTAAAGGCGGCGGATCGCTGGGCAAAACTGGCTCACTGGATTTTATGTTCGATAGGAAAGGCATTTTCAAGATTTCGTCGGAAGGTGTAAACCTGGAAGACCTTGAACTGGAACTGATCGACTTTGGAGCAGAAGACATATACGAGCACGAAGGCGAAATCATCATCGAAACGGCTTTCACAGAATTCGGCAACATGCAGAAGGGTCTGGAAGAAAAAGGCTTGAATGTAATAAGTGCAGAGGTTCAGCGGATTCCTACTACCAGAACAGAGCTTACTGAGGAGCAGGAAGAAGAAGTGCTAAGCCTAATTGAGCGCTTTGAAGAAGACGATGATGTGCAGGCTGTTTACCACAACATGGCTTAATTTCCTGCATAAAGTATAACATATGGCTGCTCTACAAGGGGCAGCCATATTCTTTTATAGCCTGTAAGGCCAAATCTTCGTATCACAGTACAAATTTTTAAATACTCCACTTTTATGCTATTATACTTTCTGTTTATAGTAGGTTTTGTTTTCCTGATAAAAGGTGCTGACATTCTGGTTTCTGGTGCTTCATCTATTGCGAAGCGCTACGGTTTATCGGATATGGTAGTGGGTCTTACGATTGTATCATTCGGCACTTCATTACCAGAGCTTATCATTAACATCCTTTCTAGTTTACAGGGACAGTCTGAGTTGGCAATCGGAAACGTTTTTGGAAGCAATGTAGCTAACCTGCTGCTAATCTTAGGTATAACAGCACTCATCTGTCCGCTGCCCATTAAGCGGAATACTATATTAACAGAAATACCATTTTCGCTGATAGCCACTTTGCTAGTAGGTTTTCTGGCTAATGCAGCACTCATTGACAACCGGGAAGAACTATACATTAGCCGTACTGATGGCGGTATACTGCTTTTCTTCTTTGTACTGTTTATGGCCTACATTTATAATATTGCACGCACTAACAAAGATGAGGTATTACCGGAAGAACTGGAAGAGGAAATACCTTTAGGTAAAGCTATTGTGTATATTGTACTGGGTGTAATTGGCCTGTTTTTAGGAGGTAAATGGGTTGTTGACGGAGCAGTTGACATTGCCCAGAACTTTGGTTTGAGTGAGTCTTTTATCGGATTAACCATCGTAGCCATCGGCACTTCGTTACCGGAATTAGTTACATCGGCTATGGCTGCTTACCGCCGCAACATTGATATTGCAGTAGGTAACGTAGTAGGGTCCAATATATTCAATCTGCTCTGGATACTTGGTATAAGTGCATTGATAAATCCACTCCCATTTGATGTAGTAAGCAACTCTGACATTGTGATGATGATCGTGGCTAGCACTTTACTAATCATTACCATGCCTGTTGGTAAGAAAAACACTATAGACCGCTGGAACGGCATTCTATTCCTGCTGGTGTACATTGGCTATATTGTGTTTTTGGTGCAGAGAGGATGATAGCTTTTCTAGCCTCAAAACCTGAGAATGTAGTCGGTTAAATTATCATTTCGCTCCAGATTAAGTCGCTTTCGTAAACGGTAACGGCTAATTTCAACACCGCGTACTGATATACTTAAAAGCTGTGCAATTTCTTTTGTGCTTAGGTTGAGCCGAAGGTACGTGCTCAGCTTTACTTCCTGCGGTGTCATTTCCGGATAACTGTCCTGCAGGCGTTTGGTAAAGTCTCCGTGCACATGGTTAAAATGGAGCTCAAACTGCTTCCAGTCTGAATCACTGGTTATGTTCTGTTCAATGTTCTTAATAATCCGCTTTACTTCTTCGCCATGCTGTTGCAGTTCACCTTGTTTTACAATTGACTGCAATTCCAGCTTCACGTTATTTAATAACTCATTCTTATTGATCAGGTGAAAGGTTGAGGAAGCCAGTTCGCGGTTCATGTGTTCGATCTCAGACTGCTGTTTCTCGTGTTTTAAGCGTAAAATCTTTTTCTCGCTTAGTTTAGCTACCTCTTTTACTTCACTGTCCTTTTCGCTGAGCGCACGCTCCTTATCTTCTATGATCTTTAACTTTTCTCTTCGGTACCGCTTCTCAAGGTAGTATAGCAAAGCACCTAGTAAGAATAACCCTAGAATGATATAGACTACAATGGCCAGTCTGCTACGGTAAAAAGGCGGCGCAACGGAAAAAGCAAAACTTTCTGCTTCACTGATATTGCCATGGATATTAAGGGCACGAACATGGAATACATAGCTACCTTCCGGCAAATTAGTATATTCTTTTTCGGTTTTTGATGTCCAGTTAGACCACCCTTCGTCGAAGTTCTCTAAGTAGTATTGATACTGCGTTTTTTCCGGACGTTCATAAAACGAGCTGGAATAGGTAAAGCTGAGTGAGTTTTGCTTATAAGGCAGGTGTAACCTATCGTCACCAATAACAGCACGCTCAGAGAACAACAGGGAGTCTTGCTCAAAAGACGTATTGACAACTTTTGTAATACGAGTATTAAAAGGATAAAGCGTTTTGTTCTTTAAGCCATCGTAATGTATAAAGCCGTCTTTAGCCCCAAGTAGCACGTGGTTCAGGTCAAGTATCTTAATGTAAGGCAGGTCATCGTTTAACCTGTCACTAATGGCATTAAACTCTTTGCTCTTTATCTCCGGCTCTCCAAATTTGTTTAAGGTCAGAATGCCTACACGCTGGTCAGATATAAAGTAAATGTTTCCCTGTACATCTTCTTCCATTTCTGCAATGTGCTCATCCGGGTTGAAGTATGAAGAAAACACGCTGTCTATCACAAATACATTCTTGCTGTAATCAAACCTGTAGATTCCGGTAAGCGCAGGAAAGTATAGTTTTCCCTGCAAGCGCTCCATGTTTACGAGTTGGTCTGAGGGCAAGCCATTTTTTGAATTAAAGAAACCAATAGCCTTTATCTTGCTATAATCTGGCTCAAACCTGATACGAAACACTCCTTTGTATCCGTGGGCTATCCAAAGGTTTCCCTGTTCATCAAACTCCAGCACCCTCGATGACTCCTCAAAACCTTTATACTTTCGCACTAGCTGAAAACCATCTCTATCTTCCTTTAAAAGACTGATACCATCATAAGAGCCAAGTATAAAATACCCCGGTTTATCAGGAACCGGGATATAATCCCATGACCCGTTACCATCTGCAAACTTCTGAGCCTGCCCATTTTTTATCATATATGGCCCGGTATGGTGCCCCATCAGCAGTTTATCGTGATAGTTACGCAGCTTGTAAACCTGCCCTGTGGAGTTCGGCACCGGTTTATAGTTGTGGTGTTGCCCTATCTCGGCTTCATACAAACTACTTGTGGTGCCCAGGTATACTTTGTTATTTATTTTAAGGGCAGCATAACCGGCCCCGGATACGCCCATAGCACCGTCAATCCTGCTAAAAGGTGAACTAATCTCTACTAACGATAAGCCATTATTTAAACCTAACCAGAGGTTTTCATGAGCGTCCTGGTAAAGCGTATGAATAGTGTTATCGTAAAGCCCGTCAGCTTTTGTTAAGTGCAGTAGCAGAGCACCTTGCTTATTCATGATGTACAACCCATCGTTCTGTGTTCCTATGGCATAGCTGCCATCCTTTAACAACACTGCCTGGTTGATGACAAGATGCTGCAACACATTTGCATCATCCATCTTCATCAAAACAGGGTTTATGCCATTATAAAGATACACTCCGTCTTGCACTGTGAAAATAAGCAGGTTGGCCTGGTCAAAGGGAAGTATGGAAGCAATACGGCTTTGGGCAAATTTTTCACCGCCGGGCAAGAGTTTCAGCTTGCCGTTCTCAAGCTCTGTCAGTCCAACCCCCCACTCCATGGTATAAAGTTTATTTTTTACTTTAAAGGAGAACTCTATTGGGTTTTTAGGCGAGACAACAGTTATCTGCTTATCAGGAGTATATATATAGATGTTCTTGAAAGTAGTAAAGCAGATCTTTCCGTCGATCTCGTAAATGCGCCATACTTCATCAAAATTTCTGTGCTTCTCAGGAATGAGTTTCTTTAAAGAGAAATACTGCAGGCTTCCCAGCTTATCAGGTTCAAAGTATCCGAAGTCTGATTGACTTCCTACGTATACTCTGCCCTGCGATTTGGAAGTATACAGCGACCTGACTTTCGTACCGTTGTTAACTGGGTACCTGTTCCACTCAGCCCCATCATACTCCAGAAGCCCGAAGTTATTGGCGATATAGACAACTTCACGTTCATCTTGTGCAACGCCCCAGCTTTGTATCCCCCCTTTGAAGTCTTCTGTACTGAAGTTCCTGACAAACGGATTGCCCCAATAGCGTGACTGTGCCATCGATGAAAAACCAGATGACAGCACAAACAAAACTGAATAAATAAGGGCAAACTGTACAACAGACTTCATAATTACCTATCTTATAACATAAAGCTATCAATTTTAGATTGATGTATTCAATTTAGAATAAAACTCGCACAAATGAAATCTTATTTTCCTATCCACAGGCTTTAAATAAGCTTTTTCGTGATTTTGATGTATTCTTGATGTATTAAAAAATGCCGGTTGATGTATTCTTGATGTAGCTCTTTTCTGGTTATTACAGGAAGAATTCAAGTACTTCAAGCAAATAAATGATCACTCACCTATAAGCGTTTATTATGAGGAAAATAATACTCTTATTGTTGCTTCAACTTTACGGAGTAGCATACGCACAAACTACTGTTACTGGGCGGGTAACAACCGCTAAAGAAGGCATTCCACTGCCAGGAGTAAGTATCGTAGTAAAAGACATGTCAGTAGGCACCACAACTGATGCGGAGGGGAAATTCTCACTCAGTGTGCCGGAAACCGGAAAAATACTGCGTTTTTCCTTTGTAGGCTATATCTCACAAGATGTACCTATTAACAACAGGTCAGTGATCGACATTAAACTGGCAGAAAATACAAAGCTACTGGAAGAAGTGGTGGTGGTTGGCTACGGTACGCAGCGCCGAAGCGAACTTACAGGGGCTATAAGCTCTGTTAGACCAGAAGATATTACTGAAACACCCGTACTACGCGTAGAGCAGGCTTTACAGGGCCGCGTAACAGGTGTGCAGGTAGCAAACGTTTCGGGTCAGCCGGGCGATGCTCCTACTGTTCGTATCAGGGGTATAGGTACTTCTGGTAATGCAGCTCCTTTATATATAGTAGATGGATTCCCAGTAGGTGGTATTGATTTCCTGAATCCGAACGACATCGAATCAATGGAGGTACTTAAAGATGCGGCTTCTGCCGCTATTTATGGTGCCCGGGCTGCCAATGGTGTAGTTCTAATTAAAACTAAGAGTGGCTCTAAAGATGGGAAAATGCATGTGTCCTATGAAGGTTATGTTGGCGTGCAGAACCCCTGGAAAAAACTTGACCTGCTGGATGCCCGCGAATATGCCATCATGATGAACGAAGGCGCTGCCAACGCAGGCGTTACACCACCATATCCTGATGTAAATAAGTTTACAACCAGCACTAACTGGCAGGATGAGCTTTTCGGCCAAAATGAAAAGATTATGAACCACCAGATAGCGGTAAGTGGTGGCAACGACAAAACCAGCTACTACACTAATTTCTCATTCTTCGACCAAAACGGTATAGTTGGTGGCGACAAGTCAAATTTCAAGCGCTATACTTTAAGATTGAATGCGGACAACCAGGTTAAAAGCTTCCTGAAAATAGGGACCAACTTAGCTTATACTAATATTAACCGCAGGGCTATAGACCCTAACCAGGAATTTGGTGGTCTGCTTAGCAATGCCATCAACCTTGACCCTCTTACACCGGTTTTTGAAACAGACCCAGCCAAACTAGGATCATCGCTGTACGCATCTCCATATATAGTAAGAGATGCTGATGGCAACGTGTATGGCATTTCTCCATATGTGGCTCAGGAAGTAGTTAACCCACTTGCCAGGCTGGCCGTGATGAACGGAACTACCAAAGTAGATAAACTGGTAGCCAATACTTACGCAGATGTGGAGCTAACGAAAGGACTTACTTTCAGATCTACCTTTGGTATAGACCTCGCTTATGTTACCAACAACAACTTTAACCCAAGGTACTACCTAAACTCTGCCCAGACGAATACGAATTCCCTGGTTTCTAAGGAGACGATTAAATATTATACCTGGCAGGCAGAAAATGTACTGAACTACTCGAAAGCATTTGGTCAGCATGACTTTGGTTTGACATTAGGCACTACAGCCCTGAAGAGCGAAGCAGACAATGTTTTTGCTTCCAAAACCGGCTTAGTAACCAATGACCCGGCAATGGCTTACCTGAACCTGGCAACTGATGCAATTGGTGCACAGGCTGGAGGCTATTTCGGAGAAAACGCCCTTCTTTCCTTTTTTGGCCGGGTAAACTATAACTTCAATGACAAGTACCTGTTATCGGGTATTCTAAGAAGAGACGGATCTTCCAGGTTTGGACGTGAGCGTCAGTTTGCTACTTTCCCTTCTGTTTCCGCTGGCTGGATCATTTCAAACGAAAGCTTCTTCCCTAATCAAGATATCATAAACTTTGCCAAGCTTCGCGCATCCTGGGGACAGAACGGTAATGAGAACATTGGTAACTATACCTGGGCTTCTGTAATCGGGGTAGGCCGTGGTTATACTTTCTACGAAGGTGATGAGCGCTATTCAAGCGGTGCTTCGCCGGTAAAAGTAGCTAATCCATTCCTGGAGTGGGAAACTTCGGAGCAGACAGATATCGGTATGGATCTGTATTTCTTCAACAACCGATTATCATTAGAAGCTGACTACTATATAAAGACTACCAAAGGTTTGCTGGTTGATGCACCAATACCAGGAACAGTAGGCAACAACGCACCTACCGTAAATGGCGGCGAAGTCAGAAACAAAGGTATAGAGCTTGCACTTACTTATACAGGCGATATCAACGACTTCAGCTACAGGACTACCATCAACGGTAGCTTTAACCGCAACGAAGTACTAAGTATAAATAACGCTGAAGGTGTGTTGATCGGTGCCAACTTTGCAACCTATGGCATCGTGTCCAGAAGTATACCGGGCCAGCCGTTCGCGTATTTCTGGGGATATGAAACAGACGGAATCTTCCAGAATGCAGAAGAAGTAGCATCTTACAAAAATTCATCAGGAGCTCTGATTCAGCCAAATGCCCAGCCAGGCGACATCCGCTTCAGAGACTTGAACGGAGATGGCGTAATCTCAGACGCTGACAGAACCAACATCGGCAATCCTACACCAAAGATGGTGCTGGGCTATAACCTGGATCTGAAGTATAAAAACTTCGACTTTAGCGCTTTCTTTAACGGTGCTTTTGGCCACCAGATCTTTAATGGTACACGCCGCCACGACCTGGTTACTTCTAACATGCAGACCAAGTTCCTGAACCGCTGGACTGGAGAAGGATCATCAGACAAATACCCACGCTTTACCTGGAACGATGCGAACGGTAACTACACTAGAATCTCAGACATCTACATCGAAGACGGAGACTACGTTCGACTGAAGACGTTGCAGGTAGGATACAATTTCTCTAGTAACGCTCTGTCTAAAATCTACCTTTCCAACATGCGCGTGTACGTTTCGGCTGACAACCTACTGACATTTACCGAATACACCGGATTTGATCCTGAGATTGGTGCCCGTAACACACTGGATATTGGCGTGGACAGAGGCATTTACCCGCAAGCACGCATTTTCAGAGTTGGTCTAAACGCAACTTTCTAAAGACAAGATTTTTATGAGATATATAATCAAAAATACTGCAAGAATTGCTTTCGTAGCCACCCTGGCTCTTAGCACGACAAGCTGCGACGATTTCCTGGACCTTCAGCCGAAAGATGCCCGTGTAGAGTCTAACTTCTACCAGACAGAAGCTGACGCCTTGGAAGCCCTGATAAGCATTTACGATGTACTGCAATGGAACACGGTAGTAGGCTTCCACCCTACCCCGATGTTTATGGATATAGCCTCTGATGATGCCTTTGCAGGAGGTGCCAGCCGTACGGATGCCCCGAACATCATTGAAGTGGACATGCACAACATCAGAGTAGCAAACCCCGAAATTCAGGGAATGTGGAAGAAGCATTTTATTGGTGTTTACCGCGCTAACCTGCTGCTGGAGAAGATTGAAGGTGTAACCGCAAGCCAGGAATTTAAAGATAGAGTTACTGCTGAGGCAAAATTCCTAAGAGCGCACTTCTACCTTGACCTGGTACGCATGTACGAAAATGTACCGCTTGTGCTTAACACACTTGTAAACCCAGGCGAGTATAACCAGCCACAGGCTGCGCCGCAGGATGTATACAACCAGATAGCCCAGGATCTGGAAGAAGCCATTCCAAATTTACCGGAAAGCACGCTTCGCACTAATCAAGGGCGTGTAACCAAATGGGCTGCCAAAGCTTTGTTAGCTCGTACTTACCTGTTCTATAATGGCGTTTACAATGCACAATTAAAAGCTGGTAGTACAACCGTAGACGCTGCGCGTGCTCTTAATCATTTAAAAGATATCATCGATAAAAGTGGCCATATTCTGCTGGCCGATTATGCTGATAACTTTAAAAAGAGCGGAGAATACAGCCTGGAGTCAGTTTGGGAGATCTCATATTCTGACAAAAACCCTTGGTGGGACTGGGGCTATATTCAGGGCGGTGAAGGCAACATGCAGCCACAAATGCAGGGCCCGCGTGTTGTAAGCCCGGCTGTAGAGAGCTACGAACGTGGATGGAGTTTTGCAACTGCTTCCCAGACCTTATATAACGCCTTTGAAACCAACGATCTACGCAGAGATGCCACTATTCTGGATCAAACAGAGCTAAACGGTGAACTGGATAAAGGCTACCAACACACAGGTTATTTCAGCCAGAAGTATACGACATCTAAAGACTATGCACCAGGAGCCGGCCAGCTGGAATTGAACTGGGGTAATAACTACCGTTCTGTACGATTAAGCGATGTACTGTTAATGGCAGCAGAACTGGCAGTAAAATCCGGTGGTGATGCACAGCAATACCTTGATATGGTACGCAGTCGGGTAGGTTTAACACCTGTACCGGCCACTCTGGACAATATCTATAAAGAGCGAAGAGTAGAACTGGCTTTGGAAGGTCATCGTTACTGGGATCTTTTAAGACAAGGACTAAACGTTACCGACCAGAAAATTACTGTTAACGGTGCACGCGGACCGCTGTACGTGGGCGACCAGGTAGATTTTAACGTGACATTTAAACCTGCCACAAAAGGCTTCTTCCCGATACCACAGAGCGAAATTGCTATTTCCAATGGTATTCTTAAGCAAAACGCAGGTTATTAATCATTTAAAAGACTTATATCATGAAAAGATATCTTTCCTATATCGTTGCGCTCCTGCTGCTTACGTTTACTTTCAGCAGCTGTGAGGAGGAAGAAGGTAGCTTAGGACCAGCACCTACTTCAGAGGCAATACAATTTACAGCTCAGGCTGACGCCACAAACCCGAACATCATCAGTTTCAAAGCAAATGCCCCGGGTTTTAAAGCTGTCTGGGATTTAGGTAACGGGGAAACAGCCACAGGAATGCAGGTAACCGGTGCCTATCCTTTAAAAGGCGAATATACTGTAACGCTCACCATGTACACGAGTGGTGGATCTGCGTCCAGCAGCAAGCAAGTAACTATTGCCAAAACCAACGCTTTAATGCTGGACCGTGAAGATTATAACTTCCTGACAGGCGGTGCCAATGCCTTAGAAGGCAAGACATGGGTGTTTGATCCGGTAGGTCCGATGAACTTCGGTGGCCCACCTGAAGCCCCGTCATCCTGGTGGAATCAGACGCTTGATGGTCAGAATGACTGCATGAAAGATGACAAATACACTTTTAAGTTAATTGGTTTCGAATTTGAAAATAAAAGTGGGGGTGCTATGTGGGGAATTGATGGCGGTCAGGAAAACGTTTGTGTACCGCAAACTCCTGTAGCCAGTACCTGGAGCATCTACCAGGAAAATGGCAAGACCATGCTTTCAGTTAGTAACGGAGAAACCATTGCCTGGGATGATAATGAAGGAACTTACGAGGTGATAGAACTTAGCGAGAACCGGTTACATATCAGAAAGGTGTGCTGCGGCGGTGATGGCGTACGTAACTATGTGCTTGTGCCCGAAGGATATAAGGCACCTGTAAAAGTTAAGCCCTACAAAGAAGCAATTGATCTGAAAGATGACTTTGACACGCCGGGTAATGTGGTTTGGCAAACAGACAATCTTACGTTTAACGAGACTTACGACAACCCTGCTCCACTTACGGGCAATACATCTGCTAAAGTAGGACAGTATATTAAGCAGGCAGGCGAACCCTTTGCTTTTGCAAACCTTTTCTATACACTGGATCACAAAATTGATCTGACAACAAAGAACAAAATCAAGTTAAAAGTTTTCATGCCTGGCTACAACGATTATACTACGGAAGCAGGGTATGACTGGGCTGTTAAAAATCTTCTGAAGCAGGTATCTGTAAAACTTCAGAACGCTGAAAGTGGCGAGCCATGGGTAACGCAGGTAGAAGTAAAACAGCAGGTAACACAGCTTGACAAGTGGGTAGAGTTAACCTTTGATTTTAGCAGCGCTGCCAGCCGTAAAGACTTAGACCGGATTGTGATACAGATTGGCGGCGAAGGTCACTTTAACTCTGGCATCTTCTATATTGATGATTTCAAGCTTATTCCCTAATTAATTTCTAGCAGCAGTACTTCAACTCACACACTGAAGTACTGCTGCCTTAATCCTATTTCAATGAATATTTTATACAAAGCCATAACAGCACTTACGCTGCTGCTATGCTCGTCATTGCCTTTGCTTGCCCAAAGCACAAGCTTTAACGAGCTGGTGTGGCACGATGAATTTGCAGGCGAAGGCGCCCCTGACCCGACGTACTGGAGCTACGACCTTGGAAACGGGCAAGGCGGCTGGGGTAACAACGAAGTGCAGTCTTATACAAACAACAGCAGCAACGTACGCCGCAGCGGAGGCAACCTTGTAATCGAAGCCAATAAAAACAACGGTGCCTGGACATCTGCCCGCATTAAAACACAGGGCAAGTATAATTTTACATATGGCCGGGTAGAGTTCAGAGCTAAACTACCAAAAGGCGCTGGCACATGGCCTGCCCTTTGGATGCTGGGCGAAAGTATAACTACCAAAGGCTGGCCTGCCTGCGGGGAAATAGATGTGATGGAACATATAGGCCGTGATCCTGGAAAGGTACATAGCACCCTTCATACGCCATCCAGCAGTGGAAACTCTGTGAATAGTAACTCAATTATGGTGAGCGATTACGGAGACAACTTTCATATGTATGCGGCCGAATGGACACCCGAGTCTATAAAGTTTTACGTGGACAACACGCTGTTTTATACTTACGCACCTGTAAACAAGGATGCAGCTACATGGCCTTTTAATGATCCGCAATTTATCATTATCAACCTGGCCATGGGTGGTAACTGGGGCAGCGACACCAGGTATGAAACTAACGGTCTGAAAAATGGCATAGACCCAGCCCTAACCACTGCACGCTATGAAGTTGACTATGTACGCGTTTACCAAACATTCTCCGATTTAAAACTGACTGGCCCTGCATCGGTAAACCCTGGTTCACAGAATTTAACCTTTAAAGCCAGCAACGTAACAGGCGCAACTTATACCTGGACCGTACCAAGCGGAGCCACGATTACATCAGGAGCAGGTACATCAGAGATAAAAGTTAACTGGGGTACAACTGCCGGGAAGGTTAAAGTACAGATGAACCTGAACGGGCAAATATACCAGCAGGAACTGAATGTTAACACCACCCAGACACCCGTAGGAGAAGCGTTTTTAATAGAAGACTTCAACACTTTGCCGACTGCTAAGCTAAACAGCAGTGGCGGCACTTTTGATTTCAGTCATGAGAACAATGCCTTAAAAGTCAGCTACCAGGTAACGAATCCGGGTTCTCTTCCACAAATAATTTATACCTTAACAGAGCCGCTCAATATGAGCGGCTATCCTGTTTTAGCAACCACCCTAAAAACCCGCAACGAAAGTGAAAACGTGCTGCTCCGCATCGATTTGATAGATGAAGCCGGGAAGACTACTGGGACAAATACTGTTTTTACCCTTACACCGCTCATCGACGACAATGAATTGTATACTTATCATTTCGATTATAGAAACCTGTTTGGCACAGGCTCAGGCCAAATAGACGGAACCAAAGTAAAGAAGATCAGGATACTTGTTAATTATGGCATCTTAGGCTCTGCAGGAAATGATGTTTTCTGGATTGATCAATTCAAAGTGCTGCAAAACACTCCCGCTGCTCCCAATCGCCCTTCACACCTGAAACTAACGAAAGCAACAAATTCGGTTACGCTAAACTGGCAGGATAATGCTTCCAATGAAGAGAGTACTAAGATATTCCGCTCCCAATCACAAAACGGACCATTTACCGAAGTAGCCTCTGTGGCAGCCAATACACGGGAATATACGGATGCAGTTATACCGGAAAATGGGTACGTGTATAAAGTACAGTCAGTGAATAGCAGTGGTACATCCACTTTCTCTAACCTGGTTGCTAGTAATGATGCCCTGCTAAGTATAAAACAAGAATATAACAATCAACAAGTGCGGGTTTTCCCTAATCCTTGTACAGGAGAATTTAACATCCAGTTCGACCATACTTTAAAGATTGAAGAGATCCACTTTTACAATGCCTTTGGCAAAGAGGTAGCTGCCAACATTATACAAGGCACAGCTAATTTGCTGCAAATAAAAACAGATGTAGCTCCGGGTTTATACTTCTGCCACCTGTACACACAGGAAAGCATCATCATTAAACGGATACTAATTATTTAATTTTCACTAGCTAAATCCTTTCGCCATACTTTAAGCAAAGGGTTCACTAAAAAGAAATAATATGAGAAAGACTTTTATCCCTATCCTGCTGGTGGTCATACTTGGCTCCGCCATGCTCTTCTCATCTTTTAAACCAGAAGATAAAAAGGATAAAACGGAACAGCGCGTAGAAGACCTGCTCTCTAAAATGACACTGGAAGAAAAAGCCGGGCAGCTGAACTTTGTAGTCGGCGACCTTTTTAACACCGGCCCTACTGTTCGTACTTCCGAGTCTGATAAGTTTAACGAAGCTATCCGTAAAGGCGAGATCACCGGTATTTTCAACATACATGGCGCTGCCTACACCGGAAAACTGCAGAAGCTAGCCGTAGAAGAATCGCGTCTGGGAATTCCATTATTGATAGGCGCTGACGTGATCCATGGCTTTAAGACTGTGTTTCCGATACCGTTAGGCGAATCTGCTAGCTGGGACTTAGCTGCCATAGAGAAAAGTGCACGCGTAGCCGCTAAAGAATCTGCCGCATCTGGCATTAACCTGACGTTTGCACCCATGGCAGATGTAGCACGTGACGCGCGTTGGGGCAGAACAGCAGAAGGTGCCGGCGAAGACCCATACCTGGTGTCGTTGATCACGGCCGCCCGCGTTAAAGGCTTTCAGGGCAACAGTCTGTCAGATCCGCAAACAATAGCCGCCTGTGTAAAGCACTTTGTAGCTTATGGCGCAGCAGAAGCCGGCCGCGACTACAATACCGTAGACATGTCGGAGTATGAGCTTCGAAACACGTACCTGCCACCGTTTAAAGCCGCTTTGGACGCAGGTTCTGCCACAATCATGACTGCGTTTAACGAGTTGAACGGTGTGCCAGCCACAGCCCATACCAAAGTAATGCGCCAGATACTGCGTGATGAGTGGGGTTTTAAGGGCTTGGTGATATCAGACTGGCAGAACATTTGGGAAATGACATCGCATGGCTATGCACAGAACAATGCCCATGCCGGAGAACTTGCTTTAAAAGCCGGAACCGACCTGGACATGATGGCTGAAATTTACCTTAAGGAGCTCCCTCAACTGGTAAAATCTGGTAAAGTGGAACAGAAGTACCTGGACGATGCCGTACGCAGGGTGCTATGGCTAAAATTCAAGCTTGGCCTGTTCGATAACCCATACTTATACAGCAACACTAAAACAGAGAAGAAGCAGATACGCTCTAAAGAGAATTTGCAGGCAGCCTTTGATATGGCCCAACGCTCTATTGTGCTACTGAAAAACGAAAACAACCTGCTTCCATTAAGCGCATCAGCAAAACAAAAGATAGCTGTTATCGGTCCGTTGGGTAATAATAAAGAAGACATGAATGGTACCTGGTCTTTCTTCGGAGAAGCGCAGCACCCGGTGTCTTTCCTAGAAGGCATTAAGAAGTATGCTAAAGGAGCAGAAGTAACTTACGCCGAAGGCTGTGAACTATACAGCGACTCTAAAGCTAAATTTGATGCCGCTGTAGCTGCCGCTAACAAAGCTGACGTAGTGGTTATGGCCATTGGCGAAAGCGCTGTAATGAACGGTGAAGGCGCATCGAGAGCTGATGTTAGTTTGCCAGGCGTGCAACTGGAGTTAGTAAAAGCAATCCATGCTACAGGCAAGCCAATCATCGCTTTGGTAAGCAGCGGCCGCGCGTTGGAGCTTACATGGCTCGATGAGAACATCCCGACCATACTTGCCACCTGGTCTTTAGGTTCTGAAGCTGGTAACGCTGTGGCAAGCGTGTTGTTTGGTGAATATAACCCGTCAGGTAAACTTCCGGTGTCCTTCCCAAGGGCTGTTGGGCAGTTGCCTTTATACTATAACCACAAAAACACAGGCCGTGCTTATGATGGCAACCATTCAGAGCCGGGCTCGGAGCGTGTTTATAAATCCAGGTACCGCGATGTGCCTAACACTGCGCTCTACCCATTTGGTTACGGACTAAGCTATACCACTTACAAGTATGACAACCTAAAGCTCAGCACTGATAAGCTTGCACCAGCAGGGCAGCTACAGGTAAGTATAGATGTAACCAATACAGGTAAATATGCCGGCGAAGAAGTTGTACAGCTTTACACCCGCGACCTGGTTGGCAGCATTACAAGACCAGTTAAAGAGCTGAAGAAATTCCAGAAGCTGACTTTTATGCCTGGCGAGAGAAAAACAGTAAAATTCACCATATCTCCGGAAGACCTGGCCTTTTGGCGTGCTGACTTAACTTATGGCACAGAGCCTGGTGATTTTAAGGTATTTGTAGGCCCTAACTCAAGAGATGTGCAGGAAGCATCTTTTACGCTGCTGAAGGATGGCTCCGTAAAATATGAATCAAGCATAAAAAACTAACCTAAACCTTAACCCCTGTTAAATTTTATACTATGGCTGTAACCTCACCTTCTTCCAAGCCAACTGTTGCAACATCGGGAACTGACCTGGACAATAGCAAAGGCTTTACCGGACCTTTGATCGTTGTAACGCTGCTGTTCTTTATGTGGGGCTTTATTACCTGCATGAATGACATCCTTATACCGAAACTCCAACAGGTATTCGTACTGCAGCACTGGCAGGCAATGCTTATCCAAACAGCCTTTTTCGGAGCTTATTTTATTATATCGCTGCTATACTTTGTCTTCTCTATGGTTAAAGGGGACCCTATTATGAAAATAGGCTATAAGAATGGCATCATAGTAGGGTTATTAGTTGCTGCTGTTGGTTGTGCGCTGTTTTATCCGGCAGCAGATTTCCATAGTTACGGCTTCTTTTTGATGGCTCTTTTTGTGCTGGCTTCAGGTATTACCATCCTTCAGATTGCGGCTAATCCTTACGTAACAGTGCTCGGAAGACCAGAAGGAGCGGCAAGTCGTCTGAACCTGACCCAAGCTTTAAACTCTTTCGGAACTACAGTGGCTCCTTTGATTGGCGGCTACCTGATCTTTGAGGCTGCACAGACCATGGGCTCAGACACTGCAGCTTCTGTTAAGCTTCCTTACCTTGGCCTGGCTGCTACACTTGTGGCTATTGCTGTATTGATAAAGCTGGCCAACCTACCTCACATTAAAGGTGAAGGGCGTATTGTAGCAGATGCCGGAGCGCTTAAATACCGCCACCTGGTGCTTGGTGTGATCTGTATCTTTATGTACGTAGGCGGTGAAGTGGCTATTGGCAGCATGTTGATCAATTTCTTCAGCTTACCTGAGATCGCTGGTCTTTCTGAAGCGGAAGGCGGACATTACCTTGCCTTTTTCTGGGGTGGCGCCATGATCGGAAGATTTTTCGGTGCAGTGGCACTTGCAGAGTTTAAGAACAAAAGCCGTAAGTATATGATCATCGCAGCTATTACGGCTATTGTGGTTACACTCATATTCACCATCTATGGTCAGCAGGAAGCACTGATCGTGCTGGGGCTTATTGCGGTAAACTTCCTGGTGCTGTTACTTGGCAGGTTCTTACCAAACAGAACTTTGGGTTTCTTTGCTGCAGCCGTAATCACTTTGCTTTTAATCACGATGCTTACAACGGGTGCAGTAGCCATGTGGTCCGTAATTGCAGTAGGCTTGTTCAATTCCATCATGTTCCCGACAATCTTCACGCTCGCCATCAAAGGGCTAGGAGTTCATACCAGCCAAGGTTCTTCGCTTTTAGTCATGGCTATAGTAGGTGGTGCGATCATTCCACCGTTGCAGGGATATGTAGCCGACGTAACGGGCAGTCTTCAGCTATCATTCATTGTGCCGCTTATTTGCTATTTATACATTGTATACTATGGTTTTGTGGGTTCTAAAGTAGAGAAGGTAGACCCAAGCGTTGAAGTATAGACATTGAAATAAATCGTCTTAGAAGATAATGGAGGAGCTTTTGTTAAATATAAATTACGTATAGTATTCTCGTTTGATAGATCAGAAGCCTGCAGGACTTTGTCGCTGCAGGCTTCTGATCTATCAGGGTTTATGTTTCTCTAATAATTCCACGGATACAGGTCTGGCTCTTTGCCTGAGGTAGCTTTCATGTGCAGCGGGTGCACTGCCTCTGTTTCATCAAAGTAAACAAAGGCATCGTAGCGGCCCGGAATAACAGTAGGCACATAATTTCCGAACATTTCATACTTTGGGTCATATACCACACCTATTGCGCGATTACCAATTCGGCCTTGTAGCTCTGGTACGTTTACCAGGTCCCGGGAAATTATAATCTTGTCTTCTGTGCTGATCTGGTGCAGCATGTGCTCCCAACTTCCTTCAACAGCTGGCGGTACTTCCATCTTCTGCATCGGTGCGCCCCAAGACCTACTGGCGATCACACTGCCCTGATAGGTACCAAAGCCAACCAGCTTCACTTGGCTCTGCCCATACTTCTTCCGCGCCAGCTCCCCGATATTATACATCCCATCGTCAGCCATGTCGGTAAAACTGGCATCCCCGATATGGGTGTTATGCTCCCATACAATAGCCTTAGATGTTGGTCCGTGCAGGTCTAGAAGCCTGTCCAAAGTTTCCATCATGTGGCTATCACGCACGTTCCAGGAACTGCCACCACCTCGAATCATGGCCCTGTAGTATTTCTCTGCATTTACAGCCACAAGTGCATTCTGGCGGGTATTAAAATCGTTTTCGGGATCATCTGTAAAACTGCGATGATGCTGTATTCTTTGCAGCATCTCCACCACTTCACTCTCGCAGTCTGTTGGTACAAAGGCAGTAGCCCTGGCATAGGTCTGAGGGTCGCGGTTAAAAGGCTCAAAGCAATTAATGGCCATCTTAGCAGCTTCGGCAGCACGTCCATTATTATTTTCCAGAAATTTTATTACCTGCTCCAGCGACTCCCACAGACTATATACATCCAGCCCATAAAAACCTGCTTTCGAGTTCGCATGGCGCAGGTGGTTAAAATCACGTATCCACTCAATTAGGGCAGCCACCTCCCAGTTGGCCCACATCCAGGTAGGCCAGCGGCGGAACACCTGCAATACATCAGCAATTTTGCTACCGGAGTTGCTATACCCTTTAATAAATCGATTTACAGCATAGCATTCTGGCCAGTCGCCTTCTACAGCCACAAAATTAAACCCTTTCTCCTGTATTAATCTTTTGGTAATGGCAGTACGCCAGGTGTAATACTCCGAAGTACCGTGAGAGCCCTCTCCTAACATTACTACACGTGCATCTCCGATCTCATCAATTAAAACGTCCAGGTCTCTCTCTTTTGTGATCGGGTTATATTTAAATGGTTTGTTTGCCATAGTTCAAAAGCTATTGCTGTAAGGCTTGGGTAATTTTTGCTGTATTGTACTTTTATTCAACGTTTTATGTTCCACAAAAAAAAACACCCGCCTTACTAATAAGTAAAACGGGTGCAAAACCTTGTAAAAGCCGGTATAGCCTAAGACTGATTTTCTTTGGAGAACACACGGCGTAACAATTCAGTTGTTCGCGCAATAGGATTCTCTCTAATATTTGCCTCTTCCTGTGCTACAAGTATAAATAATCCATCAATTGCTTTATGAGTAGCATAATCATCTAAGTCGGGATTAACTTTTTGCACCAGCGGAATTTTGTTGTACTGGTTTACCAAGTCTGCATAGTACTTCGTGGCATTAGTCTTTTCCAACGACTGCACCATAATAGGGTTAAATGTATTGTATAGTTGCTGAGAAGTAGTTCGTTTTAAGTACTGTGTGGCTGCATTTTTATCTCCTTTTAAAATTCCCCACGCGTCTTGTATGGTCATTTGCTTGATGGCACTTACGAAAATGGGTACAGCGCTTTTTGCCGCATCCTCGGCACCACGGTTAAGGGTAAGTATAAATTTATCTACCTCATTGCCCAAACCTACCTGACGCAATGTATTATCTACTCGCTGCACATCCTTCGGAAAAGGAATACGAATAAGTGAATTTTTGTAGTAGCCGTCTGTTTGCGAGGCTTGGTTTGCGCCATTCTTGATACCAACCTCCAGTGCCTGCTTTAAACCAGACGCAACTTCGGATTGTGTTACAGGACCTCCTGTGGCGGTGCCTGCTAAAACGCCATCTACAGTGCGTTGTATGTCGGTTGCCGTGCAGGCAGAGGCACCAAGAGCTACAGCTATAAAAGAAGTGTAAAGTAGTTTTTTCATATCGCTAGAACATCTTTAACTTGAAACAGTTTAACAGACCTACGCATAAATCAGACCAAAATATATATGAAAGCCGTTATTGCTGAAATAATCACCATCGGAGACGAAATTCTCTATGGCCAGATTGTAGACACAAACTCTGCCTGGATGGGTGCAGAGTTAACTAAAGCAGGCATAAAAGTAAAGCAGATCACCTCTGTATCAGACAATGCTGACCATATAGTAGAAGCATTGGATAACGCTAAAAAAAGAGCCGATATTATATTGTTGACAGGCGGACTCGGCCCTACCAAAGACGATCTGACAAAGGATGTGCTTACCTCATACTTTAACACCATACTGGAGTTACACGAGCCATCGCTGGCAGATATCGCGGAGATATTTAAGAACCGAGGGCGTGAACTAACAGAACTAAACCGCGAGCAGGCTTATTTACCAGCCGCTTGCACACCTGTGCGCAATGTATTGGGTACTGCGCCGGGTATGTGGTTTGAGCACGAGGGCAAAGTATACGTTTCTATGCCAGGTGTGCCTTATGAGATGAAGCGCATGATGACTGACACAGTGCTACCCCAACTAAAGACATACTTCAAAACACCTGAAATCATACATAAAGTAGTACAGACTGTCGGCATAGCAGAATCTATACTTGCGGCAAAGCTGGAAAACTGGGAAACCAGCCTGCCTTCACATTTAAAGCTGGCTTATCTGCCGCACCTGGGTTCTGTACGCCTGCGCCTTACAGGTTTTGGAGAGGATGCCTCTAAACTGGAGCATGAGATGCAGGAACAGGTTGATAAGCTACAGCAACTTATCCCAAACTATATTTTTGCCTTTGGCGAGATAAGTTTAGAAGCAGCTATTGGCCAACTACTAAAAGAGCGCGGTCTTACTATAGCAACCGCAGAAAGCTGCACAGGCGGTTACCTAGCTCATAAAATAACAAGTATAAGCGGAAGCTCTTCCTATTACCAAGGCAGTGTAATTGCGTACCACAACGACGTTAAAATTCGGGAGCTAGGTGTAAAACCTGAAACCCTGCAACAGCATGGCGCCGTAAGCGAGGCTACTGTAAAGGAAATGGCAGAAAATGTAAAACTAAAATTCGGTACTGACATTGGCGTAGCTACCAGCGGTATAGCTGGCCCTGACGGAGGTACACCTGACAAACCTGTAGGCACAATCTGGATAGCTTACTCCGATAAGTATAAATCTGAGGCAAAGCTGCTGCAATTTAATAAAGACAGGCTACTGAACATTGAGTACACTACTTTGGCTGTGTTAAATATGGTGCGCCAAAGTTTGGCCTTAACCGTTGAGGAATAGGCTAAAATCCTTAACTTTGTCTGGGTTTTTTAAGGCAAAAGAGTATTTGGCAAAGGATAAAAGCTCATCAACTGTTTATTTCCTTTGTCTTTTGTCCTTCATCTTTTTTTTATAAAACACTAAAAACGATCAACGAACAACGATAATATGGCACTTGTAGAAATGGTTATGCCCAAAATGGGCGAGAGTATCATGGAAGGTACCGTTCTTAAATGGCTTAAAAACGTGGGTGATACCATTGAGCAGGATGAGTCGGTACTGGAAGTAGCTACAGATAAAGTAGACACGGAAGTTCCTGCAATACAGGGCGGCGTTTTGAAAGAGATTCTGGTACAGGAAGGCGATGTGGTAGCAGTTGGTGCTCCAATTGCTATTATCTCTACAAACGGTGAAGACACAGGTGCTGCTGCTCCTGCAGCTTCTCAGGCTCCTGCCGCTGCACCTCAGGCCGCTGCGCCACAGGAAAGCGCTGCTCCTGCTGCTACTTCATCAGCTAAACTGGACAAACCTGCTACAGGCCGTTTTTACTCTCCGCTAGTGCTTAACATTGCCCGCGAAGAAGGTATTTCGATGGAGGAACTGGAGTATGTACCAGGTACCGGCAGCGAAGGACGTGTGTCGAAGAAAGACATCATGAACTACCTGTCTAACCGTGGTGCGGCGCCTCAACCAGCTGCTGCTCCGCAGGCTCAGCCACAGGCACAACCACAAGTACAGGCTCCTGCCGCTGCACCAGCTCCGGCTGCTCAGCCACAGGCTGCTGCGCCTCAGGTAAAACCAGCTGCATCTTACGGTGGCAACGTAGAGCTTATCGAGATGGACCGCATGCGCAAGATGATCGCCGACCGCATGGTCGATAGTAAGCGCATTTCTCCGCACGTTACTTCTTTTGTAGAGGCTGATGTAACCAATATTGTGAACTGGAGAAACAAGTGGAAGAATGAGTACAAGAAGCGTGAAGGCGAAAATCTGACCTTCACTCCTATCTTTATAGATGCCATTGCAAAGGCGATCAAAGACTTCCCGATGATCAACGTGTCTGTAGATGGTGGTACGATTATCCGCCACAAAGACATTAACATTGGTATGGCTGTAGCTTTGCCAAGCGGTAATCTGATCGTACCAAACATTAAGAACGCTGACCAACTGAATCTGAACGGGCTGACAAAGAAGGTGAACGACTTGGCGAACCGTGGCCGTATGAACAAGCTGACGCCAGACGATCTTGCAGGTGGTACTTACACCGTTTCTAACGTTGGATCTTTTGGCAACGTAATGGGTACGCCGATTATCATGCAGCCACAGGTAGCGATTATGGCAGTTGGCGCCATTAAAAAGAAGCCAGCTGTAATCGAAACACCAGAAGGCGACCTGATTGGTATCCGCCACTTTATGTACCTGTCGCACTCTTACGACCATCGCGTTGTGGATGGCTCGCTGGGTGGCATGTTCGTGCGCCGTGTAGCTGATTACCTGGAGAACTTCGACGTAAACCAGACTATTTAATAGCTAAAGTTACTTCTTTGGCTCTGAAGTAAATTTAGAACCTTAGATTACACCGATTTTAAAAACAAAACCTCCGGGAAAAGCTCTCGGAGGTTTTGTTTTTTTGGCGGCAGATGCTTTCAGCGGCTTGCTTTATTTTGCCTTCAGCAATTTTTCCAGATCCTTCTTGCTTACATTCAGTAAGCCAACCTCCGGTAACCTTGCCGTTAACTCCCGCCAATTATCATCTTTTCGATAAACTTCACGCAGAAGTTTAGCAGCTTCATCAACTTGTCCGCTGCTGGCCAGGCCAATGGCATGCCAATACTTCATCTCCAGGTTATTTGGATACATGGCTTCGGCTTTGCCATACTCTTCCATAGCTTTTTGCATTTGACCTTTCTCGATGGCCAGATCGCCATTATTCATGTGCTCATAAGCACGGTGTACTTTTAGCAGTCGCGCCAGCTCATCCAGCGGTTTTTCATGGTCATCTACACGTAGGTCAATTATTTTGTCATCCCAGGGCTGGTCTGATTTCTGACCTTTTACCACAACAAGCGCTGCCGATTGCTTGCCACGAATGTCGCCTCCCTCCTGCTCTGCCGCTTGCATGGCAATCAGTACGCGCTCTGCCAGCGGCTGTCCTTCGCTTTTCTCAAAAGCCTTCGCCATGGCAGGCCATACTTTATCAGTTAGCATCATGTTGGCCTGCACCGAAAAGTTCTTACCTGTTATATGTCCGGCATAGCGAATGCATTGTTTACCAGTATGCGTTGCCACGTTTCCTTTCGAATCAAGTATAGAAACCTGGCGTACCTCACGCGCCTCGTCTTTGGCTAAAAGTATAGCCAGCGCCTCTTCAGCAGTTTTACCCTCCTTTAAAAGTTGTAACCCTAGCGGGCCATACGATTTATTTACAAAAGATTGGGTGGCTACTACACCTACACCAGCCTCTACCCAGGGCACGGCTGTGCCCACCGAAAACCAATGGCTCTGCACGCCAACAGCCATCTCTCCTGTTTTTGGATCTCGGGCAACAATAGAATATGTATGTGCCAGCGGCTCTTCGGCTTTAAACACCTGCGCCTGACTGTGGGCGGAGCCTGTGGCTACCGCGAAAGCTGAACCCAGCATAAGCAAAAACTTTTTTATCCTGATCATATAATTCTGTTTGTAGCTCTGTTACGGTAAGATAGGCATTTTGTGATAAAGTATAAATGACTGGCAGTATAACCTCTGTCAAGAATAAAAGTATAAACTGTATTGCACCATTTATGGGTGCGCTGCGAAATAGCAGCATCAAGCAACCTTTTATACATGAAATACACCACACGAGAACGTAAACCGTCGCGCATGGCCGTGCTGATAGACGGGGATAACGCCCAACCCAGCCTTATTGTTAAACTTTTAGCCGAGGTGGGAAAGTATGGCCCTCCTACCATACGTAGAATTTACGGAGACTGGACCACCCCGCAAATGAACGGCTGGAAAGACTGCCTAAACAACCATGCCATACAGCCCATCCAGCAGTTTCGCTATACTGTTGGCAAAAACGCTACCGACAGCGCCCTGATTATAGATGCCATGGATTTGCTGCACAGCGAACTGGTAGACGGTTTCTGCATCGTATCCTCCGACAGCGACTATACCAGGTTGGCCACACGCATTCGAGAGGCCGGCATTTTTGTGATGGGCATTGGTCAGCGCAAAACACCAAAGCCCTTTGTTAATGCCTGCAACGTGTTCATATTTACCGAAAATCTAACGGATGATATTGATGAACGCAAGATTGAAGAAGCAGAAAAAGATCCAGGGAATGGAGCCTCTCACCACAAACCTAACCCTTTGCCGTTACTAAAAGAAGCTTTTGTAATGGCCTCAGACGAAGACGGATGGGCACATTTAGGTGCAATGGGCACTAACCTGCGCCAGCTAGACCCTAGTTTTGACCCTCGTACTTTCGGTTATAACCAATTACTGCAGTTAATTAAGGCGTACAAAGATGTATTCACCATCCGGAAAGAAGACGACAAAGGCCCTTCGGCAGTATACATTAAACGCAAGGACAAACGCCGTGCAAAACCACGACTGAAAAAGCTTGAGCCAACATCCCAACGCACTTGAGTATAGCAACTAATTAGATTAAGTACCGGAAGGATCAAGATTAGTATTCGACTTTGTAGAGGCGCAAAATTTTGCGCCTCTTTTCTTTTAATATGCATGCTGATGATAAAGACCTCGCAGCGTCCGAAGGTCCTGCGAGCGTCTAGAGGATAAGCTGTAGCTACTGTAGCAAAATCCAGACGCTCGCGGGTCATAAAGATACCGTGAGGTCTTTGCGTTTCATCCTTTATAACAATTATCAAAATTTAACTTCTTCAGGCAATCCTGTCCATCTTAAAATCCTGTAAATCCTGATCCTGCTTGCTTTTATTCGTGATTTTTCCTAACTCAATAGCTCAAACTCTAAACTTACTAACCTTACAACATCCTCATGAATAAAACTTTGCGCAGAACCAGCTCTGTTGCCTGTTTACTGTTAGCTATGACTGTGGCCTCGCCAGAGATTATGGCGCAGAAGCAGAAAACACGCAGCACAAAACAAAAAGATGCTCCTGCAGCCGTAGATCCTAAGCTGTATGATGGCATGACCTGGCGCAGCATTGGCCCTTATCGTGGTGGCCGTTCTGGTACCGCCACAGGCGTGCCGGGTAAACCTAACATTTATTACTTTGGGGCAACAGGTGGCGGCGTTTGGCGCACTACTGATGGTGGCTCTACCTGGGAAAGTTTATCTGACGGTTTTTTTGGTGGCTCTATTGGTGCCGTTGCGGTTAGCGAAGCCGACCCAAATGTGATCTATGTTGGCGAAGGCGAAAAGACTGTCCGCGGCAACGTATCGTCGGGTCATGGCGTATGGAAGTCGGTAGATGCCGGTAAAACATGGCAACACATCGGGCTTAAAGACTCCAAGCACATTGGCCGTATCCGCATACATCCGCAAAACCCGGACATAGTATACGTGGCCGTGATGGGTGATTTGTACAAGTCGCATGAGGAGCGTGGGGTGTATAAAAGTATAGACGGCGGCAAAACATGGAAGCGCGTGTTGTTTGCCAATAAAGATGCAGGCGCTGTAGACCTGATCATCGACCCAAACAACAGCCGCAACCTGTATGCTACCACCTGGAATGTGCGCCGTACGCCTTACAGTTTGTCTTCTGGCGGACCTGGTTCTGGTATCTGGAAAAGTACCGACGGTGGTGATACCTGGAAAGAGATCTCTAAAAACCAGGGCTTGCCAAAAGGCACATTGGGTATTATTGGAGTAGCTGTTTCGCCGGTAAATTCTGAAAGAGTGTATGCCATGGTAGAGGCTGATGAAGGCGGCCTGTTCCGCTCCGACGACAGCGGTCTTACATGGAAAAAGGTGAACGATGATCGTAACCTGCGTCAGCGTGCCTGGTACTATACCCGCGTTTATGCCGACCCGAAAGATGAGGATGTGGTATACGTACTGAACGTGTCGTACCATCGTTCTAAAGATGGTGGCCGTACTTTTGAAAGCAACAATGCTCCACATGGTGATCACCACGACCTTTGGATTGCACCAGAAGATCCATCGCGCATGATCATTGCTGATGACGGTGGCGCGCAGGTAACGACAGACGGAGGCATGAACTGGAGCACATACCATAACCAGAACACTGCACAGTTCTACCGTGTAACTACAGATAACCACTTCCCTTACCGCATTTACGGCGCGCAGCAGGACAACTCTACCGTTCGTATTTCGCACCGCTCTGATGGGTATGCTATCACAGAAAATGATTGGGAATCTACAGCAGGATCGGAAAGTGCACACCTGGCAGTGGATCCAACGAACCCTGAAATTGTGTATGGCGGTAACTATGGTGGATTTTTATCCAGAGTAAACCACAGCAATAACCAGGAACGTGTGATTAACGTGTGGCCTGACAACCCGATGGGCCACGGTGCAGAAGGCATGAAGTATAGATTCCAGTGGAATTTCCCGATCCTATTCTCGCCAAACGATCCGAAGAAACTTTACACCACGTCTAACCACGTGCATGTTACTTATAACGAAGGCCAGAGCTGGGAAACTATATCTCCTGACCTTACGCGCAACGACTCTACCAAGCTTGGTCCGTCTGGTGGCCCGATCACAAAAGATAACACCAGCGTGGAGTATTACGGCACCATCTTCGCCATAAACGAGTCTGCTCTGGAGCCAGGTGTTATCTGGACAGGTTCTGATGACGGCTTGATACATGTAACACGCGATAATGGCAAGAACTGGACAAATGTAACGCCGAAGAAAATGCCAGAGTGGATCATGATCAACAGCATTGATGCGCACCCGACCATTAAAGGCGGTGCTTACGTGGCAGCTACCATGTATAAGTCAGGAGATTTCAGGCCATACCTGTACAAAACTACTGATTACGGCAAAACCTGGACTAAAATTACCAGCGGCATTCCGGAAAACCACTTTACACGCGTGGTTCGCGCCGACCAGAAACGACCGGGCTTGTTGTATGCCGGTACAGAGTATGGCATGTACATTTCGTTTAACGACGGTGACAGCTGGCAGCCATTCCAGCTCAACCTGCCAATCGTACCAATCACCGACATGACCATCAAGAACGACAACCTGATCGCTTCTACACAAGGCCGTGGATTCTGGTTGATTGATGATATTACGCCGCTTCATACGATGAACGGAAGTATAGCCAACAGCAAGTTCCACCTGTACAAGCCGCTGGACGCTTACAAAATGGACGGAGGTAGCAGAGGCAACTCTAAAACTGCCGGACAGAACCACCCGGGTGGTGTAATGGTGCACTACTACCTGCCAACGGCTCCGGATTCTGCCACAGTTGTGAAGATGGAGATCATGGACGAGAACGGCAAACTGATTCGCAGTTATGCCAGCAATGCCAAAGAGCGTAACGAGAAGCTAGAAGTGAAGAAAGGCATGAACCGCTTTGTGTGGGATATGCGCTATCCGGAGGCCAGCCGTTTTGACGGTATGATTATCTGGGGTGGTGGCACGCAAGGCCCGAAAGCTATACCTGGAAAGTATAAGGCAAAGCTAACAGTGAACAAAGAAAGCCAGGAAACGGATTTTGCCATACTTCAGGACCCGCGCACCAAAGCATCGCAGGCAGATCTGCAGGCACAGCACGAGTTTCTAACAGAAGTACGCGACAAGTTGACTGAAACACACGATGCGATCAAAGACATCCGTACTATGCGTGGACAGCTGAAGACTTTAACCGGTAACCTGAAAAGCCAGGGCAGCGACTATAAAACCATTGTAGAATCAGCCAATGCGATTGAGAAGAAGATCACAAAGATCGAGGAGACACTGTACCAGACCAAGAACCGCAGTGGCCAGGATCCGCTTAACTTCCCTATCCGCCTGAACAACAAACTGGCGAACCTAGTGGGGCAGGTAAGCACCGGCGATTTCCGCCCAACTGATCAGGCTTATGCCTTTAAGAAAGAGGTGACAGCCCAGATCGATGCGCAGCTGAACGAACTGAGGAAAGTAAAGGAGCAGGACGTTCCGGCATTAAATAAGATGATTCAGCAGCAAGGCGTGGATTTTATCAGCGTGAAGAAAAAAGACGAGAAAAAAGCTGACGCTAACCCAACTTCTTCGGTGAAGGAGTAGCCTAGTAAGTCCAAAATATAAAAGTCCCCGCTGCAGATGTAGCGGGGGCTTTTATATTTTGGACTCTTTCAATATACTATTATCAAGTAAAACATGTATAGTTATAGTACCTCTACCACCATCCTCACCTCTTTTTTATCGCCTCTTTCTTCTGAACTTGGATAAGGTAGCACTTCTTTAAGTATAATATTGTACCCTGTTCCGCCAACAGTTACAGTAAGTGTATGTTTAGAGCGAACTGGCGCTGGGCGGCAATCGCCAATACACATTTGCAGTTCCTTGTCTGATTCCTGAGCATTGGATGCAGTAAAGGTGGCGGTGGCATTGCCTAACCACACACAATTGGCATCGGAAGGGCAGCGGGAGTCAATAACGTTCTGTAGTTTCAATGTCAGGGTTTCACCTTCTCCGGTTATTTCCACCTGCTCTCCCCTTACAAGAGAAAACGTTTCACCAAATTTTACATCCTCAGTTTGGGGCTTAGTACTGTCGTTCTGGCATTGCCACATCAGCAACAGCAAAAGAAAAGGGTAAATGTAGTTTAACATAATTTATACTGAATAGTGTTTACAAGGTCTCTTTTTACTAAGAGTCTTGAGCGGCGTAAATGGTTGCACAGCTTTGCATTTACAACAGCTGGTTAAACTTTAAGGGTATACCCAAGTCTATAAGTTGGATATATCACCCTATTATAAGAACTTGTGATTCAGAAAAAGGCAAAAGAGCAGAACATGCAGCCATACATCAAGCAAAAAATAACCAAACTTAGCGGCACCCTGCGCGAGTACCGCGTGTACCACCGCTATGTGGGCTTGGTTATTGGATTGTTTGTGCTGATCAGTAGTATAACCGGTATCCTTTTGGGCTGGAAGAAAGACGTAGACCTACTACAGCCGCCACTCATAAAGGGCCAGACTTCAGACCTTACCCAATGGGTTTCCATGGCTGATCTGGCAACTGCCGCGTATGCCGGACTAGACTCGGCTCAAAGTATAAAAAACAACCCCATTGATAGAATTGAAGCACGCCTAGACAAAGGCATGGTTAAAGTGCTCTTCAGCGAAGGCTATTGGGAAGTGCAGGTAGATGGCAGCACCGGCAAAGTACTATCTGTTGCACAACGCCACTCTGACTGGATTGAGCAGATCCACGACGGCTCTATTATAAGCGATCTGTTTAAGCTGGTAAGTATGAACCTGCTCGGATTGGGATTACTTATACTAACCATTACCGGGGCCACGCTTTGGTTATACCCGAAGCGAATTCGCAAATTAAAAAAAGATTAAGTTAGATGAAGAAGTTACTGGGGCTGCTTTTCCTGCTCCTGATCACATGCCAGATTGGCTTAGCGCAAAGTATAAAAGTGGTTGATAAAACTACCCTGCAGCCCTTGGTCGGTGTGGTAATTTCTGCCAAGAACGGTAATAATGCTACTACCACGACAGATGCCACTGGTATGGCTACTTTGGATATCGGCCTACAGCAGGCTGAGCATCTACAATTTTTATACGTTGGATACCAACCACAGACACTCACGCCAAAGCAACTACAGACCCTAAACTACCATGTGGCCCTAACGCAGCAGAGCCATAACCTGAACGAGGTGGTGGTGTCGGCAGGCAGATTTACACAGCAACAGCAACTGGTGCCGCAGCAGGTAGAAGTGCTGAGCCGCAGAGAACTTGAATTCCTAAGCCAACCAACTACCGCCGATGTGGTGCAGCAAACCGGAAAAGTACTGGTACAAAAAAGCCAAATGGGAGGCGGCAGTCCTATTATTCGAGGTTTTGAAGCCAATAAGGTACTGCTGGTGGTAGACGGGGTACGGATGAACAACGCCATCTATCGTGGTGGCCACCTGCAAAATATCATTACATTAGACAATAGTATGCTGGATCGTGCCGAGGTAGTTTTTGGCCCAAGCTCTGTAGTGTATGGCTCTGATGCTTTGGGCGGTGTACTGCATTTCCATACGTTGCAGCCTCAGCTAGCCATTGGCAAAGAAAAGTTAATAAGCGGCAGCGCCTTTACCCGATATGCCACAGCCCCTAACGAGAAAACAGTACATGCCCAGCTAAACTACGGACGCCAAAAGTGGGGCAGCCTGACAAGTATAACAGTTTCTGATTTTGGAAATTTAAGGCAGGGCAAAAATCGCAAAAGTAGTTACGGAGACTTGGGCATACGCAACTTTTATGCTGATCGTATAGCTGGTCGGGATACTATGCTGGCAAATCCAAATCCAAACATCCAGCGGCCAACAGGCTATACCCAATTTGATGTGCTACAGAAGGTGCTTTTTAAACCATCCGAAAACATCAGCCATACTTTAAACATGCAATTAAGCACCAGCACCGATGTACCCCGCTACGATAGGCTTACGGAGTTTTCCGGCGATAAATTAAAGTATGCGGAATGGTACTATGGCCCGCAGGAGCGCTTGCTGGCAGCTTATACTTTGGGGCTTTCCAGAAAAACCTCTTTTTATGATGAGGCTAAATTGATAACAGCCTATCAAAGGCTGGAAGAGAGTCGCCATAACCGCCGCTTCAACAAATCTAATCTGTCGCACCAAACAGAGCAGGTACAGGTTTACAGCTTAAATGCAGACCTCAGCAAAAGTATAAACCTGCACCGCCTGCAGTACGGCATAGAAGCTACACACAACGATGTAAACTCTGTAGCTACCGAAGAAAACATTGTAACAGGCAACGTACAGCTTCAACCGACCCGCTACCCCGATGCAGGTTCCAGTATGCACAGCGCCGCCGCCTATTTAACTCACACCTGGGATATAAAGCCATGGCTGATCGTGAACCAGGGCCTGCGCTATAGTTATGTTGGACTAGACGCTGAGTTTGAAGACAAGACCTTCTTTCCTTTTTTAGCGGATGAGTTGCAGCAGCGAAATTATGCGCTATCGGGCAATGCCGGCGTGGTTATACTGCCAGGCAATGGCTGGCGCTTTACGGCACTAGGCTCTACAGGCTTCCGGGCACCTAACGTAGACGACTTAAGCAAAGTGTTTGATTCCACACCCGGTAATGTGATTGTACCTAACCCTAATTTAAAACCAGAGCATACTTACAACCTCGAGGCCAGCGTCTCTAAAAGTATACAGCAGCGCCTGCACTTGGAACTGGTAGGCTACTACACCTGGTACCGCGACGCTATCACCACACAGCCGGTGCTTTTTAACGGGCAAGATTCTATACTTTATAATGGACAGCTGAGCCAGGTAACAGCCAATGTGAATGCCGGTAAAGCCTATCTCTATGGCTACAGCGCTAGCTTAAAAGCAGACATCACCAACGCACTCAGCCTAAGTTCTTCTTTAAACTACACGTATGGCAGAATTGAACAAAGCGAGGGAGACATTCCGCTGGACCACGTGCCGCCGCTGTTTGGCCGCACAAGTATAAATCTGCAGGCGAAGCGACTTCGTGCCGAGTTCTTTGCGTTATATAACGGTGCCAAAAAGCTGGAGGATTACAACCCAAATGGCGAGGATAATATAAAGTATGCCACGCCGCAAGGCATGCCAAGTTGGTATACTTTGAACGTTCGGGCAGCTTACCAACTTACCCCAGACTTGCAGCTACAGGCTGCGCTGGAGAACATCACCGACAGGTACTACCGTGTATTTGCATCGGGTATTAGTGCGCCAGGACGTAACTTTATACTAACCCTTAGGGGCCGTTTCTGATCACCTTACAAGGCTTCTCCTATCATTGGCCTCAGTCACAGCAGAATTCTGTAGCTGCTGTGACTGAACTTTTATTTTCCTTTACTCGTGCCAGCACGTGTTCTACAGCTAAATCTATACCACTAATGTAAAAATTACTTTACTTTTTATCTAGAATACTTGACAAATGTAAAAAACTCCTTACATTAGCATTGAAATTTAATCTACAAAAGACTATGAGCAACCGTTTCCTTTTTCCGCACCGTTTCAAGATGATCGGGTGGATCCTTTTCGTGCCGGCCGTTATACTTGGCCTGCTAACTACACTTTTCGACTTTACTCCTTTTGAATGGGACGCTACTGTATTTGCCATTTATGATGGAGGTCTTTTTGAATCTTCTAAAGTGATGACACTAGTGGAGAATAATGTTTTTGATGAGATTGTAGGCATAACTGCCATAGCAGGTGGTTTGCTGGCTGCATTTTCTAAAGAGAAAGACGAAGACGAGTATATTGCGCAGATCAGGCTGGAGTCGTTGCTTTGGGCTACTTATATTAACTATGGATTCCTGCTGTTCTCCATCTTGTTTATTTATGGGCTTGGGTTCTACCAGATCATGATCTTTAACATGTTTACACTGCTGTTTATCTTCTTGGTGCGCTTTAACTTTATACTTTACAAATCAGCAAGAGCTATAGCATGAAGAACACTATAAAAGTAGAACGTGCCATTCATAGCCTTACCCAGGAAGACCTAGCCAAGAAGATCGGAGTAAGCCGGCAAACCATAAATGCCATGGAAGCTAATAAATATGTACCTTCTACAGTACTCGCTCTCAAAATTGCACGACTATTCGGAAAGCCTGTTGAGGATATTTTTGAGTTGAGTGAGGAGGACTAGATTGAAAATTAAATCAGCGGAGGCTTGGGAGCACCCGTTAACAAACCTCCGCTGATTTTTCTATTTCAGTGCTTTTTGTGCCTCTTGTAAAGCTAGCTTTGCCCACTCCAGGTGCATCTTTCCGGAGTAGTGTAGGCCATCATTTGCAACCAGGCTTCTATCTTCTGCTGCTTTTTCAGATAAAGGCGTGATATTTATAAAGGTCACACCTGCTTTTTGCGCTTCATCTGCCGCAACCGCATTAAAAGCAGCAATTTCTTCTGCTATCTGCTCTCTATTAAAATTACTGCCATACGGCGTTGTGCCCCAGTTAGGTATAGATAGCACAATCACATTGGCAGGATCTCCTTTGGTCAGACTTATAGATTTTTGCAAAAGCTCTCTGAATTCGGAGCGGTAAGTGTTTATGCTTTGCTTCCTATATTGGTTGTTCACACCAATCATCAACGACACCAGATCAAACTCTTGCGTTAGCCCTTCTTTTTTAATGGCGCTGCTCAACTCAGATGTCGTCCAGCCGGTACGGGCAATAGTATAAGGATTGCCTACATCTAACCCATTTTCACGCAGTAGGCCAGCTAACAAAACTCCCCACCTATCGGCTTCAGCAACGCTTTCACCAATAGTATAAGAATCTCCGAGTGCAAGGTAAGTATAGGCATTGTTTGTATCTATGGCTGGCGCAGGTGTATCGTCTTTGCATCCAAATAAGAAAAGCGGTGTAAGTAGAAGTAAGATATAAAATGTTTGCTTCATAGGTTTTTATTTAAAATGATGTTGCTGTAGCCAATCGGCTATTGAACTTAAGGAAGCAGTAATCAAGCCAAACACAATCCAATTTATACTTCAAGCTGCTATTCTCGTGTACGATATTCTTCCTCCCCTTCTAAAATCCGTCACAAATCCTTAGATTTAGACACACAAACTGATCTAAACCTTACCATGCAAAAACGTTTACTTTCGGTTGCAATGCTGATCGCCCTTTCGGGCTGTGCTGTTCAGGCGCAGAAATCGTCTTCGAAGCAACCTAATGCTACACCGGCCAAAGAAAGATTGCAGGCCCACCAGACCAGGCAGCAACTGCAGCAAACCTCGCTTGCCGGCAACCTGAAGCTCCGCAATATTGGCCCCACTGTTATGAGCGGCCGAATTTCTGACCTGGAGATATCACCCAAAGACCCAACTGTATTCTATGCGGCCTATGCCTCTGGCGGACTATGGAAAACCAACAATAATGGCCAGTCGTTTGAGCCGCTTTTCGATGAGCAGGCTGTGATGACGATTGGTGATATTGCCATAGACTGGAACAACAACGAAACCATCTGGATAGGCACCGGCGAAAGCAACTCCAGCCGTTCTTCTTATTCAGGCGTGGGTGTGTACAAAAGCACTGACGGTGGCAAGACCTGGCAGCACATGGGCCTCGATGACACGCACCATATTGGTAAGATACTCGTGCACCCAACCGATCCTAACACCGTTTGGGTAGCAGCTGTTGGCCATTTATACTCTCCAAACAAAGAGCGTGGCATCTATAAAACTACCGACGGCGGCAAAACTTGGAAAAAGACGCTGTACGTAGACGACAACACCGGCGCCATAGACCTGCAGGTAGACCCTAAAAACCCGAACAACGTGTATGCTGCTTTGTGGCACCGTGAGCGCCGCGCCTGGAATTTCGTGGAAGGCGGCAAAACCTCCGGCATCCATAAATCTACAGATGGTGGCAATACCTGGTCCGACATCAGCACGGCCAGCAGCGGTTTTCCGGATAACGAAAACGTAGGGCGTATTGGCCTTAGCCTGTTCCCGGGCAACCCGAACATCATCTATGCGCTTGTAGACAACTACGATCGCCGCCCTGTACAGAAGAAGGAAGACAAGCCAGAAATGCTGGACAACGACTTGTTTAAAGGCATGACAGCAGAGGAGTTCCTGAAGCTGGACGATAAAAGCCTGAATGCGTTCCTGGACCAGAACCGTTTTCCGAGAGAGATCACTGCTAAAAGTATAAAAGCCAAAGTACAAAGCGGCGAACTAAAACCAGCTGCCCTTTATGATTACCTAACTGACCCAACAGCAGAGCGCTATGCTTCTGAAGTAAAAGGCGCAGAAGTATACCGCACCGATGATGGCGGCAAAACCTGGAAGAAAACCCACGACAACTTCATCGACGATATGTACTCCAGCTACGGCTATTACTTTGGTGTAATTCGCGTAGCTCCGCATAACCCTGACAAAATTTACATACTTGGTGTGCCGCTTCTTACTTCGGACGACGGTGGTAAAACATTTCGCAATATAGAAGGCGAAAACGTACACTCTGACCACCAGGCGCTGTGGGTGAGTCCTGACAAACCGGGCTACCTGATTAATGGCAATGATGGCGGTATTAACATAACGTATGACGATGGCAAAACCTGGTTCTACGCCAATAACCCAGCCGTTGCTCAGTTCTACTCTGTAGCTGTGGATATGGCAAAGCCTTACAACGTGTACGGTGGTTTGCAAGACAACGGCACTTGGGTTGGCCCAAGCAACTATAAGTATAGCCTGGATTGGACAAGCCGTGGCAAGTACCCGTACGAGCGCATTGGCGGCGGCGACGGCATGATGGTGCAGGTAGACTGGCGCGACAATAACTTCGTGTACTACGGCTCGCAATATGGTAACTACAACCGCCTGAACAAAGCAACCGGTGAGCGAACGTTTATCAAACCAACGCACAAGCTAGGCGAAACACCGCTTCGTTTTAACTGGGAATCTCCTATCCACCTGAGCCGCCACAACCAGGACATTTTATACTTTGGCTCCAACAAATTCCACCGTTCTATGAAGAAAGGCGAGGATATGGAAACGCTGTCTGGTGACCTGACCAACGGAGGCCGCAAAGGCGATGTGGGTTATGGCACGCTTACAAGTATAGATGAATCTCCGCTGCGTTTTGGTTTGCTTTATACCGGCTCTGATGACGGTGTGATTCAGCACTCAAAAGATGGTGGTTATACCTGGACGCGCATCTCAGCCAAGCTGCCACAAAACCTTTGGGTGTCTACTGTAGTGGCTTCAGCGCATAAGCAGGACAGAGTTTATACTTCCCTGAACGGCTATCGCTACGACGACTTTACGCCGTACTTATATGTAAGCGAAGACAACGGCAAAAAGTGGGATCGCATTGGCGGCAACCTGCCAGCCGAGGCCGTCAACGTGGTAAAAGAAGACCCGAAGAACCCGAATCTGTTGTACGTTGGTACTGACCATGGTTTATACTTTTCCCTGGACAGAGGTAAAACTTTTATGGCCATGAGCAACGGCATGCCGGCAGCCCCTGTACACGACCTAGTAGTACACCCGCGCGAGAACGATTTAGTTGTTGCTACACATGGTCGCTCTATGTACATAGCGCCAGTAGACCACCTGCAGCAGTTAACACCAGCCTTGATGCAGGAAAACCTCCACATCTTTGCCTTTAAGCCGGTAAACTACAGCGATCGCTGGGGCAGTAAATGGGGCGCCTGGGGCGAAGTAATGGAACCAGAGTTGGTAGTACCTTTCTATACTTCGGCAGCAGGCACAACTACTATCCGTATTAAAACTGATAAAGGGCAGGTACTGAAGGAGCTGAAAGACCAAAGCGAGAAAGGCCTGAACTATGTAAGCTATAACTTGTCTGTAGACGAGGCAAATGCTAAAGCCTACGAAACTGCTCTGAAGGCCGGTAAGAAAGAAGGCGACGAACCTTTAAAAGTAGCTCCTGCCGATAACAAGGTAATTTACTTACAGCCGGGCAAGTATACCATAGAGGTGGAAAGTAACGGTGTTAAAAAGACGCAGGATATTACTTTGAAAGCCCCGGAGAGAAGACCAAGAGGTTAAGTTTATACTTTATCATCATTATGAGAAGAGGCAGCTACTTTAGCTGCCTCTTTTTGTTATTTTAAATTCATACTTTCTACTTAATAATTTTTTTCTGATGTAGTTCATACTTTAATTGCTGCTTATTAAACACCTACAAATCAGAATCGTACAATAAATTTATAATATAAAATTACTTAAATCTAATTGCCCACCTGATGCTGCTTAGACTTGCAGCCACCCTAACTTTAGTAAGTCTGGCAAAAGTTATACACTTTAACAGTTGAGTACATGCTTAAAAATGTGATTACATGTATAATTTTGTGCCCGTTTCTCATGTGTGATTCGGAGGCACCCAATAAGGCCCTAAACCTATCGCGACAAGGTGTTTTTTTTGAGAGTACATTCGAAGAGGCTAAGCCTATTGATAAGTGGATGGGCCAGGATAAAACTTCTTATAAGTCAATTGCACTTTCTAATGATGTTGCCCGCCAAGGGAAGTATGCCGTTCGATTCGAGATAAACAAAAAGGATCCGCTTAAATCTGGGGGTAACCGAGCTGAACTATTTTTGCCGCAGGAGGATGAACTAAAAATAGAGCGCTGGTATGGCATGAGCATATATCTCCCAAAAACGTACGTTACAGAACCTGAGCCGGAAATTGTTGCACAATGGCATGTTTTTCCGGATAAAGATTTGGGAGAAGACTGGAGATCTCCGCCTGTGGCGCTTATAACCAAAAACGGACGCTGGATACTCGCCATCAATTGGGCAAAAGCACCTGTTAACACAAACGAAACAATTGACGGATTCAAGGATATTGACTTAGGGCTTTATTCTAATAACACTTGGACTGACTGGGTATTTCAAATTCGTTTCTCTTGGCAGGAAGATGGCCTGATAAATATCTGGAAAAACGACACTCTGGTTTATACTTATGCCGGACCAAATGCCTATAATGACAAATCGGGTGTTTTCCTAAAATTAGGATTATACAAATGGATTTGGGAGTCGCCGGTGCCGCAACGGATAGTGTATTTCGATGAAATTAGAATTGGTAGCCAAGATGCTGATTATATTGATGTGAAGCCCGGAAGTCATGTTACAGGTATGAATCCATAATTTCAAAGTTCACCTTTAAGTGATTTTATCAAATCTGGTGAGGCATACTTTCCAATTTTGCTCCCGTTATGCATACTTGCTTGGAGCAGCAACTTCAGCTTCAATTCTAATTCTTCTTCAGAGTATGCGGCTGTAATATACTCTAATTTTTCAAACACCTTCGCCGTCGACACCTGATGATCATTCCGAGTTTCACCATACTTTGCAAGCCTCGGGAAAACCAGAATCGGTTTTTGCTGCACTAGGGCAGAGATAATAGTACCCATACCAGCGTGACTAACTATTAGGGTGGCTTTGTTGAAGTACTTGGTATACATGGAAGGGCTTAGAAACTCGTGAACTTGCATGTGTTTGGGCTGAAAAGAGGACTTGGATATTTGAGCCACTATTGGAATACCACCCAGCGTTGGCGCAATTTGGTCTATGGCCTGAACTAGCCGCTCGAAAGGTTCCTGTGCGCCGATAGTTACGAAAATCATGATATCACATTCCCTCGATAAATTACTTTAGAAGAAGCAAGGTTAGGCCATTGGGTATAAACTTTATCAGCAAATAAAAGTGCGATCCTTCCACTTAAAGATATTTTATTAATGTTGGCAATGCTGTCTATCCAAATTGCTTTAGCCCCGCACATTTTACCAACGAATAAACCCGCAAGTCCTGGTGCGGCACCGGTTGTTAAAACCACTTGAGGCCTTAACCTTATCATTATCCGAGCTATACAGAACAGTAGATACAAAAGCTTTAATTTATCCCATCTTGACGCATCAGGAACATCGTAAAATTTATACCCTTTTACTGTTTCAGAGAATTTACTATTAGTAGATATGAAGATTACTTCATGTTTATCGAAAGCAGGTATTAGCCTTAGTAACTGTACCCAATGCCCACCAGCAGATGCAATAGCTAATACCCTCATAAGCTTATTTTCAGTAGATTATAATATACGTCATTGATACTAGATAAAACTGAATCTTTATAGTAAACAGTACTAATTTTTAGTGAATTAATTCCAAATACATTTATTTGATCTCGGTTGTTTAAAAAGTAAAAGATATTATCCCTTAATGCCTCTATTTCGCCGGGTTTACTTAAAAAACCATTGTAGTTGTTTTGAACAAGTTCTGGTATCCCTCCCACATCTGTAGAAACTACAGGCATGCCATAGGCCAGCGCCTCAAGTATACATACAGGTGATCCCTCGTAGTAAGAAGGAAGCACAAGAATACTTGCCTTTCTCATGGCCTCCGTTTTCTTCTCCCCGTCAAGCCAGCCTATGTATTTTACAGTATCTGTTAAAGCCAGTTCTTCAATTAAAACATTAAGCTTATCTACCTCTCCCTCTCCGGCAATCCATATTTCATAAGTATATCTGTGTTTTACAGGAATCTGGCTCGCTGCTTTCACTAAATCATATACTCCCTTAGATTCTCTTACCATGCCCAAAAATAGAAAGATGACCTTGCCATTTTTATAAGTTGTTTGTAGCTTGTATTGGGTTTCATCGGTTACTTTCTCCACCATATTGCGCAGCACCAGCAACTCTTTTGGCTTAAAAGTTTCGGCAAAAAAGCTCCTCCACAATTCAGATAGGCAAATGACGGCCTCTGAATGCTCTACAAAGTGCCTGATGCAGATTTTGACTACGTGATGCGAGTTCTTGTAAAATGTAGGAAAGGCTCCGCTATGCACATGGTAGATAACTTTTTTGCGAAAGATGTATTTGCTAAGCAAGAAAATGATGTACTTCCTGTAAAAGCTTCCTTTAGCTGCCCCATGAATGTGCACAATCTGGATTTGGCTGTTGCGGTGGAGAAAAAGTGTAATGGAGAGAATCTGTTTTAAACTCAGCAGGTGCACCGCCAAGCCCTTTCTGGCAAAATACGTTGGAATAAAGATAAAAGGATCGTACAGCTGACTATACATTTTGATTACCGCAGGTATACCACCCTTGTTTTGGATGTAATCAGGACCTACGTTGAGGACTTTTGAAGAAATTTCGTTTGGCAACATACAACTCAATTTATACTTCTACCAACCATGCCTTTAACTATACTTGTGGCTTATTGTAGTATACACACACAAGCCCCTAGGGCTACTTTTTATCTTCCCAAAATGATGCCCTTTTTCGTAAGCGAAAAGCAGCCGATAAGCGTACTAAACATGGCTGCCATACTCCTGTAATCCTGCAAATAGTCTCTGCAAAGGTCCTGTTAGGACATACCTCAAATCTGGGCAACTCAAATCTGCGTTTTAATGTGGACGTTCTTAGGTAATCAGGTACTGTTGTAAACGCCAGGCTATAATTTGCTTTCTGAATCATGTTTATCTCGCGCTCTGCGTAGGTGCCGTTTGGGTAGGCAAAATACTTTACCTCTTTGCTAAGCCATTTCTGCAGCTTTTCTTTAGACAAGTACAATTCATCATGTACCTGCTGATAATTACATGTAACAAGTATGGGATGTGTAAGAGTATGAGAGCCAATTGTAATGAAAGGTGATTTTGCAATCTCCTTAACTTGCTCTACAGTTAGTGCCTCACGCGGCAATTGTATTTCCTTTTTTAATTTCTTAATTGTTTCTAAGCGCTCTTCGTTCTTCAGCTTCTTCAGATCATTTTTCCTGAATGATGCCAAGCCAAGTCGATTTGCTTCATCTACATAAGACCACCAGAAAGTGCCTTCTTCTACCGGCCCTGTGGAAATAAATATGCCTACTGGTATTCTATACTTGTGTGCTATTTCAACAACGACCTGTCTGTTTAACGCCCAGCCATCGTCTATTGTAATTAGCGCACAACCTGCCGGCACCATTTTGTTTGTTTTTATTAGCTCCTCTACATCACCTAAGCTCAGAAACCTGAACTTACTTTTAATGAGCCACCGGATGCAAGACTCAAACTCTTTGACAGTAGGGTTGTGGAAGTAAATAGACAGTATAAACTCTCCGGCCAGAGCACGCAATTTAGCTCTCTTTACGTATCCAAGCCAGATAAGCAACGATGCTAAACACCACCCTAAAATGTTTCTAATTATTAGATCCATATTCATTCCTACAGTATTAATGTAAACTTTGAATGCCTATGCAGAACTTTATACTAGTTTTAGTGTATTTCTTAAACACGTAGGCGGGTTAGCCGCTTAAAACCTGAAAGTAGTTATCAACCATTTGCTCTGATGAGAAATTTTGGTGTGCAAACTGCATAATGTATGAAGTGTCAAGTTTGCTAACAAGTATTTTTTCCCAACAGTTTGCAATAGAATAAGCATCTCTGGCTTTGCTTAGCAACCCGTTTTTAGGCTCCACAATCATTTCTGCGGCGCCTCCAGTATTGGTCAACACACAAGGCAATCCAAAACTCATGGCCTCAAGCGCAGCTAACGAAAATGTTTCGCTATAAGAAGTAAGCGTGAAGGCATCTGCGGCGGCTAAATAAGGTCTTACATCTTTTTGCATGCCTGCAAAGTGTACATAGCCTATTAGGTTGAACTGCTCTATATAGGCAACAAGTTTTTCATGATCCTCCTGCATAGCATCGCCAACAATCATCAAATGGGCTTTTAAACTAAACTGATTGTGCAGTATACTTAAGGCTTCGATGGCATAAACCTGCCCTTTTTCGGGTCGTATGTTCGCAACATTTAAAATCACCTTGTCCTCAGGCGGAATGTTGTATAAACATCTAATAATATTACGTTTATCAGCACACGCAAGATCGTCAGGACAGAAGTATACAGTATCAATTCCGTTATAGATCACATGAGACCGCTTCATATTAAACAGATACTTCTTCTTGTAGTACTCCTTTTGGTTTTTGCAGATAAAAATCACAACATCGTTTTTACCTAGAAACTTTAAGTAAAGCGTGTCTAGCAAGTGGTTTTTAACAGAAAAAGGTACAGTAGTATGAAGTGAAAGGTAAAAGGTAACATTTGCATGGAGCATAAGCCGTAACTTGGCAAGAAAAAATGTAAAAGCTCCTATGCAAAAAACCTTTCTAGCCTCCTCTTTTATAACTATATCTCTTATTTTCCGGGAGACAGATAAATCGTATCGGTACCTGCGCGGAGCTACTATGACCTTTATTTCAGGACTAAACTCGTTAAGTATGGGATTATCTTCGCTGAGCAGCACCAGCACAGGTTTTATCCCTCTACCAGCAAAGTTATTCACGATTGTCTTAAGAAAAAGCTCGGCTCCCCCCAACCCTACTCTATGTATAATAAAAACAATTTTCTCCTGGTAAGCCAACATAGTAATTTTATAAATTAGATGTAAGAAACAGCAGCGACCCTACATGTCAACAATATCTTATCCATCTGCTACCATAATAAAAGCAACTTCTCACCTTTTTTACTACAACTTACCTTAAATTAAAGCATACAGTAAGTAAATAACTTTATATCCCATACTTAAATATTTTAAAAAAATAATAAAAATTATTATATAAATTTAACGAAATCAACTGTAGTAGGTTGCCAATTTATTGTTTAGATAATACATTACTATCCTCAAAAGACCTAAATTCCATAGCTGAATCATGGGCTTTTATAAAATTGAATATTTTTTCACCAAGCACCTCATGATCGAAATACATCTGGCCAGTCTTATACGACTTCAAACCAAGCATCTGAGCTAGCTTTGGGTTTTCAACTACTATTCGCATTTTATCAGAAAACTGCTTTTCATCAAATGCATCTGACAACAAGGCATTTACCTGATCAGAGAAGTAGTAGTTAATTTCGCCATACTTGGTAGATATGATTGCTCCCTTAGCGGCACAATACTCTCCTATTTTATGTGGGAAACGGGCTTTGTCCTGCCCATTGTTTCTCAATGGAATAAGCAGGGCGCTGCTAGAAGTATAAAGCTGAATTAGCCGCTGATAAGGCAACCTTGAAAAAAAATGTATACTATCTTTATACTGATTATTGTTAATTGCATCCCGCACACTGGCCTCTTCTGTATCAGAACCGCTTGTAACCAAGTATAACTTAAAACGTGTTTGTCTAAGGAGGGTGTAAGCATTGATAACAAAATGGATGGTTTCTGTATAGGCCGCGCTTCCACAAAATAGAAAGTAGGCTTCTTTTTCTGCCTGATATGCAAATTTTGTAAAATCTACAATCGCAGGCACTTTAAGCACAGGCTTGCTGGCTGCCTTACTTTTTACTAAATCCATCAGAAAATTACTAATACACAATACCCTATCTACACATCTGAAGGCAAAATAATCATACAAATAGTTGTCAATTCTTTTTAGCAGGCTCTTCTTCTTTCTGTGCGCAGTCCAGAATTCTACGTTATCCAACACAGAGGTCACACCACACACAGCAGCAATAATACTGTAAACCAAAACATTATAAAACTCATTAGTACTAATGAGTACTGCGTCTAACTCCTGCTTTCTGCTCTTGCCTATTATAAAGCGTATTTCATTTACAAAACCCTTAACTTTTAAGAGGTTTCGTCTTAAAAAAGCACTTTCTCTATAAGGATGCCCAGAAGCGTACATGAAGTCAATGCCCTCAAAATTACCTTGCCAGAGTACTCCTGCAGATTTTTCCCGATTATGTATGCCATACCGGTTCAGCACAGTTACATGGCAGCCCTTCATTATCAATCCTTTTGAAATAAGCTTTTGCCGCTCTACCTGCGCCAACCCTATCGGGAAGCCCGAATATCCTACATACACTATATGCATAGTTTGTTTTGTAAATTAGTGAGGACTCATCCTATGATTTTAAAATTGCCACAAGCTCGTTTTCTGGTATACTTCTGATTTCCTTGGAATAGCAAATCCCAATCGCGACCCAAACCAACAGGTAGTTTAATGTAAATGTTGTAACAGTTGTGGGATAAAGGGAAACCAACCATAGTAAAATCCAAAGCCCAGCGGCTTTTGACAACACGTTTTTTGAAAAAAAAAGACCTAAAACTATCGCCGGAACCGCAATTAACAGCAGTAACCCTAAGCTGATAATTCCTCCTTTAAGAATGATGTTGAGATAATCAATTTCAATACCGTCGCGATAGCCGGGCATGTCATCTACATGGTCTTCCATAATGTTTACTGGCGCGGCTACTAAGCCAGAAATTCCCCTGCCTACAATCCAGTCCTGAGTTTCCATATCGGCGTAGAAATATAGCTCTACCTCGCTCCTAGTTTGTTCGTTCATTCTTTCCCGGGCATAGTTGAGTGCTTCAATACTGCCGCTTTCATACTTATGATATCCGTATGCAACACCAAGCACAACAAGCCCCAAAGCAAGAAACAAGTAAGACACCCGCTTTCTGTTAACATATACAAACGTGAGGAAGTAGAAAACCAAAATACTCCCCGACATAAAAATAAGCCCCCTACGTGCTCTAATAGTAGCCATGATAACCGCTAAGAAAATTACAACTAAAGCCACCATTTTTCTGCTGTTTGTTTGATAGCTGTAGGTTAAGAGCAAAAATCCGGATGGTATAGCTAAGGTCTTCACAAAGTACTCCAGCATTGTCTTGCCGCTTCTACTATCCGCATCAGACAGCTCGTTGAAGAAATATCCTAGGTGCATGATGTAAAACAGTCCAAATATGAGCACCACATGAAAAATGGATCTGATGAAGTGCGGATGCTTGGGGAAGCCAAGTATGAGCGGGGCCAAATACAGAAACACTCCATTATAAGGGTTAAGCAAAGTCTTTTTTACAAACCCATACTCAAAACTAAACCCTCGCATCACTACAACCATTAGCCATGTGCAGTATAGAACATATATCACCTTCAAATACTTGCTTTCAAAATTAAAGTCTATTATCCTGATGGCAGCCGGTACCAACAATACAATCCCTATTATCTGAGCAGCGTTACATAACTTATAATTTGCTTCGCCAGATATAGAGACTGTAAAGCCAAGTGTATAAATAATGAACCCCGCCCAAAACACATTTAATGTTCTAACGTGGCTGTAATCATTTTCTACTTGGTTTAGCAAGGCAACTGTATTCATAAGTATAAATGGCTTATGTTCTTAAAGAAAGAATTTCGTCGTAAAGAGCCAGGTGTTGCGAGACAATTGTGGCTGTATCAAAGCAGGGCAGCAAACTACCCTTTACCTGCTGCTCCAGACAGAACCTGATACCTATGGCTAGATCTTCCGCATCTTTATAAGCTGCCAAATATCCGTTTTGCTTGTGACTAATCATGTCTGGTATGCCACCCACTGCAAAGCCTACTACAGGGGTGCCGCAACTCAAGCTCTCCATTACTGTTGTAGGTAAGTTATCAGCTAGTGAGGGCGCTACAAACACATCTGCTGCATTGTACAAAAGCGCTGTAGAATAATCATCGCGCAAACGACCGACAAACTTGGTATCAAACGGAATAGCCTCTGCCAGTTGTGCATCATGCTCGCTACCAAAGATCACAACAGACACGCGTCGACTTAGGTCAGGATCATTGGCCAGTATGTTTAGTGCTTCCCTCAAGTATTCCCACCCTTTGTAAGGGCTGCGCGGTGAGGCTGCGCCAAATGCTATGATCGTTTCTTCTGGGATTAAGTTAAGAACTGCTCTGGCTGTACTTTTATCATATTGCCTGAATTTGGAGACATTTATAACATTAGGAATATGATAGATTGGCTTATCCTTGGTAAGCAGAGATTTCCTGGCAAGGTTGTATAACCAGGTGCTTGGGGCAATAAAATGTAGGTTACCATAGTTGTTGTACAGCTTGCGCTTTTTATTAAATCCTATAGCGGACAACTCAAACAAGCCACCTTTAGGAAACATTTGGCAGTCATTGCACCCGGTCATAAAGTTCTCACACATAAAGCTGTGGTGGCACCCGCCGGTAATTGCCCACATATCGTGCATAAATACAATTACAGGCTTTCCGAGTGATGCTAGTTGTTTGATGTTAGCTAGATTCAGAAAGCCACCAACCACCCAGTGCAGGTAAATGATATCTGCCTCCTTTACCTGGGGAAACACCGAAACATTATTACCGAGCAAAGGGAAAGAGAACATGCCATAGTTGTCCAGCATATTTCGGAGGAGGTGCACCTGTAGTTTGTTGTTGAAAAATGCAGTAACCTGAGATTTTCTGCTTAAGTATGTAATCTGCTCGCTATTTGCAATATCAGACGTCATAGACAACATAGAAGAGTGTACACCAGCCTGGCACAAGGCCTCATGCAGCCTGTAGGCAGCGTTACCAGAGGAGGGCAAGTGCGTCTGCAAATGAATTACTCTAATCATGCTTTACCACTATATCGGTGAGTATATCTTTAAAATTTTGCTCAAAAGCGCAGATGCTGAAATTTGTCTGAGCAAACGCAGTTACGCTTTCACTCATGTCATTTAGCCACTCCTCGTCTTTCTCAGATAGCTCTATTAGCTTAGGTCTTAGGTAATCTAATTTAAAATCGTCCAGTAAAACTGCATACTTTGCAATGCGGTTAAAGCCTGTATTTTTCATCACCACTGGTATAAGACCATGCAGCATTCCTGTAGTAACAGAAGTTGCAAATCCTTCTGCACAAGAGGGCAAAACTAGGTATGAGCAGGTACGGGCAAGGCCTGCAAACGCACTAGATTTGATGTCGATGAATCCATGATCCACTAAATTTTCTCTTTTAGGCAAGGCGAGAAGCTTCCTATCTTTCTGCGAGAGCCCTCCAATGTGCAGCACCATATCGTCTTTCTCCCTAAAAACATCGAGGAGCAGATCTAACCCCTTATGAATGGCGTTTGTGGAGCCTAACCATAGAAAATTTTTCCGGGTTATGTTATAATCCTTTCCTTTTCCATCAAACTGCAGGTTAACAATACCTGATGGAAAAATTGTATAGGGTTTTTTATACTGGTTCTGCAAGGGTTCTACTTCGCTCATTGTAATTACATGGGAATATTTTTTTTGCAGGTGATGTACCTTGTAAAAAATCCCGCTCCTAAGCGACTGTGGTTCTTTGTAATGTCTTTCTTTAAAATAGTCAAGTCGCTTTCGCTCCTCCCTAAAAGAGAAATCCGGGTGGTGCTCGGTCATGTATAAAATAGAAATTGCAGAAGGGTACAAGCAGGTAAGTTGGTAAAATGCTTCGCCGAAGCCAAAAATAAGATCGTACCTTTTCGACTTTAAATGTTCTAGTGACTTAAGGTCGTTACATCCAATAATATCGATACAGTAGCCTAGGTCAGATAGTACTTTAACTATTGAGAGCACCTCATATGGCTGTGTTCTGCCCATACTGCTGTTTTCCAGATCGAAAAAATAACTTGATGTTACATAGCAGATCACAGCTTTTTTTTGCGCAGAGGCAACCTTATAGTTCAAATTCTGCACAAGCGCTGCATCATATATCCTTTGTTCATAAAAATAATCTTTCACATACCCCCAAAACCTATTAGTCACCTTTACTTTTAAAGTATAGAGCAGGGCGTTAATCCGATTCTGAGCCACAGCCGGTGCGTTCACTTGATCCATATCCCTTTTTTGTTTCGGTTAACAATCTGATGATATTGTAGCGGCGCCAGTAAAAATCCGTTAATATTTGCCAGTATAGAAGCGACAAATACTGCATGCACTCCCATATGAAAGTGCTTTATCAAGAGCATCACTATAACGATGTAAATTACAGGGCTGATTAGGCTGGCCAAGAACTGTATACGCAGAGCATTAATCCCATTCAGGAAACTGACATACTTGCCCCCAAACATGGACACATTAAAGTATAGGAAGCCCCATATCGACAAAGTAAAGGCGATATTTACCGTTCCTTTACCTAGCCACAGCGTATAAATCTTTTCAGAGTAAAGCAGCATAACCACTCCCACGCACACCAACAGCACATTCAGCAGGTTATACTTTTGTATGCCGGTCTTTATCCACTTTATATCATTTTTTAAAAAGGCCTCTGTCGAGGCAGACCAGAACGGGTTCAGGAAAATAGCGAACACCATGTTAAGGATCCCAAAGTACCTGTATACAATATTATAGGAGGTAACATCCAATGAGCTGAAGTTTCGAGCAATGATAAAATTGGCTGATTGGTATTGAACAATGCCTGCAACCTGGATGACAAAGAACACGAGCCCTAGGCTAAAAAGCCCTCTACCGTAAGACCATTTGATTTTTGAGATGGCGGGGCGATATTTTTTATAAGTACCCCTAAAAAAGTAAAGATTAGCCCCAACCAACACAGCCAACGGCGCAGCACATAAAGCTAAGGCAAGGTGCACCAGAGATCCCTCCGATAACCGGACCAAAATAAAAATAACTAGCAGAGATAAAAATTGCCCTAGAACTTCTATAAAAGATGATTTTGCCGGTTGCTGGTCTGCAGTAATTATAGTACTGATGATTCCCAACACAAAATGCAAGCAGAAATAAGTAAAGATAACTACACTCAACGTAGATATTTCTGAGCCCATACTTTGCGGCATGTTCAAGAGCTCTGGCCAATTCACAAACTTGTTAGCGATTAAGAAAAGTAGCCAAACACTTGTGAATATGACGCTCAAAATCGCGAACGTAGTGCTTACGTATACTTGTGCGGTCTCGTCGTCTCCTTTAGCTTTTGCTTCAGCAAATTTATTGCGCAACCCTTGCGTAAGTCCTATGTCAAAAAAACTGAACCATCCTATTATAGAGCTTAATGTAAGCCAAATGCCATACTTTGTAGGATTAACATAGTCGATGGTTAGCGGCACAAGCAAGATACTGATACCTATACTACATGCACGGATAACAAAAGAGGCTAAAATATTATGCTTGGCCTTAACACTACGAACTTCACCCTGGCTAAAAAAGCTTTTTATATAAGAATAAGGTATAGTTAGCAGCCTATTGTCCATCTTAAGGGCAAGTTAAAGTATGTAACTTTTCAGTTCTGCGATCAGCTTATTTAATTAAACCAAGGCAAAACGTTAACTGTGCACGTAGCAGTAGCTTTCGTACTTATTATTAAATTATATATTTCATGGAGCAGGTATAGAAAGACAGCTTGAGAAGCAAAAAACACCTAAATCAAACTTTAAAAAGCTACTTCTACGTTTTTATAGGATGCAGGAACGTCCTTATGTTTCATTGCCTGTAGGCATGTTGCTTATACACTCGCTCATTTCCGTATCCGTATCCAAATCCATAATTTTCCTTGCCAAAACCTCTTGCCTTAACACCGTTGAACACTATAGCCAAACTCTTTAAAGAATTAAGCTTTACGTTATTACTTAAGTGTTTTACAACGTTCTTTGGAGTATAGTCGTGCCTTATTACGAGCAACGTAATATCACAGAACTCGGCAAGCAAAAAAGCATCTGAAACCAAATCTGTAGGCGAGGAATCTACAATTATATAATCAAATGCGGTCTCCATATAACTAAATAAATCCTCTAACCGACCATTCAAGAGTAACTCCGTATGATCTCCAACATTCCGCCCGGCAGGCACTACACTTAAGTTATTGAAAGGGGTTTCTCTCACAATGTCAATCTCATTTGCCTCTCCAACTAAATACTCAGTTATACCAACTTCATCTTCCAGCTTAAAACTGCTAGTGGTTTTTGGCTTTCGAAGGTCCAGATCGAGCAGCACTACCTTTTTGCCCGACGACGCCAAGCTGTAAGCTAAATTACTGCTTATAAAACTCTTGCCTTCACCGGGAATGCTCGAGGCTACCATTATTTTCTTTTTACTGAACCCGCGTCCATACAAGCCCATGGTTGTTCTTAACTGTCTGAACTGCTCTATCAAAAACACCTCTTCCGGCTCCTTGAAAGCAGAAGGTATCTTGTGCTTCACGCTGGATATTTCACCTACAATCGGAATGTTTGTGTAATTCTCAATATCAGTTCGGAAGAGCACCTTCTGGTTCAGCATTTCTTTACCCAGAACCAGACCTACACCACATGCCAGCGCTACAACTACTGCAATCGCGTAAATCAATTTTTTCTTTGGGCTTACAGGCACCAACGAAGCCTCTGCCATATCAACTACCTTACTGTCGCCACTTGCAGGAGCGTAAGATAAAGCAGCCTCTTCCCTTTTCTGAAGCAGAAAACTGTAAACGCTGTTTTTAATGGCCTGCTGGCGGCTAATCTCGAGTAGTTCTCGTTCCTGCTTTGGTATTGCTTGCAACGTGGAGCTATACTTTCCTCTTGATGAAGCCAGGTTCGTGAGGCTAGCCTGCAGATTTTGCCGCTGGCTCATTATGTTCTCAAGTATACTTGGACGCACACGCTCAATTTTCTCGTTCAATGTAAGAAGTATAGGGTTATTTTGAGCGGTAGTTTTTCGGAGTCGCTGATACTCTATTTCTGAGTCGTAAAGCTTTTGCAACAGCTCTGTCAGCACAGGGTCATTAACACCTAATGTTGCCGGCACTATACCTGCACTGTTGTTTTTAGAAAGTACATAGTTCTCCACTTTATCCAGAACCGCAAGCTGCATCCTAATGTCTTCCATCCTTTTGTCGTTTTCGCTCACGCTTTGCAAAAACACTCTGCCCTGCTCACTCAGATCCACAATTCCTTTTGAAGATTTATACTGCTGCACTTTGCCTTCTAGCTCGTTGAGCTCGCCTTCTACAAAGCTGATGCGATCCTCAATAAACTTTAGTGTATTATCAGCTAAACTGTTCTTTTCATTAACTGCTACCTGATGGTAAGCATATATCAGTTGATTTAAGATGTCCTCCCCTCTTTCCGGCACCTGGTCCTGTATACTTAAACTTATAACCGTAGAGAGTTTGTTAGCCGAATTAACTTCCAGCGCTGAAAGTAAGCTCTCAGCCATTAGTTGCGGAGGCACTAAAGAAAGATACAGAGGGCCCTCAGCGGCTTGGAGATAATGCTTGTTTGGCACAAACTGGATCTTACCATGAGGAGTATTTATCCACTTATTTAATGGATGCTCCTTGCCCCAAACTGTGACTTTATTATTGTTGTAAATAAAGTATATTTTTGATTGTCTTTTCAGGCTTCTGAGCAAACTCTCCGGATTCTGATGCTTAACTACCACAGGTGATGATAAGTAAGCAGAGACATCTTTTATGTTTTTCTCCTCATATACAGGCGCATAGAGATATAGCTCATTTACCACCTTCTTCATCAAAGACTTTGATTGAATTACTTCAATCTCATTCTCCACGATCTTTTTAGAAGTGAAGGCATTTATTGCTTCAGTCATCTGGGCGTCATCTACCCCTTTGTTTTCATCTTTAATAATTAAGGTAGCGCTTACCTCATAAGATGGCTCGGTGTAACGTACATACGCATACGCCGCTAGCAAAGCCAGCACTATCAGCGCCAGAAACAGAGGCCAAAACGGGAAGAACTTAAACATCAACACAGTAACTAAGTCTTCCTCCTTTCTCACAACATTCTTATCGCTCATCATCATGTTAATAAAGGTTTATCTGGCTAAACGATCTACAGCTATAATTCCAAAAGAAAGGGCGCTAAACACTAACGGGAGCCATTGGTTCAAACGGCTTGTACTTGCCACTTTAGACTTATTAGGCTCCACATAAATAATGTCGTTTGGTCGTAGGTAATATACAGGAGAGGTAAATATTTCGTCTGAGGTAAGATCAAGGCGCATTAGTTGCTTTTTACCGTTTTCTTCCCTAATAAGAAGCACATTATCTCGCTTAGCGTAAATGGTTAAGTCGCCTGCAAGCCCTAATGCCTCTAGTAGTGTTATTTTTTCATTGGGAATAGTTAATACTGATGGTCTGGCTACCTCACCTAGTACCGACACCTTATAATTAAGATAGCGAATGTTAACAATTGGTTCAAGAAGCAGCTTTTGTTTTACCAGCTCTGAAATTATTCGATTTTGCAGTTCTTTTTTGGTATACCCAGCTGCTTTTATGTTGCCTAGAAATGGAAACTGAATAAAACCATCTTGGTCTATTAGATAGCCAGAAGCCTGAACCATAGTTCCGGATATGGTAGACATTTGCGTGGCCGAGACATTAGACACATTAAATAGCTGTGAAGCATCTGGGTTTAGACTGCTAACGGTTATACTTAGTAGGTCATTTGCTTGAATAACAGGCTCTAAATTCTCTGTACTGCCAATAAACTCAGCATTTTGCACACCGTTGAAGTACACTGCTTCGCGTGTATGAACACATGACGTTAGTAATAAGACTGAAGCTACAGTAGCATTAATTAACAGCCTCATAATAAATAAATTTGCCATAAGCATACACTTTAAAATTTTTAAACCATTACTTATGTCGTATATCATAAAATATAAAAACATTTATAATATAACATATTTAGTTACTATTTTACGATCGCTATTACTTTAAGTTATTAACAGTTATAACATAAATTTTTTAATCAAATGAAATGATTAATAGATTGCTCCTAGTCAAAATGTGTTAATGACTGAACCTACATAAGTTTTAACACTTACTTTATTTATTAACATCATTTAGCAATTGCTGCAAATAAATAATGAGTTAAAACTCACAAAACTATATTTGTTACATTAAACTTAAAGTATATACATAAAATACAATTTGAATAAAAATCAGCTGACCTCTATCTCATTGTTATGGCTGTTATAGTTTCTTATTGTACATTTTCACCTAATACTTTTATGTATCATAAAAAAGAGATGCTTTAAAAGAAAAGCCCCCAAAACCGAAGTTTTGGGGGCTTTTAGAATATTCGTTAATGTTATTTGCTAATAAAAGCAGAAATATACACTAAGTTATCTGTTTCAATTCTAATTATCTCCAGCTACGTGAAAAGAAGTTGCCCCACCAGCTAGATACTTTTTTATTCCAGTACGAGGGCTCTGAAGATGGCTCTGGTGCCGGAGCAGGTGCAGGTGCCGGAGCAGGTGCAGGTGCAGGTGCCGGAGCAGGCTCTGGTGCCGGAGCAGGTGCAGGTGCAGGTGCCGGAGCCGGCTCTGGTGCAGGAGCCGGTGCCGGAGCAGGTGCAGGTGCCGGAGCAGGTGCAACACCAGGTGCCATGTTTGCATACGTTGAGCCTTCTTTACCTATGCGAACGTTGTCGAAATAAAGTACTCTCTTTTTGGTATCGGTTGTGCTGCTGCCATTCCAACCCCACTTATACACACCAAACTTCATGTAAGGCAACCTCTCGTCGTTGTAGCTGTTTCCACCTTTGTGCTCAATTACTTTCTTACCGTTGTGCCATACTTCCACAAGTCCATCGCTACCATGAGAGTGAACTATGTGGAATACAAACTGATGCCAAGTGTTCTTAGCAACTGTACCTAAATCATATTTCTTCTCTGCCTGAACACCGTTACTTATTTTAGCTGTATTGTAACCAACGTCAAATCTAAATTTATCCTGGTGTATTAAAAATTTTGTAGCCGGGCTCGTCCAATTTTCACCTGCATCTGGAAAAGAGTGCCACTGTGTTATAATTTCAGCGTGCTCATCTCTAGCCCAGTCTGCTGAAGGGAAATATACTGCATATGAATACCATCTGTCTTTGCCGGTTGCTGTATTAAACGCAATTTCTGCTCTTGTACCGCTGGCAACTGATGGGTCAGAATCTCTGAGCTCAAAACGAGCAGACTTGCTTCCAGCAAAAGCTAATGAGTTTGTGAACTGCAATGAGTGGCTACCAGCAAGGTCTCTACTCATTATATTAGATGATAGAGGATTAGATCCTTCAAAAAGCTCTTCGAAAAGAATGTTGGCGGCTGTAGCATTACTGGTTGTCTCTATATCTATAGCGCCTGCCGGTGCCATCTCCTCCATTTCTTTCTTCTCACAAGAAACCGTTAACGCACCAAGTAGGATCGGTGCTAACCAATACTGTGCTCTAGTCTTCATAAAATTTGGCTTTAAGTTGAAAAATGTATTATTTAAATTTTATGTAGATTTTTGCCATACTAAAATTCTTTTAATTTAAGTGTTCCTCTTAACCTCACTAGATAGTTGTATTCATTTAAAAGCAAACCTCAGCCTTATCTCTCAAACAAATCACGACAAATACATCAAGAAGAATAATACAATTATAAACCTTGTTATACTTTTATCTGAGGCAAAACTATACAATTTTTTTTAGCTGCAATAACCAATAGCTAAATTCATGAAAAATTTATATAACTTATTTATAAAGTCAACGTAATTGCTATTTTTTCAAGCATTTAATTCCACATAAACAAATGAATACCAACAGATTAACATCTTTATATATTTGTACATCTTACTTAATTGTTTACAATTACATGGTAAACGGTGAAATTTTTAAAGCAAAAAGTGAATCCTTTTTTCATTTGGAGTTTAATTTATTTATGATCAAAAGATTAGCTTATACTAAGCAGATTTGCAGTTAGCAGAATCAAAACAAAAGTGTTATATCGCTTAAACTCATAAATCCAATAAAACGCACTTGCAAAATACATCTTTAGTACAAATTTCGAAAGAAGACAGAAAGCTTAAAGTACAATACAAACACATTTATAATAACAGAAAAACATACAACTTATTATAATTTACTGTTGGTTATATAGAATTTAACAAAAGGAATTAAGCAATAAGAAGACAGCGAATTGCCTTTACAAGCAATTTGCACAAAACACATAGTGAGACAGGAAAGAATACGCGCAGGAGGCTTTAGATCTACGACAGTCAATTTTGGAAATTGGCAAAAGCTAATAATGACATAAGGGAGCTTTTTGTATTAAATACAAAAAGCTCCCTTATGTCATTATACCTAAAAGTAAGAGTTGAAGTAAAATTCAGCTATCACTACTTAAGCAGATCATGCGTTAATAATAGCAAAGCCTGCCTTCTCGAGTACTCGCCTAAGGCTCGGCTCCCGCACTAGCACCCGCGCACCCTCTCCGGCATGCTTGGCCACCGCGGCCAGAAAGCCCGCAAGCTCACCCTCCCAGCCCCTGTGGCAGTAGAGCCACTCCAGCTCGCCGCCCGGCAGCAGCCAGACGCAGCACAGCAGCAGCCCCTCTCGGCTCAGGGTGAGCGGCTCCTGCCCCGCCTGAAGCCGACGCTCCGCTTGAGCCAGAAAGTCCCACCGCGTCAGCAGCCCGCCCTTTTGCCCAAAGTCCAGCAGGTCGGAGAGGCTTCCCCGCCGCAACCAAGCTGCAGCGCCCAAGGAACCTGAAGTTGGAAGAAGATAGTAGTGGCCTTTGCCAAATAGCCCCAGCCGCAAAGCAAGACCCTGAGCAGCAGTAGCAGTCCCTGCAGCTGATATGGCGCGGAACTGCTCTTTCTGTTTTGACAAGATAAACCTTATATCATTTCTAACAACCCTAGGTTTCACCCCAATTCGCTGTAGCAGCCCCTTCACACTAGACCTTATTAAGGCTTTAGTCTCATCCACAATACGTGCATGCTTACCCCTTATCTGCAATATGTATACCTCATCGTAAGCATTTGCAAGCCTATCCTTATAGCCATGCCCTCCAGTAGTTAAATCATAAAGCGCAATGCCTTCATTATACAGCTGCTTTCCTAGCAAAATAAAGCTCACAATGCCAGGGGAGTATTTTGCATAAGAAGGAGCATATGTATTTGTAAAACCGTTAATACAATTATCCCGGCTAATCACGCCTGTAACAGATGCCACTAACTGGCCACCTACGCGCATTATAGCAACATAGAGTAACCCCTGCCTGAAAAGCGCCAGCTGCAGTTCCTTTTTAAGAGGCTCATTTTTGAAAGGGCTTTGATTTAACATGGCCCCCTTCCTGAAGTCAAATTGGTCGTTTATCTCATCGAGAACAGAAACAAAGCAGTCATGGCAAGTAATGCGCTCAAAGCTCACATCGCCTAACCGCTTTAATCGCTTTAGTTTGCTATCAATCCCATTCGAAGAAATTAGTCTGGCAGCGTTTGGTGCCTTAAAATCCATCAAGGGCCGTTGAAGGATTTGTAGAACACCCCGCTCGCGTAATCCAGCATCATACTCGAGCCAACTAAGCGGAGTGCCAGAGGGCATTTCATTAAAATCTATTATGCTCTCCTTAAATTTACTGATAAGTTCATTCAGAGCGCTAACGGCAAAAACGTCTCCGAATTCACTATCAGCAAGCCACACATGATAGCAAGCCTCGTCCTTTCCCGCCCCAGTTAACACTTTACTTTCAGTATCATAGGTAAGTGCCATTAAACCCAAAAGACTGTTTTCATGCCTTGCATATACTAGCACCGGCTCTTGTTGTTTGCGGTAAATATGATACCAGGAGGTAACAAATAATCTACTCTGAAAAACTGTGCCCCATGAACAGGATTCGTAGAGCTGGTCCCAGGCAGTTTGAAATACGGGTTTATCGAGCGCTGAATATACTGCATCTCCCATCAGCAACTCAACTGCAAATGGTTCTGCAATGGTTGTTTCTGAGCTTTTGAGTTTCGTAAGGAGGTGTTCCATGTTGATAACTACATTTTGAAGGCGTCAGGTAAACTATGAAGTATTAGCAAAAATTTATAAAACATCAATACCACACACCCCTGCCTTCTCGAGTACTCGCCTAAGGCTCGGCTCCCGCACTAGCACCCGCGCACCCTCTCCGGCATGCTTGGCCACCGCGGCCAGAAAGCCCGCAAGCTCACCCTCCCAGCCCCTGTGGCAGTAGAGCCACTCCAGCTCGCCGCCCGGCAGCAGCCAGACGCAGCACAGCAGCAGCCCCTCTCGGCTCAGGGTGAGCGGCTCCTGCCCCGCCTGAAGCCGACGCTCCGCTTGAGCCAGAAAGTCCCACCGCGTCAGCAGCCCGCCCTTTTGCCCAAAGTCCAGCAGGTCGGAGAGGCTTCCCCGCCGCAACCAAGCTGCAGCGCCCAAGGAACCTGAAGTTGGAAGAAGATAGTAGTGGCCTTTGCCAAATAGCCCCAGCCGCAAAGCAAGACCCTGAGCAGCAGTAGCAGTCCCTGCAGCTGATATGGCGCGGAACTGCTCTCTCAGCCGATAAAACCTCATCTTTATTTCGCGAAGCTTATAGCCATTTCTCTCGAAGCTCGCTTTTGCTAAATTTTGCAATGGGTTGATAACCTTGTTAAGCACACTTGTTTTCAAAGGAGTCGTTATGACTAACTTGTATGCATACGTGTGCATGTTTGCAAGTCTTTCTTTATACGACTCACCACCGGGTGTCAGGTCAAAAAACACAAAACCAGTATTAACTAAAAATTCAGCCAGCATTATAAATAGTATGTACCCGGTAGAGTAATCTGCATATGCAGGAGCATGCGTGTTTATTCCCACCAGAAGAAACCACTTCTTGCCTCTTGTTCCGACAACTGAAGCGACAATTTCTTCGTCTAGCTTTAAAACAGTTGCATGTAACACACCTTGTTTGAAGAGGGCTAGAAAGAAATGCTTCTTTAATAAATCGCTCTTGAATTCAAGAGCATTATACTTTGCCCCTTTTCTGAAATCATGCTGCACTACCAGAATATCCAAAATATCTGAAAACCTCTGGTAATCTGTGATGTGTTCAAAAGAAACCTCTCCCCTGCCTTTCAGCTTATTTACCTTTTTTCTGAATTCCTTCTTAGCAAATAAAGCTTTCACATTAGACTTACTTAAATCTATAATTGGCCTTCTAACTGTGTCCACAATACAGCGGGAGCGCCACCTCGCTATAGTTGCAACCCAATTTAAAGGGACATTACTAGGTATGTACATTATAGTTATTCTATGATGCGGGAAAGAATCTATTACAAGGCTTATAGCTTTAGGCATAAATTCATCCGAGTCATCATCTGAAAGCCAGGTTTGGTACTCTGCATCTGCGTTACCGGCTCCAACAATCAAAGCACTCCCTTTTATACTTGAAAGTAGTAGCAATCCAGTTAGGCGCCCCCCCTGTACTGCCCGAACCAACACCGGCTCCTGCCGCTCGGAATGAATTTTATACCATGTCGAGGTGAAGACACGTCCCTGAAAAACAGTACTCCACCTACACCTTTCGTAAAGTCTGTCCCACTCATCCTGAAATTGCACACTTTCTAAGGCTTTGTATACCTGTGCGCCTACTAATATCTCCAGGCTTTTAGTTGCTACCTCACTTTCTCGACTAATACAGGATTGAGCCATATTTACCCCTTAAAAAATTACGCACAAACCTTAACTCTGATAGGCTAGGTCAAGTTTATCTGGCCGTACGCCCATCTTTTTCAAGACAGCTAACAATTCCCGATCCCGCAGCAATAAAACAGCGTCCGTACCTGTATGTTGAGTTACGCCAGCCAAGAAATTGGCTAAACTACTAAAAGCTTGCTTGTGGCAGTATAGGCCGTTAATTTGAAGGCTGGCTGGCACAAGCCAGGCGCAGCAAAGAAGCAGGCTGCCTGTCCTGAGGGTTAAAGGCTGCTGCCCAGCCTCTAGACGCTCCTCGCAATCTGATAGAAAGTCCCAGCGTGTTAATAAACCACCTTGCTGATCAAACCATAAAAGATCATCAAGGCAGTTAACTTTAACAACAACAGCAGATGCGCTTATTTTAGCAAGTGCAAATGTTCCCTCTGACTTCAGCAATAGCTTTGATAAACCCGACAGATATCCTGCCGGTCCAGCTGTATAAGCTATTCGAAGCCGCTCCCTAAACTTGTACCAACCAAACCTGATCTCCAAAGGATTATAGCCCCGTTGGCGCAGGCATGCCTTTAACGGCTTTAGGAAAAAACTTTTTAACTCGTGCTTTGCACGAAAGCCATACCCTCCTACTGTAAGGTTATAGGCCTGGTCATATTTATTGGCAAGTCCATCTTTATAAGTATCGCCACCTGGTGTCAAATCAAACACGTCATACCCCTCCTCAGCAAGCATCTTTCCTAACATCAAAAAGGCAAGTATACCTGGTGAGAACTTTGCATGAGAAGCAGAATGAGAGTTTAATCCCTGTAGATGCAGCCAACTGCCACTCATAAAGCTTACATTCGAGGCAATCACGAGGCTATTAAGTTTTAGAACAGTAGCATGCAACAAGCCTTTTTTAAAGTAAACCTTCAGCAGTTCTTTAGATAAGGGAGAGTCTTTAAAGGGGCATTTATTAAACATTGCTCCTTTTCTCAAATCAAATTGTGTTGTCAGTTCATCTAACACTTCTGAGAATTGCGCGTCGTCTGTGATGCGCACAAAACTCAATTCTCCAATTCGTTTAAGACGGTTAATTTTTTCACGTCTGTTTTTTTTCTTTAGCTCATTGGTAAAATAACTTTCGTCAATTTCCATTAAAGGGCGATCAACCTGCTCCAGCACACACCTCTGCTGCCACCATGTATCATCTTTTACCCAAGCAACAGGCACCCCAGCGGGTATATAATGAAAAGAAATAATATGAGCAGGAAATTTGAGTTGCACTTGGCGAAGAGCTTCTTTGATAAATTCATTTTTATAATTTTCCAAAGCAAGCCATACATGATACTCGGCATCCCAGGCACCTGCACCTCTAATATTAGAACTGTTATACTCTTTTGTCAAAGATAATAGGCCTACAAGGCATCCGTTTCGCTCTGCTTTAACCAGAATTGGTTCCTGCAGCTCCTCATGAAGTAAAAACCAGGTTTTAACAAAGGTCGGGCTTTGAAAAACAGTACTCCAGGGGCAATTATTATATAATACATCCCAATCCACGATAAAGTCCTCATCCTGTAACAGGTGGTAAACTGCTTCTCCCACTAAAACTTCTGTCAGACTTATTTCTTCTGTTTCCACTTTATGGATGTAAACTTGCTGCATACCTTACCATATAAAATGTGTTACTTCAAAATTGATCAAACTACCTTGAAACCTGCTCCCTCCAGTATGCGCTGTAATCTTGTATCTTCTGCTGCCACTACTGCATGCGGCCCTACAGAACGAGCTACTGCAGTAAGAAAAGGGACTATTACAGCCAAGCCAGAACGATGATAGTATACCCCGGAAATAACTGCTGCACCTGAGGTAGCTGATAACCAAGCACAGCACAGCAGCACCTCGTTTTCACTTAATGAGAAAACCTGCTCCCCTGCTTGTAGGCGTCGCTCCGCTTCTTTAGAGAAATCCCAACGTGTCAAAGCCCCACCCTTTTGTTTAAAGCACAGCAAATCGTCTAAGCAGTTTATCGTAATGTTTTCCAGCTGATCAGAGAGTTGATGCGGTAATGTATAGCACTTTACCTTAGTCTTAAACAGCGCGGTGTAGAGCAATTGAACACTTCCTACCCCATTAAGCAACCTTAGCTGCTCCCGCAACTGCATCCACTGTGCCCGCAACTTGTAAGGCTCTACTCCTAGCTGACGAAGGCGTTGCTTGACAGCAATTAATAATTTCTCTTTAACTACCGCCTTTACTCTATAATTAGGTCCTCCGATACTTAACTCGTACACCTGGTCATGAGCATTTACCAATCCTTCTTTGTAACTGTGCCCTCCTGTCGTTAGGTCGTATACTTCTACCCCTTCTTCGAAAAGGCGCTGCCCGAGCATTAAAAAGCTCACAATACCGGGGGAGTATTTCCCGAATGTAGGGTTGTGAGAATTTATTCCTACCCCAAATACCCAATTGTCTTTTCCAATTGTATCAATATTTGCAGCAACAAGTTTCTCATTAACAAACAGTACAGTTACATAAAGCAAGCCTTGGTCAAATAAGGCTAACTGCAAATTTTTTTTTAGAGGTTCACTACGAAAAGGCGTGATATTAAGCATGGCAGCCTTGCGAAAATCAAACTGCCTATTAAGCTCGTCTAGTACAGATACAAAATGCTCCTTGTCTATGATTCTTTCGAAACGCATGTCACCGAGCTTCCTAAGCTTTGTAATCTTACTCCTATAGCTTTTCTTGTTAAATTGAATGATTAAATCCGGAGTCTTAAAATCCATTAAAGGACGGCTGAACGTTCTTAGCACACAACGCTTTCTCAGCTTCTGATCATGCTCCACCCATGCTAAGGGTGCCTGAGGTGGGATATGCTTAAATAGCAGCTTATATTGTGGGAATCTTGATGTAAGCTCATGCAGCGCCTCCCTTATGAATAAATCGCCTAAGTCATTTTCCGATAACCACACATGATATCCTGCTTCATTTACTCCGGCCCCTGTTACTAACTTACTACCATGTTCTTTAGTAAGTGCTACTAAGCCAGTAAGGCGGCCTTTATGTTCAGATACTATAAGTATTGGCTCCTGCCGTTGCTTGTATATTCGGTACCAAGAATCCACAAAAGCACGGCTCTGAAATACTGTACCCCAAGAACACCCTGCATACAATTTATCCCAAGCAGATTGAAAGCTGAGATTCTCTAATTGGCTATATACCGCGTCTCCTATAAGCACCTCCACAAAACCTAACGCAGCTGCCTCAACTTGATTGATATCAATTTCCTGAACACTAGCTCCCATACAAAGTATATAAACCTGATTTATAAAAGGTTAATCATGTCTTTTGGTCAACCTTTTGAAGTTTTGATATACGTATTATTATAAATAAAGTCAACATCTATTATAGATTAATACAAAAATAATTCATAGTATATCCTTCAATATTTATCTGCAACACTCCTTTATAAAACATTGCTTGCAACTTACATTATAATTATACTTTGGAAGCTAAAGATGCTGTATTCCCTACTATCTGTTACCTCTTCGGATTTGTAAGCTTGAATGCCGTAAGCTTTAGAAGTATAAGCACTTGGTAAAGTATAGCCTGTGCACCTCGCTTGACAAGAACACTCCAGTACATTCCTGAAATAACTTACATGATTTACTATAAGTAAACCTTAAGGTACTGCCTTGCAAAAATGGCGGACTGCCTGCATGAGTTGGATTCAAATAGCAGACAAAAAAGAAAGTATGAACTGGCATTGTGACAGAATGACATAAAAAACAGCCCGAATTTGCCTTGGCACAAGGGTTGATATACTACTGGCAACAGGAAAAAATTAAATAGAAACTATATAATAAAACTATATAATGGGAAAAATAATTGGTATTGACTTGGGTACAACCAACTCTTGCGTTGCCGTAATGGAAGGTAACGAACCGGTGGTTATACCAAACAGCGAAGGCCGCAGAACTACTCCGTCCATCGTTGCTTTCTTGGATAACGGAAACGGCGAGCGTAAAGTAGGTGACCCGGCTAAACGTCAGGCGATCACAAACCCGCAGAACACAATTGCTTCTATCAAGCGCTTTATGGGCCACAGCTACGGCGAGGTGAGCGAAGAGGCAAAGCAGGTTTCTTACAAAGTACAGCAGGGCAGCAATAACACTGTTCGTGTACAGATCGGCGACAGAGAGTATACCCCACAGGAAATTTCAGCGATGGTGCTTCAGAAAATGAAGGCTACGGCAGAAGATTACCTGGGCACAACTGTAACAGAGGCGGTAATTACCGTACCGGCTTACTTTAACGACGCACAGCGTCAGGCTACAAAAGAGGCCGGCCAGATTGCAGGTTTAGAGGTAAAACGTATTATTAACGAGCCGACAGCAGCAGCGCTTGCTTATGGCTTGGATAAAAAACACAAAGATCAGAAGATCGCGGTATTCGACCTTGGCGGTGGTACGTTCGATATCTCTATACTTGAGCTTGGTGACGGTGTATTCGAGGTACTTTCTACAAACGGTGACACGCACCTGGGTGGTGACGACTTTGATGCTAAGATCATTAACTGGCTGGCAGAAGAGTTTAAGAATGACGAAGGTTTAGACCTGCGTAAAGACCCAATGGCGCTACAGCGTTTAAAAGAAGCTGCAGAGAAAGCTAAGATCGAGCTTTCATCATCTAACGAAACGGAGATCAACCTACCATACATTATGCCGGTTGACGGTGTTCCAAAGCACCTTGTTCGTAAACTGACTCGTGCTAAGTTCGAGCAGCTGACGGACGACCTTATCCGTCGTTCTATGGAGCCTTGCAAGAAAGCGCTTCAGGATGCAGGTCTTTCTACGTCAGACATCGACGAGGTGATCCTGGTAGGTGGTTCTACGCGTATCCCTAAAGTGCAGGAAGAAGTTGAGAAGTTCTTCGGCAAGAAACCTTCTAAAGGTGTAAACCCGGATGAAGTAGTTGCAGTTGGTGCAGCTATTCAGGGTGGTGTATTAACAGGTGAAGTAAAAGACGTACTTCTATTGGACGTAACGCCACTTTCACTTGGTATCGAGACTATGGGTGGTGTGATGACGAAGTTGATCGAGTCTAACACAACTATCCCTACTAAAAAGTCTGAGACGTTCTCTACGGCTTCTGATAACCAGCCGTCTGTAGAGATCCACGTACTACAAGGTGAGCGCCCAATGGCGAAGGATAACCGTACTATCGGTCGCTTCCACTTGTCAGACATTCCGCCAGCGCCACGCGGTGTTCCTCAGATCGAGGTAACATTCGACATCGACGCCAACGGTATCCTGCACGTAACAGCACGTGATAAGGCTACTGGCAAAGAGCAGAAGATCCGTATCGAGGCTTCTTCTGGCTTGAGCGAGCAGGAAATTGAGAAAATGCGCCAGGAAGCAGAGGCCAACGCAGAAGCTGATAAGAAGGCGAAGGAAGAGATCGAGAAGCTGAACACAGCTGACTCTATGATCTTCCAGACCGAAAAGCAGCTGAAAGAGTATGGCGACAAGCTATCTGCAGGCAACAAGTCTAACATCGAGAACGCACTTGGTGAGTTGAAAACAGCGCACGGCTCTAAAGACGTGGCTGGAATCGACAAAGCTATCGAAAACCTGAACAATGCATGGAGTGCAGCCTCCCAGGAGATGTACAACGCAACGCAGGGTCAGGGAGCTGATGCAGGTGCAGCAGGTGGCAATGGCCAGCCAAGCGACCAGCAGCAAGCTGATGACAGCGGCGTAACCGATGTTGATTACGAAGAAGTAGACGGCAACAAGTAGTCCGTAGCTTAAAGTATAAAGTAAAAATCCCCTGCCGAGGTTTCGGCAGGGGATTTTTTATGCAATAATATAGGTAATATCTTATACTTTGAATATTCTTATTTAAATCCTTACTTGCATTTAGTTTGACCACCTTTGTACAAACAGCTACAAAACAAAAGAATGAGGCAACTATACCTGATCTTCACCTTTTTACTAACCCTAACTACAGCCTATAGCCAGCAAGACTTTAGAAAAGGATATATTATCCAGCACGGTGATACACTTAATGGATACCTTGATTACCGTGGAAGCATGAAACATGCGCAGGCAGTAAATTTTAAAAAGTCTTTAACTGATGAACCAAAATTGTTCATCCCTGCAGATATTTCTGGATATGGATTTCAGAAAGAAAGGAAAAACTATGAATCTAAACTTATTCCGCTAAATGACTCTGTTGATACAGAGATGAGCCAGCTATTTGTAACGGTACTTGCAAGAGGCAGAGCCAGCCTTTACCATTACCGCGACCAGTCGGTTGTAGATCACTACTACCTGCAAAAAGATACTTTACTTGTTAAGCTTACGCAGCACGACTACAAGAAAGTAGATGCCCAGACAGGCAAGACCTATATTTTCAGCAATAAAAAATATATTGGAAGCCTGAATCTTGCCTTTAACGACTGTGAAAATTTCTCAGCTTCTGATCTGAAGTATGTTACCCTAAGCCAGAGCTCTTTGATCAAGGCCGTTACAAAGTATAATCAATGTGTTTCTTCTTCGGAGGAGAGCAGCTTTCAGCAACAAAAAGCAAAAATTACGATCGGGCCTGCTCTGATAGTAGGCCATGCAAAGCTGGATCATGAAAACAAGAAGGCATTTAATTTTGGGGACGACAATTTAATGGGAGCAGGAATATCAGTTAACATTGTCGTACCTACTATAAGTGAGAAGCTTTCCCTGCAAACTGAGCTCCAGTATATACCTTATAAATTTACAGGTTCTTATTCTAAAACTGGTGAGTTTCCTTATAAATATGATCAATACTATGATCTGGCATACCTGATGCTCCCTCTTCAACTCCGATACACCTATCCTAAAGGCAGTTTTAGGCCTTTTGTTAATGCAGGCTTTATGATGGGCTACTGTATTAAAAATGAGAACAGGTACATAGCCACCAGCCTGAGAAACAGTGATTATAATGTTTCCTTGAGTGAGGGAAATTACCAGAAACTGATAAATGGCATAACTGCTGGCGGCGGCATAAGCACTACACTCAAGAACCATAGCGTGACCCTGGAGGCACGGTACGAGAAGAACAATACTTTGTCAGACGGTTTACACTTAAACGCAACTGTTCAAAGTTTCAGCATTCTGCTAGGTTATGGATTCTAAATAACAATAAGAGCCACCAGCCTTTTACTTTGCTAGTGGCTCTTATTGTTTGATCAGGCTTATAGTTAATCCAAGTCCCTATCCCCTCTTTTCAGCTCCTCTACAGAGCGCATTACTTTATCCTTCAGTCCTGTTTTATACTTATCCAGTTTATCTGCTACAGCAGCGTTTGATGTACCAATAATCTGAGCAGCAAGTATACCCGCATTCAAAGCACCATCTAAAGCTACAGTAGCCACAGGCACGCCACCCGGCATCTGAAGTATAGATAACACCGAATCCCAGCCATCAATAGAGTTGCTCGATTTTACCGGCACGCCAATCACGGGTAAAGTTGTGATAGAGGCAACCATACCTGGTAAATGCGCTGCTCCGCCGGCTCCGGCAATAATTACTTTCAGGCCGCGTTTTTTGGCGTTCTCTGCATACTCGAACATGCGGTGCGGCGTGCGGTGCGCTGATACGATTGTAAGCTCATAAGGTACCCCAAGTGTTTCCAGTATTTCAGCAGCTGCGTCCATCACTTTAAGATCGGACTGGCTGCCCATAATGATGCCAACTACGGGCTGTGTTGATGTCGTTTGCTCGGCCATGGTTTATGCTTTTACTTTAATTACGTCTTTAACCTGATCGGCACGTTTCTGCGCCTCTTCTAAATCTTTACCCAGTACGGTAATGTGTCCCATTTTGCGGGCAGGGCGGGTATACTTTTTACCGTATAAGTGGATGTATACTCCTGGCACTGCCAACGCTTCCTGCAGGCCCTCATACGTTGCCTCACCGTCGTAGCCGGGTTCACCCAGCAGGTTTAGCATAACGGCTGCACTCTGTATTTCGGTAGAGCCCAATGGCAGGTTAAGTATGGCACGCAGGTGCTGCTCGTATTGCGAAGTATAGTTTGCCTTGATTGTATGATGTCCAGAGTTGTGCGGACGCGGCGCGACCTCGTTTACAAGTATTTGCCCGTCTTTGGTCAGGAACATTTCCACGGCAAGTATACCCACCATGTTAAAGCTCTCTATCACACGGGTAGCAATCTCTATGGCCAGGCGCTGCAACTTGTACGGCACGTTGGCAGGCGCAAAAAGCGAATCAACCAGGTTGTGCTCCGGATGGAAGCTCAGCTCTACTACCGGAAAGGCTGTTACCTCACCGCTTTCGTTACGCGCTACAATAACTGATATCTCTTTCTCAAAATCCACTAGCTTCTCCAGCACCGACGGTTCTTCAAAAGCCTTTGCTGTATCCTCTGCTCCTGTTAGTCTGGTTACTCCACGGCCATCGTAGCCTTCGCGGCGCAGCTTCTGGAAAGCAGGCAAAAAGTGCAGGTTTTCTTCCAGCTCCGCCTTATCCTTTAAGATCAGGAAATCAGAAGTCGGGATGTTATGCTTTTTGTAAAAATCTTTCTGCAGGCCTTTGTCCTGTATCGTGCGAACGGTCTGGGCATCAGGGTATACTTTAACGCCCTCCTGCTCCAGCTTCTCCAGTGCATCAGCGTTAACGTGCTCAATCTCGATGGTAAGTATGTCGCACTTTTTACCGAAGTTGTAAACTGTGTCAAAATCGCGGAAGCTGCCAGTAAAAAACTCGTTGCAGATGTGCTTGCAGGGTGCATTCTCATCCGGGTCTAACACTAAGGTATAAATGTTAAAATCCAGTCCGGCTTGCATCAGCATACGTCCAAGTTGGCCGCCGCCAAGTATGCCCAGCTTTACTTCTCCTTTCATAGGTATGATTGGTTTTGGGTGATCTATCCTCAAAAATAAGGATTCTGAATGGAGACAAAAGACAAAAGACGAAAGATAAAAGACATTTTATCAGTTATTTTTAATTATCAGGCATTTATACAGCCATTTACTTCTATCTCACCATCGTCCTAGCCTATACATTTCCACGAATACATTTTATACTTTGTACTTACATCTATTAAAAGCTATATTTAAGGCTATACTTTTTTGAGCTCACTCATTTTATGGAAATCATACTTGCCACATTTTCTGCCTTATTCTCTGTAGTAAACCCTTTCGGGGCCATGCCGGTGTTTCTTACCCTTACCCAGGACGATACTCCGGCCAGCCGTAACCAGCAGGCACTAAAGGCATGTTTGTACATGGTAGGTATTCTGGCAGTGTTTTTCCTGGCAGGTCAGTATGTACTAAACTTTTTCGGCATCCGCATCCACGACCTGCGCATTGCCGGAGGACTAATGATCATGAAGGCAGGCTTTGATCTGCTTACACCGGGTGCCAGCAAAAAGAAAATCTCTCCGGATGTGGTGGAAGAAGGGCAGCAAAAAGAAGATATTTCGTTTACACCATTGGCCATGCCCATGCTTTCCGGCCCCGGCGCTATTGCCATAAGTATAGGTCTGTTTACCACATCGCTTTCTTACCTGGATATGATGATGATCCTGATCGGGATTATTCTGCTGGCCATTGTTAGCTACATTATCCTGCGTTTCTCGCACCAGCTTACCCGCTATATGGGTAAATCAGGTTTGGCTGCCCTTTCGCGCATTATGGGCTTTATCGTACTTTCCATCGGGGTTAACTTTATTGTATCCGCCTTGTTCGCGCTGTTCTCTACAGAGCGGTAGTAAGCTAATATTTTTTCTCAAGGATAGGTCAAGGCCTAATGCCGTCAACTTAAGCAAAAGCTGTCATTTCGAACATGCCTGAGACGGGAGTCGAAAGGGACCAACGTAGTTGTGAGAAATCTATATAGAATTAGTGCAGAAGGAATTCTATAAAGATTTCTCCCAAGGGTCGAGATGACAGTTTAACCTTAAACAATTAACCAATCCACAACAGCAACTTAACCCACACATAACAACAGGACTATACTTTTGCAGGCGAGTACAACCTAAAACTATGGAAATCTTACTCGCCACATTTACGGCACTTTTTACCGTGGTAAACCCCTTTGGCGCCATGCCAGTTTTTCTTACCCTAACCCACGACGACACCCCTGTCAGCCGTAACCAGCAGGCACTAAAGGCATGTTTGTACATGGTAGGTATTCTGGCAGTGTTTTTCCTTGCCGGTCAGTATGTACTAAACTTTTTTGGCATCAGGTTATCAGATATCCGCATCGCAGGCGGACTTATGATCATGAAAGCCGGTTTTGAACTCCTGACCAGCAAAGCGCACCGTGGCAAAAAAGTATCGAAGGGAGTGTTGCGGGAAGGTCTGCAGAAAGAAGATATTTCGTTTACGCCACTGGCCATGCCCATGCTCTCAGGTCCTGGATCAATCGCAGTAAGTATAGGCTTGTACTCCGGCAGTCTTTCCTATACTAACTTAGGACTAACTATACTTTCGATATTACTTGTTGCTGCTGTCTCGTTTATTATACTTGTTTTTTCGCACCAGCTTGTTGCGTATATGGGCAAGTCGGGCCTTTCTGCTTTATCGCGCATCATGGGTTTTATTGTGCTGTCCATCGGGGTAAACCTTACATCCACAGGCATACTTTCTCTACTTAACTAAAAGTCTTGTATCGGCTTTAGGCAAAACAACGTTAAAAACCGGTATGTATCTTATAGATTGATGATAACAATCACCTTCTGACAATCGGCAATTTTAACTTATCTTTGCACCATGCAATTAAAAAACGATCTTCTTATCAGAGCGGCCAAGGGTGAGGTAGTAGAGCGCACCCCGGTTTGGCTTATGCGCCAGGCAGGGCGTATTTTACCGGAATACAGAGCAGTACGCAATAGCCTGAGTGGCTTTAAGGAACTGGTAGAAACCCCGGAGTTTGCTGCCGAAGTTACCATACAGCCCGTAGACATCCTGGATGTGGATGCTGCCATTATCTTTTCAGATATACTGGTAGTACCAGAGGCCATGGGATGTACGTACGAGATGATAGAGAAGCGCGGCCCGCTGTTCCCGAAAACCATCCGCACCGAAGAAGATCTGAAAACCCTGCGTGTTGCAGACCCGCACGAGCATTTAAACTATGTGCTGGAGGCAATTAAAGTAACAAAAAGAGCCTTGAACGGACGTGTTCCGCTTATTGGTTTTGCAGGTGCCCCCTGGACCATACTTGCCTACATGGTAGAGGGAAGTGGTTCTAAAACGTTCTCTCATGCACGTGGTATGTTGTATACTAACCCACGTTTAGCACACCAGCTGCTGCGCATGATCACCGATACCACCATTGCTTACTTAAAAGCACAGGTAGAGGCAGGCGCCAACCTGATCCAGATATTCGATTCATGGGCAGGTATACTTTCGCCGGCGCATTACCGTGAGTTTGCCTTGCCTTATATTTCTGAGATCTGCGACGCGATCAACGAAGTTCCTGTTACTGTTTTTGCCAAAGGCGCTTTCTTTGCCCTGGAAGACTTCAGCAAACTGAACTGCGAAACCATCGGCTTGGACTGGAACATGGAAATAGCCAAGTCGCGCCAAGAGATTGGACCTAACAAAACCCTGCAAGGTAACATGGACCCATGCTTGCTGTACAGTTCTTTTGAAACCATTGAGCGCGAAACCAAAAACATGCTAAAGGAATTTGGCCCATACCGCCACATTGCCAACCTTGGCCACGGTGTTTACCCAGACACCGACCCTGAGAAAGTAAAATGCTTTATACAGACGGTAAAGGAGTACAGCAGCGTTCTGAAAGGTTAATTATTAAATCTTAGATGATTGGGATATAGAGGTGCCACGGACAAATCACTAAAAGCAACAGGAATTTGGCTTGCCTTAACGCTGCTTTTAAGTTACCCGGCTCTTGGCCAATCAGACAGTACAGCAGTATCCGCAGGTCCTGAGATTTCTATTTCAGGATTTGCGGATATTTTTTATGCCTATGATTTTAACGGGCCTACCGAAAACTTCCGACAGCCTTTTCTATATAACCATAACAGGCACAATGAATTTAATCTAAACCTAGGCCTTATTAAAGCATCTGTTATACATGAGAGCTACCGTGGCAATATTGCATTGCAGGTTGGCACTTATGCAACAGATAACTATGCCCAGGAAGAGGAGGTGATGCAGCATGTGTTTGAGGCAAATGCCGGCATTGCCCTTAACCAGCCTAAAACCCTTTGGCTGGACGCAGGCATATTTGGATCGCATATTGGTTTCGAAAGCGCCATCTCAATCCATAATCCAACCCTGACACGCTCCCTGGTGGCTGAAAATTCGCCATACTTTCTTTCAGGGGCTAAGCTAACGTATACACCCAACGATAACTGGACACTTGCTGCACTGATCTGCAATGGCTGGCAGAGAATAAAGCGTGTGCCCGGCAATTCGTTACCCTCTTTTGGCACCCAAGTTAATTATACACAAAGCGATAGCTATACTTTAAACTGGAGTACCTTTGTTGGCACCGACGCCCCAGACAGTACCCGTCGTATGCGCTATTTCAATAATTTTTACGGGCAGTTTTACATCAATAAAAAACTTACACTCATCACCGGTTTTGACATTGGCGCACAACAAAAGTATAAGGGCAGCAGCTCATACGAGACCTGGTTTAGCCCTGTAGTAATTGCCCGCTACGCCCTAAACGACTATTGGGCGGCGGCAGTAAGAGCTGAATATTATTCTGACCCGAATGGTGTAATCATATCTCTGCCTGGATCTGCCAACTTTAAAACCAGCGGTACATCTGTTAATTTAGACTACGCCCCTTATCAAAACATACTTTGCAGAGTAGAGGCCCGATGGCTCAAAAGCCAGAATAGAGTTTTCGAAAGGGAAGGCAGACCAGTAAAGGACAATTTAGCTTTGATCGCCTCCTTAGCATTTAGCCTCACGAAATAACTAAATGTTCGGCTCGATCCAGCTCGACCATTTAATGTACTGCACATAAACACCAAAGCCATACTGTTATTTAGTATGGCTTTGGTGTTTATGTGCTAATTGGCAAATATTAACCAACTGCCAGGTGTGTAGCCGGATATCTGTAGTTGGTGGAGGTTGCTCTTGTGCTTAAGGCAAGTGCTAAAGTAAGCGTTCCAACTCTGCCAATATACATAGATAGGATCAGCACCATTTTACCTGCATCCGAGAAACCGGCTGTTATACCTGTACTTAAGCCAACTGTCGCAAACGCAGATACTTGTTCAAAAGCCAGTCGCATAATGTCAAACTGTGCATCTGTTATAGTTAGCACAAAAATAAAGAAGATGTTAAGTATAGCCGCAAAGGTAAAAATGGTAAAAGCCTTGTATGATACATAGTGCGGAATAGTACGATGGCCGATCTCAATATTGCGCTTATTCCGGATAGTAGCTATTACTGAAACAAGTATAACTACAAAGGTAGTCGTCTTGACACCTCCTCCTGTAGATCCCGGTGAAGCACCGATAAACATCAGGAAGATGAACATCATTAAGGTTGGTACATTCAGCGCAGAAATATCTACAGAGTTAAAGCCAGCAGTTCTCGTTGTTACCGACTGAAAAAATGACGTGACCACCGCCTCTGCAAAATTCAGCCCTGAGAGTGTGTTGTAGTACTCCAGCAGGAAAAACCCAACTGTACCCAGCAGTATAAGAGCCGCTGAAGTATAAATTGTAATGCGAGAAAGCATTTTCCAGTTTTTCCAGGGCGAGTTTAAGCGTTCGCGCATGGCTTTTGGCGATAATACATCCAATATAGTCGGGAAACCGATGCCACCAAATATTATGAGCATGGCAATAGTCATGTGCATTACGTAGGCAAACCGCACCGGCTCCGTATATAATCCTTCCGGGTACAACGAAAACCCAGCGTTGCAGAACGCAGACACTGCATGGAAAACTGAATAGAATATCTTGCTTCCTAAATTTTGAAATTCCGCAGCCGGCCCCCACGTCGCAAAAACGATAACAGCGCCAATTGCTTCTATAGAAAAAGTCAGGAAAATAAGCTTCTGCAGCAGCCCTTTAGTAGAGTATAAAGACTCGCTTTCGAGCAGTTCATGCATAGCTACGTGTTGCTTTACCCCCACCCCCTGTCGCATCAGCGAGGCAAAGAATGTAGCAAAGGTAAGTATACCCAATCCTCCCATCTGTATCAGCAACAACAGCACCACCTGACCTGAGAAAGTGAAGTACGTACCTGGGTCTACAACTGCAAGCCCTGTTACACACGATGCACTTGTTGCCATAAATAGGGCATCAATGAAACGCATACCCTCCGGGGCATTGGTCATCTTGGGCAGCATTAAAAGCCCGGTGCCAACTAATACAAGAAAAATAAAACTGAGCAGAAACGTGATAGAAGGCTTTAGCTGCACAGCCTTTAAGTGAACCTTGGTTTCTAACAGTTCGACCACCAGCAGTAACAGCATGTACAGCGACACTATAACCCTATAAAGTTCTACTGAAAGCGGTATGCCTATGCCTTCAAATACATTGTAAACCACAGGTGTATCTAGAAAATAGGTACCTATTTGGTTTATAAACACAACGGCCATTAAAATTCCTTCGAACCAGGTCCGCTTCAGAAACTTACCTCGCTCAAAAGCATAAAGTATGCGCAGGAAGTAGATAATGACGAATATGGCAAGTATAGCATCTATGGCATAGTACAAATTTTGCAGCCTTACCGGGCTTTCTACTACTCCATGCGCGTATATCAGAAGGCCCACCGCTAACACCGACAGCACATAGGTGGTGCGGCGCATGATAGCGTAAGCTCTAAGCTTACTGCCATATAGCACCCTGTTTAGTGTTTCTGTATTCATTTCTTTAACAATCTGATTTGCCTGCATCAGGGCATTGTAGTGCTATAACAGACCTGCAAAGGTAACTTTCGAATTTTGAAAGTTTGTTCTTTTTACCCATTTATTATCAAGAACTTTTAACCTATTGCCAGGTGCGTAGCCGGATATTTGTATGCCGTAGTATAGGCACGTGAGCTAAGGGCTACGGCTACTGTAAGTGTACCTACCCTGCCAATGTACATCGAGGATAAGATCAACAGTTTACCCATATCCGATAAACCAGCCGTAATACCTGTACTAAGACCAACTGTACCAAATGCAGACACTTGCTCAAATGCCAACCTGATAAAATCGAATTGGGAATCGGTTATAGAAAGCAGGAATATAAAGATAAGGTTGATGAGCGCTGCGAATGTAAAAACAGCGAAAGCTTTATACGAAACCGCAGCAGGTATTGTACGATTGGCAATCTCGATGTTGCGCTTATTCCGGATGGTGGCTATTACTGAAATGATGATCACTGTAAAAGTAGTCGTTTTAATACCTCCCCCCATAGATCCCGGCGAAGCACCGATAAACATCAGGAACATGAGTAGCAGCAATGTAGGGGAAGCCAGACTAGACATATCCACTGTATTAAACCCTGAAGAGCGCGTAGTAACAGATTGAAAAATTGAAGCAACCAATGCCTCAGCAAAGCTCAGGTGCGACAAAGAGTTGTAGTACTCCAACAGAAAAAATATAATGGTTCCGAAGGCTACAAGTGCCGCTGAAGTATAAATAGTTACCCTGGACAATAACTTCCAGTTCTTCCAGGGTGCATTTAAGCGCCGGCGCATAGATCTCGGAGAGAAAACATCCAGTAAAGTAGGGAAACCGATACCGCCAAGCAGGATAAGTGCTACCATGATTAAGTGCAGCGCATACGAGTATCGGATCGGCTCTGTATACAACCCTTCGGGGTAAAGGGAAAAGCCTGCATTGGTAAAGCCCGTGATAGCATGAAATACAGAGTAAAATATTTTATGACTCAAGCTCTCAAATTTAGCCTCTGCCCCCCACGACATAAAAACCAAAAAGACTGCGATCAGCTCAATAGAAAGAGTAAGTATGATTAGTTTTCGCAGCAGCCCTTTAGTTGAGAAAAGCGATTCGCTATCCATTACCTCATGCAGTGCTATGTGGTGCTTTATACTAATACCTTGGCGCATGAGAGAGGCAAAAAAAGTAGCGAAAGTCATCACTCCTAACCCGCCTAGCTGTACCAATATCAGCAGCACAACTTGCCCCGAAAAAGTAAAGTACGTACCTGGGTCTACCACTACAAGACCAGTAATACACGATGCACTTGTTGCCATAAACAGGGCATCAATGAAACGCATACCCTCCGGGGCATTGGTCATTTTGGGCAGCATGAAAAGAGCTGTGCCTATCGAGATAAGCAACAAAAAACTTAAAATGAAGGTGATGGAAGGTTTTAGCTGCAGGGTTTTAAGGTGCACTTTTGTTTCGAGCAGTTCAATTATAAGCAGCACCAGCATGTATAGCGACACCAGCACCCGGTAAAACTCAACTGAAAGCGGTATACCTATACCTTCGAATATGTTATAAACAACCGGAAAACCAAGTAAGTACGTACCCACTTGGTTTACCAGAATAACGCCCATAAGTATGCCCTCGAACCATGTACGTTTCAGAAACTTGACACGCTCGAAGGTGTAAAGTATACGGAGAAAGTAGATGATGACAAAGACTGCAAAAATGACGTCGATTGCATAAAATAGCATCTGCAGCCGCAACGGGCTCTCTACTACACCATGCGCAATAATCAAAAGCACTACTGCCAGCACCGACAGCACATAGGTGCTGCGGCGCATAATGGCGTAGGCTGTTAGCTTACTTCCGTAAAGTACACGATTAAGCGTTTCGGTATTCATGTTTTTCGAAAAGTCCGAAGTGTTTGGCTTCTTCGAACAGACGCTGTTTATTTACAGGCACTACACCTACCTGCTCACACACCAGGCCACCACCCAGGTTACTCAAGCCGGCCAAAAACTGTGGAGATGTACCAAGCGCCATGCAAAGTGCTGCTATACTTATTACTGTATCACCAGCTCCTGATACGTCAGAAATGGACCTGCGGTGTGCCTCGATGTATGTTTTCTCGCCGCCGTCTGCAATAAATACTCCTCTCTCTGATAAGGTCACCAGTACTTGTTCTGTTTGCAGGCCTTTTTGCAAAGTAGCTACCGCCTCTTCAAAGGCATGCAGGTTTTCGTCAGCAAAGTCTACTTTAAGGCCTTCGCGCAATTCTTTTAGGTTTGGCTTGAACAGCGTGCAGCCTATGTAGCTCAGGAAGTTCTTCTTTTTAGGGTCTACCACGCTGGGTATACGTTGTTCGTTGGCCAGCTCTATAAAGCGCTGAATGTTCTCTTTTGAAAAAACACCTTTGTCGTAATCCTCGAAAATAATCACATCGGCTTTCTCCAGCAGCTGCACAAAACGCTCCTCCAGGTGGCGTTCTTCGTGCTCAACCAGGTTAAGTTCTATTTCGGAGTCTACGCGCAACAGTTGTTGTGCTCCGGCAATAATGCGGTGTTTGATGGTGGTTACACGCTCCGGGCTCTGCACGATACCTTCCGTAGAAAGGCCTTTGTCTTCCATCAAACGCAGGTAATCTGCTCCATCCTGGTCGTCGCCGATAACAGAGCAAAGCAATGGTGTGGCACCCAAAGCCTGTATGTTAAGGGCTACGTTGGCAGCACCACCCAATCGCTTTTCACGCTTCACCACGTTTACAATTGGCACCGGTGCCTCCGGCGAAATGCGCGTAGACTTACCCCACAGGTAAGAGTCGATCATCACATCCCCCACAATTAAAACTGTTAGCTTATCAAAAGCAGCGAACAGTTCTTCTATACTATTGATCTGATCCATTACTGAAGTTTAGCCAGGCTGTTTTTAATGCGGCGAAGTGCTTCTACCAGTTTATCGTCGGAAGTGGCGTAAGAGAAACGGATACATTGCGGAGCGCCAAAAGCCTCGCCGCTTACCACTGCCACATGTGCATCTGTAAGTATAAACATACTCAGGTCCAGTGCAGAGTTAATTACTTTACCATTATAGCTCTTACCAAAGTATGAACTGATTTCCGGGAATATGTAGAAAGCACCTGCTGGCACATAGGTTTGGAATCCCGGGATGTCCTGCATCAGGTCCAGCACCAGGCTACGGCGACGACGATAAGCCTCCGTCATCTCCAGCGACGATGCATTGCCACCTTTAAGGGCAGCAGTAGCGGCTTTCTGGGCAATAGAACAGGTACCGGAAGTTATCTGGCTCTGCATTTTATCGCAGGCAGCGGCAATTTCTTTATTGGCAGCCAGGTAACCCACGCGCCATCCCGTCATGGCATAGCCTTTCGAGAAGCCATTGATGGTAATTACGCGATCACGCACCGACTCAATGCTGGCCATACTTGCATGCCTGCCTTCGAAGTTGATGTACTCGTAGATCTCGTCGGCTATTACATAAATATTCGGATACTTTTCGATCACCTTCGCAATTTCCAGCAGTTCTTCCTCGCTAAATACAGCGCCGGTCGGGTTGCATGGCGACGAGTACATGATAAGTTTGGTATTAGATGTAATAGCTTGCTCCAATTGCTCGCCCGTTACTTTGTAGTCGTTTTCCAGGCGGCCCATCAATGGCACCGGCGTACCTTCTGCCAGCTTTACGATCTCTTCATAAGATACCCAGTAAGGCGAGAAAATGATCACCTCATCGCCAGGGTTTGTAAGGCACAGTACCGCATTGGCTATACTTTGCTTGGCACCTGTCGATACCACAATATTCTCCGGAGCAAAATCCAGGTTATTGTCGCGCTTAAATTTTTTAGCTATTTCCTGACGCAGCTCCGGGTAACCGGCAACAGGTGTGTAAAAGGTAAAGCCTTCGTCGATGGCCTGTTTGGCAGCATCTTTAATATATTGCGGCGTCTGAAAGTCAGGTTCGCCAAAACTTAAGTTGATCACATCATATCCCTGTGCAGCCAGTTCACGGGCTTTTTTAGCCATGGCAATTGTCTGTGATTCTGACAAAGCAGAGATTCTATCTGAAAGTATGGCTTTCGCCTCTTCGAGTTCGTGCATAAGTAATTGTAATTAAGCCGGCAATTTACTCATAATGCCACACACTTTCCAGAAAAACAGCTGAAGGTTTGTTACCTCCCCCTGCCCTCCCCTTTTAAAGAGGGCCCCTACCCCCAAAACAGGGGAAGGAGCTAATACTTGACAAAAGTATAATTTTCATAATCTTAGCTGTTTTGGACTTCCTTGTCCGGAACCCATCTGCAGGGGACATCCTTGTCCCCAAATCTGCAGCCCCGTGTCCAACCACCCCTGCCCCTCCTTATCCAAGGCGGGGAACTATGCTACTACTCTTGCAGAGGTTTAAACTGTGTAGCTGGTGCTTAACCTCCCTTCTACCAAGATCCTTTCAGGATGACAAAGGAGAAGAACAGTTGCTATTGTGATGAAAGATGAAGCAGTAAGTAAAAATTCCCCGCCTTGGATAAGGAGGGGCTAGGGGTGGTTGGATACGGCGCTGAAAACAAAAAAGCCCCCGCTTTACAGCAGGGGCTTTATCAACACTATTTTTATACTTTATACTTTACCGTAAACAGTCCTTTCCACTATACTTCGGCCAAGGGTAATTTCATCAGTGTACTCCAGCTCACCTCCTACCGGCACACCGCGTGCAATAGTGGTAATGCGTATGTTATGGTCGCGGAGTTTTCGGGTAAGGTAGAAAGCGGTGGTATCGCCTTCCATGGTTGGGCTAATGGCAAGCAGCAACTCCTTTACCTCTGAATTTGGCAAACGCTCCAGCAGCGAATCGATGTGCAGGTCTGACGGGCCAATGCCTTCTATCGGCGAAATAACACCACCCAAAACATGGTACAGACCTTTATACTGCGAGGTATTCTCGATAGCGATCACATCACGGATATCACTCACCACACAAAGCAGGTTTCTGTCGCGTAAAGGGTTAGAGCAAATGCTGCAGATCTCGGTATCAGAGATGTTATGGCACGTTTTGCAGTGCTTTACTTCTGTGCGCATCTTCACCAGGGCTTCAGCCAGCGAAAAGCTTTCTTCAGACTCCTCTTTTAACAAGTGCAGTGCCAGGCGCAGCGCCGTTTTTCTTCCAATACCGGGCAGCTTTGCCAGCTCCTCCACGGCATTCTCAATCAACTTCGACGGAAAATTCATCTAACCTCCTAAACTATTCTATGTCCGCCGACAGGTCTTTCTGGTGCAGCGAAGTACACATGCCTTTCAACTCTTCAAAAGAGCCTACTTTTACCGTGCATTTGCCTTTATAATGGATCAGCATGGTGCATTGCTCTGCCTGCTCAGCCGTATGGCCGCATACTTTAATGAGTGTTTCGATCACATGGTCAAATGTGTTCACGTCATCGTTGTAAACTACCAGGTTGCGCAGGTCGGTTGTTTCCTCCAGCAAGGCAACGTCAAAATCTTCTTTATGTAAAATATCTGTCTCCCAATTCATAGCACAAAATTACGAAATACAAAGCACTAAACGAAGCAATACCCTAAGTATAAACCGTTTCTGCCGGCTAATGTTATACTCAGTAAAAGGCATAAGTTTAAACAATTCCGGCGGGGCTATGATTCCTTTAACCGCAAGTTAAATCAGGATATTTTGGTCTACCATAAAAGGCTCAGTTTTTGCTCTGTAAGCTTATTCGTGCTTTCTTGCATATCGATTAAACAGAACAAATCATACATAAGCTAAATGACATTATCTAACCATTTTAAAGGTCTGGCTTTTATACTTGCGTTCGTGGCTGCCTCTATGCAGTTGCAGGCCCAGAATAAAATGCTGACCATGGAAGACGCCATCATTAACCCGGTGCTTCAGCCTGAGAACCTGCGCCAGCTTAATTGGGCGGCCGGAACAGAGGATTATACTTTTATCAAGCAAAGCAATGGCGAGCAGGCACTGATTCGTGGCAACGCCGGTACAGGCAAGCAAAGCGAGGCACTTACGCTAAGCAAACTGAGCAGCGCTTTAGAGGCAGCAGGAGCTAAAAAGCTGAACGGCTTTCCGGCAATGCAGTGGGTCGATGCTAACACCATGGTATTAAACACCCAGAACACCGTTTACCATTACAACCTGAATACCGGCAAAGCAACAGCTGTAGCAACCTATACTTCAGAGGCTGAGAACGCTGAACTGGACCCTACCCTGCAGCGTGTGGCTTATACCAAAGGCAACAACTTGTTTGTATCTGCTCCGGGTGCGCCGGATGTAGCTGTTACCAGAGAGGCCAACGAAGGCATTGTAAACGGCCAGGCAGCACACCGCTCCGAGTTTGGCATTACAAAAGGCACGTTCTGGGCACCTAACGGTAAGCAGCTGGCTTTTTACCGCATGGACCAAAGCATGGTGACAGACTACCCGCTGGTAGATGTTGCCCCGTTGCCAGCAAAGCAAAATGCCATTAAATACCCAATGGCAGGCGGCAAGAGCCACCACGTAACAGTAGGCATTTATAACCTCGACACCAAAGCCACTACCTACCTGAAAACCGGTGAGCCGGCCGAGCAATACCTGACCAACATTACATGGAGCCCGGACGGCAAGCAACTATACGTTGCTGTAGTTGACCGTGACCAGAACCACATGAAGCTGAACCAGTATGAGGCTGCAACGGGAAATTTTGTGAAAACACTGCTGGAAGAGAAACACGACAAGTATGTGGAGCCGGAGCACGGCTTATACTTTGTACCAGGCAAAGCTAACCAGTTTGTACGTGTTAGCGAACGCACTGGCTTCGACCATTTATACTTGTACGACACCAACGGCAAGGAAATCCGCACACTAACCAAAGGTAACTGGATGGTTACCGATATACTTGGCTTTAACCAGAAAGGTGACGAGTTATACTTTACTTCTACTGCCGAAAGTCCGCTGGAGCGCCACATTTACAGCGTTAACCTGAACAACGGCAAGAGCAAGCGCATCTCCCAGGAAAAAGGCACGCATAACGCCAGCCTTAGCCCAACCGGAAAGTATATCATCGATAACTTCAGCAGCCAGGATACACCACGCAGGATTACTATACTTGCCAGCAACGGTAAAGTAGCGCAAATCCTTCTAACTGCTAAAAACCCGCTTACAGACTATAACTTAGGCGAAACAACCATGGTAACGGTGAAGGCAGAAGATGGCACCGACCTTTATGGCCGCATGATCACGCCTCCGAACATGGACAAAAGCAAAAAGTACCCAGTAGTAGTGTATGTGTACGGTGGGCCGCATGTGCAGCTGGTTACAAATAACTGGCTAGGCGGAGCAAACCTTTGGATGCACCTGATGGCGCAGAAAGGTTATGTTGTGTTCACCCTTGATTCCCGTGGGTCAGGGAACAGAGGTCTGGCTTTCGAGCAGGCAATGTTCCGCCAGATGGGCACACCGGAAGTAGCAGACCAACTGAAAGGTGTAGAATACCTAAAATCATTGCCTTACGTGGATGCCAACCGCATGGGCGTGCATGGCTGGAGCTACGGTGGTTTTATGACTACTTCATTGATGACCCGCACTCCGGATGTGTTTAAAGTTGGTGTAGCCGGTGGTCCGGTTATCGATTGGAAGTACTACGAAGTAATGTACACAGAGCGCTACATGGATTCTCCGGAGCAAAACCCAGAGGGCTATGAAAAAGCCAATCTGCTAAACCATGTGCAAAACCTGAAAGGGAAACTGCTGATGATCCACGGCACTGTAGACGATGTGGTAGTATGGCAGCACAGCCTGCAGTACCTTAAAACCGCTGTAGACAAAGGCATTTTGCTGGATTACTTTGTTTATCCGGGCCACCCGCATAATGTTAGAGGCAAAGATCGCGTGCACCTGATGCGTAAGGTAACACAGTACTTCGACGAGAATTTGAAAACTACAGAAGCTAGTCTTTAAATTAATAGAAGTTGTTAAATTAATAGAAGTTGTGAAATGCAGCGTTTATGAGCTCCAGACTATTATAGATAACCCACCCCTAACCCCTCCGAGGAGGGGAATTACATGCACGAGTAAAATCCCCTCCTCGGAGGGGTTAGGGGTGGGTTAAACATCCGCAGAAAAAATCTTACGTAACTTGAGTTTATGTATACTTTTGCAAGAAGCTGCACCACTAAAGTGCAGCTTCTTATACTTTTAGCCTTTGGTAACGTAGGCTATAGCGCGTTTAAACAATACCCAAATACCTATGCCTGCACCATCTGCATCTTTCAAAAAAGCTGTTAAACAACTCAGCGATAAGGAAAAGGAAGCACTCTTATTGAAGGCTGTGCGCCGTGATGCCGAGCTTTACGACATATTTTCTTACGAACTGGGCGAATTGACGCTGGAAGAACTGCAGGAGCAAAGCCAGGATGTGATACATGAGTTACTGATGCACGCCACAGGCCGCAGCTTGCCCAAAGCCCTGGCAAAGGCGTTACGTAAAGCAGCAAAAGAGATTGCCCGTTTCAAGCGCATCACCAAAGACAAAAAAGGCGAAGTAGAGCTACATTTGTATACTCTAGATATCATCTTCCGAAACTATACCGGCCAGTTCGATAGCTATTATAAGGTATTTTATACTTCTACGGCCCGTTTGCTGCTCAAAACCATTCAGCTCATCCGCAAAAATCTGCACGAAGACTATCACCTGGAGTATAAAGACTCGATTGACGATTACCTGCAGCAAATCCACGACCGCAATAAGCCCCTGCCGGTAGAATTGCCTAAGGAATTTGAAGTTGAATAGGTTATAGTTTGAAAATAAACATTACTTAATTCCCCTGTTTGGTGGGGTTAGGGGTGGGTTAATCGTTAACGGAAGAAATCCTGCACATCTTTTAATTCAACAAAGCCTGATTAAGATTTTTCACTACCGTTCGAAATGACGTGAAAGGTATAAGCTGCTTATAAACCACTACAACTCCGACACCTGTATCTCCTCTAAATTAATATTCGACACCTTCTCTAGTGTGCCAGCCTCAAAAGCTTTATCGTAGTTCTCCAGCGGAAACTGCTCTTTGGAAGTATAGTTGTAGTAATTTTGGAACAGCACCCCTCCTATTTTGCGTGGGTTTATGGCTTTCCTGAAGCGGCTGCCCCTGCCATCTTCTTCTTCGTAACTGTAAGCCAGGTAGTCCATCGTGTGGCGCAACTGGTGAAACCAATACACATAGATATCTTCATGGTCTTCACCGCCGCCATCCGGTGCAAAGGTTACTTTTACTTTGTGGTAGGGTTCTCCCTGTATTTTTGCCTCACCTAAATACTCTTTCTGCACAGCGGCATCGTTTAAGAAGTAAGGCAGCAGCGCAAAATATACCACTCCGTTAATAGATGCAGTATAAGCCTTCTGGCGCTCCTCAGGCAATTCTACCTCTACATCATCTACAGTGCGTTTAAAGCCACTGTTGCTCATTACATCATGTATGCGCTGGCCGGTGGTGTCGTTGGTAAAGGTGCGGCTGTACACAAATGCGCCCTGATCGCGGAGCACGCGGTAACGTACATCCCTAAACTTAAAAGTTACGACCGCCTGATCCAGTTGCTGGCTACCATGTGCCACAATAGCTTGGTTAACAATCTGCTGCGGATCGGTGGTTTCTGTGCGGTTGCAGGAAGTAAAAGCTAAAGCGCAAAGTATAAATCCGGCACAAAGTATGGCTTGTATATTTTTCATAATTACAGGAGGTATAAAGGCCAAAGATAGAAAAGCCTGTGGCAATAAAGAACAAAAGCCGCTCCGGGATCAAACCCAAAGCGGCTTTTCTGTTACCCAGATGCTGCTATTTTGTAGCTGTTACATCTAAAGCTAATCTAAACTCATCAGAAATCGCTTTGTCGCCAAGGTCGCCGAAGAACGTTTCAGAGCCATAACGCACATCAAACTTTGAACGATCTACAGTTACATCGGCTTTTGCATTTACAGTGTTGCCATTAACTGTAACAGTTGCCGGAAAGCTTATTTCTTCTGTTTTATCTTTTATGGTCAGGTTACCTTTTACATCGTAGTTTGGCTGGCCAGTTGCTGCACTGGCAATCGGAGAAGCACTTGTTATCTCGAAAGTAGCTGTCGGATATTTTTCAACACCGAAGAAATCATCAGACTTCAGGTGGCCAACCAGCTTACCGTTCTGCTCCTCATCCGTTAGGTCGGTGTTGGAGATGCTCTTCATATCCATCACAAATCTGCCACCGGTCAGTTGGTCACCTGCTACGCTTAACTGACCGCTTTCCAAGTTAATCTCTCCATCGTGCTTGCCTAACACTTTTTCGCCATACCATTTAACAGAACTCTGGTCCTGCGCCACTTGGTATACTTCGCCTTCGCCGGTAGCCGCAGCCTCTGTAGTTACTTCTGTAGTTTCTGCTGTTTGGGTGTTCTCGTTGCCACAGGCAGCTAAAAACATTACTGCCATAAAGCTGGCATAAAAAGCTGTTTTTTTCATGATGTTATGGTTTATGAGTATTCATTATTAAATTCAATGTACCTACATTAATTTAAACAACAAAACTTTATCGTTATTGTTTTACTAATAAATATTTCAAAAACAGAATCATACGTTCTGTTTTAACATAGGATGCCTGTAAAAGAAAACCGCCCCAACCCTGTTGCCAGAGTGGGGCGGAAATCTAAAACTAGATACTTAATTACTGCTTTGCAGTTACGTTAAATGATACTGTGAAATCATCCATGATTGCTTTATCACCTAAGCTACCGAAGAATGTCTCAGAGCCATACTTCACATCGTACTGCGCACGGTTTACAGTTACATCGGCTTTAGCAGTTGCCACGCCATCCTTAACTGTAATTGTAGCCGGGAACTGTACTGGCTTAGTAATACCTTTAATCGTAAGTAAACCGTTTACTTTGTAGTTCGGCTTTCCGGCAGCAGCTTTCGCAATTGGAGCCAACGACTTAATCTCGAAAGTAGCTGTCGGGAATTTGTCTACACCAAAGAAGTCATCGTTTTTCAGGTGGCCAACCAGTTTGCCGTTGTACTCAGCATCCTTGATATCCTCAACCGTGATCGAGTTCATGTCGATTACGAACTTACCACCAGTTACCTTATTTTTGTCTACGGTAAGGTTACCGCTTTTCAGGCTGATGGCGCCATAATGCTCACCAGTTACTTTTTTACCATTCCACTTGATCTCGCTCTTCTCTACTACCGCATTATAAACACGGCCTTTAGCAGGGTTTGCCACTTCTGTAGTTGCAGTGGCTTTTGGGGTATTGCCGGCAGTAGCTGTAAACATTACTGCAGACGCTAAAGAAGCAAGGATTACTAACTTTTTCATATTAAACTTATCTATTTCTGTATTTGGTAATTTTTAAATTCTGATCTCTGGTTTAGTCCCTGATCTTGTCCAGCAGGTTGCTCAACTGTAAAGCTTCCTCATCGGTCAGGTTTTTGATGCCGGTTACTTCGCCACCGGCCATACCTTCCATCTCACTTAATAAAGCAAGTCCTTTATCTGTTATCAGCACATCTACTGTTCTGCGGTCTGATGGGCACTGCTTGCGTGTTACTAGCCCCTTTGCCTCCAGCTTATCTACAATTCTGGATGCATTGGATGTTTTATCCAGCATGCGGTCTATCAGCAAACTAACAGTTGCAGGCTCCGGGTGCTGACCTCGCAAAATGCGCAGGATGTTAAACTGCGGAAGCGTAATGCCATACGGCTTAAAAAGCGACGCTTGCTGCTGCTGTAGCCACCCGGAAGTATACACCACGTTGATAAATGCCTTCTGATGTGCACTTTTAAAGGTCTTCTGCTTTATTTCGTCTTCAATCTTCATAGATTCAAAGTCTCTCATAATGCTGATGCAAATATATGTACATACATTTAATGTACAAACACATCAACAGAATTAATTTAAAAAAGTTTCAAGAAATTAAAAATTACCAAACCATAAAGATAGTATTCTTTCTTTTACACCATGCAAGGCTAGCGCTGCTATTTCAGGTATAAGATGCCATTATGCTCCTTTACCAGCTTAAAGGGTTCCTCTGTCAGCATCAGAAAGCCGTCGAGGCTGGCAAAATCAAAACCGCTGCTTAGCTGCATGGCGCACCAGATGCCCAGCGAAGTTTCTACCATAGAGCCGATCATGGTCATCATGCCATACTTGCGGGCCAGCCGCAGTAGCCGCACAGCATTTAAATAACCGCCTGCTTTCATTAATTTGATGTTTACACCGTGGAACTCCTCGCGCAGCAGATCAAAATCGGCCTCATCCGTGATAGACTCATCGGCAATTACAGGTATGGGCATTTTGCTTTTTATGTGGGCATAAGCATGTCCCATAGAGGCAGGCATAGGTTGTTCAATGGATACTACTCTGTCTTTATCCAGGGCATTCACAAAGTATAATAAGGCATCTGGGTCGTTCCAGCTTTCGCAACCTTCCAGCATCAGGGGCCTATCAGAAATGCGCAGCAGGTTATTAACTAATTGCGCATCTATTTCAGGTGTTACTCTTAGCTTTAAGCAGCAAAACCTGTTTACACGCTGTTGCTGCATGTATGCTAATGCTAATTCCGGCTCCATGGCTGGCAACGAGAAACTGGTGGGCTGGTTATGTGGAGGCCGTTGCCCCAGCAATTGGTTAATCGGGATAGTATTTATCTGGCAGTAGTAATGCAGGTAGGCGGCCTCTACGGCAAAGCGGAGCGAGTTAATAGGCTGGTGTTCTGTGAGCAGCTCCAGTAGGTTTTCCATACTTTTAACTTGGGCAAGGCCTGCCAACAGCAGCACCTGGTACTGTTGCAGCAGCAATTCCGGAGTTTCTCCAAACCTAAGCTGAGGTGCAGCCTCCCCAAAACCGCTGAGCGCACCATCCGAAACCTGCACCAGAAAGTTAATTCTGGCCTGCCCGGAGCACACTGCTGCCTTGGTTTTATACTTCAGCTTCAGGTGCAACGCCTCTATCTGCCAAGTAAGCATATGGTATTTAAGTGAGGTGAGTAAATTTATACTTGCATACGTGTTTAACACCAGAAAAAGCATATAAACAGGTACAATTTTGCACTGCCTTTTCCTGCGCCATTAATTCTACAAAAATTTATTTTTGATTAAGGCTTCCTGCTATTTGCCAATGTGCATTTTGCATCTATATTTGCTAAATTTTTGTAGCTGTGCCCATAGCATTTTTCTTTGTTTTGGAGTCTTTGGGGCAAGGTTTTACAGAGATTAGAATTTACCCGGCAGCGGCCTCAAAACTAACTGCCCTTATATTCATTTTATGAAAAAATCATTTCTCCCGCTGGCTACGCTGGTTACCATTACCATAGCGGCCATACTCACTGTACTTCAACAGTACAGCTTTATCTCATTGTCGGCGGATGTGCTGACGGCTGTGCGTTGGGCCGGCATAGGCGTCTTGCTGATGTACGGCCTGCAGAAGCGCTCCCTTACTACCTGGATCCTGATCAGTATGGTGGTAGGCGCTGAGATTGGTTACGACTTCCCGAGCTTTGCCACCAACCTGAACGTGCTCAGCAAGGTCTTTCTTAAACTGATCAAAACGATTATCGCGCCGCTTATCTTTGCCACGCTGGTGGTGGGCATAGCCGGCCACTCCAACCTGAAGCAGGTGGGCAGCATGGGCTGGAAGGCCATTGTATACTTTGAGATCGTGACTACGCTGGCCCTTTTCATTGGTTTGGCAGCTATCAACATCAGTAAGGCCGGCGAGGGCATCAGCATGAACCTGGCCGAGGTAAACGATGAAATTGCTCCGGCAGCCAAGCAAACAACTTCCGATATCATACTTCACGTGTTCCCTGAGAACATTGCCAAGTCTGTTGCCGAAGGGCAGGTGCTGCAAATTGTGGTATTTAGCGTACTGTTTGCCATTGGACTAGCCATGGTGAGCGAGAAGAAGCGCAAACCGATGCTCGATTTCTGCGAGAGCCTTTCGGAAACCATGTTCAAGTTTACGAACATCATCATGTACTTTGCTCCGGTGGGTGTGGGTGCTGCCATTGCGTACACAGTAGGTCATATGGGATTAGGCATATTGGTTAACCTGTTTCAGTTGCTGGCTACGCTATATGTAGCGCTTATTGCGTTCTGCCTACTGGTGCTGCTGCCGGTGGCGCTTATTGCCAGAGTTCCGATCAAGCGTTTCCTGCAGGCTATTTCTGGTCCGGTTTCTATTGCCTTTGCCACCACCAGTTCTGAGGCTGCCCTGCCACGCGCCATGGAAGAAATGGAGAAACTGGGTGTGCCTCGTAAAATTGTTGCCTTTGTAATGCCAACCGGCTACAGCTTTAACCTGGATGGCACTACTTTATACTTAGCCCTTGCTTCTGTTTTCGTGGCCCAGGCTGCCGGTATCCCGCTAAGCTGGGAGCAGCAACTGGTGATGGTATTTACACTGATGCTGACCAGTAAAGGTGTGGCCGGTGTGCCACGCGCCTCTTTGGTTATACTTTTAGGCACCGTTGCCTCTTTCGACCTGCCGGTGTGGCCAGTGTTTGCCATACTTGGTATTGATGAGCTAATGGACATGGCTCGTACTTCTGTAAACGTTACTGGTAACTGCTTGGCCACTGCCGTTGTTGCCCGTTGGGAAGGTGAATTTAATCCGGAGCCAGAAGTTGGTTTAGTAGAGACGACGAACTCAGAAATAGCTGTTGATACAGTAGAGAGGCACGACAAGGAACCGGAACTGGTTTAGCTTTATACTTTACTCACCAGAAAAGGCCACAGCTGCAAAAGCTGTGGCCTTTTTGTTTTACCAAACGTACACGCCATCAGTTCTTAGTCGATAAAAGTATGAGCCTGGGCGATTTTATACTTCGCACTGCAACAACACAGGGTAAAACAGGTAAAATTTATATATTTAACTAAAGGAATACCGTAGAATCATAATCTGTAACTAAATCAAACTAAATAAAGCTAGTATGAAAAACAGAATAGTAGCCCTCCTGCTGCTTTTGATGTTTGTCGTTTCGGCGGCGATGGCACAAAGCAGCCAGAAAGAAAAAATCTTGCCCTACCCTATCCACCAGAAAAAGCTGGACAATGGCCTGAATGTGGTTACGGTGCCTTACAACAGCCCTGGATTGGCAGCCTTTTACATTGTGGTGCGTGCCGGATCGCGTGAAGAGGTAGAGAAAGGAAAAACCGGCTTTGCCCACTTCTTTGAGCATATGATGTTCCGGGGTACAGACAAGTATAGCAAAGAAGCCTACGGCGACATTATGAAAGAAATGGGTGCCGCCGCCAACGCCAACACCTCCATCGACAGAACTGTGTACCATATGACGGGCAACGCCGAGATGCTGGACAAGATGTTTGAAATAGAGGCTGACCGCTTCCAGAACCTAAAGTATAGCGTGCACGACTTTAAAACAGAGGCCGGTGCGGTAAAAGGTGAGTATACAAAGAACTCTGCCAACCCCTACCAGCAGCTGTACGAAAAGCTGGTAAGCACCGCCTTTAACAAGCATACTTACTCCCACACCACCATGGGCTTTTTCGAGGATGTGGTTGACATGCCAAATCAATATGACTATTCGCTTACTTTCTTCGATCGCTTTTATCGCCCTGAGTATTCTACCATAGTGGTGGTGGGTGATGTAACGCCGGAGCGTGTAAACAACCTGGCACAACAGTATTTCGGCGACTGGAAGCGCGGTAACTATAAGCCTAACATCCCAACTGAGCCAAAGCAAACCCAAACCCGCTACGCACACGTGCAGCAGCAAGGCTTTCCGCCATACTTGAGCCTCAACTTTAAAGGCCCTGCCTTTTCTGATAAAGACAAAGATTTGCCTGCCTTAAGTATACTTACCACCATACTTTTTTCCGAGAACTCCGACCTGTACCGCAAACTGGTGGTGGATGAGCAAAAAGCCCGTTTTATTGGTGGCGGTCCGCAGTTCTCCCGCGATCCGAATCTTATCTCTGTGTCAGCCTCTGTGATAAAGGCCGATGACATGCAGTATGTAAAAGATGAACTGATGAAGGCGCTGAACGAGGCTAAAACAAAACCGGTAGATGCCCAAAAACTGGCCGATACCAAATCCCGCATCAAGTATGGTTTTGCCATGAGCATGGACAGCCCCGATGCAATTGCCAACTCTTTGTCCCGTTTTATCTGGCTTACCGGCGATCCCGAGTCGCTGAACAACATCTATGGTGTGTTCGATACTATCACCGCCCAAGACCTTATGAACGCGGCAAAGAAGTACTTTGTGAACCAGACGCTGACAGTAGGCACCATTGCCCCTGGTGAAAAGTCGCCGGCAAAGTAAGCTACAGTTAAATAGAAGTTTATCGAAACATCAAGTATAAAAGTATGAAAAGATTAGCTGCATTTATAATACCTGTCGTCTTGCTGGCAAGTGCTTGCGCCAAACAACCACAGGTATCCGAACAAGCCACTACAGACACCACCACAAATACAGCAACAGCCAGCGCAAGGCCAACTGCCTATGATGCCAACATGGCCTTTGGCCCGGATAAGGTGGTGGAACTGAAACAGCCGGAGTCAAACAAGGTCATCATTAAGCTGATGTTCAAGAACGGCTCCATGTCGGACCCAAAAGGGAAAGAAGGCCTGACTTATACCACAGCTCAGATGATTTCCGAATCGGGCACACAGGATATGACGGTGTCGCAGATAAAAGACAGGATATTTCCGTGGGCAGCAGGCTATGGTGCCAACGTAGATAAGGAAGTAACCACCTTTACCTTTGCCGTGCACCAGGATTTCCTGAACGATTTTTACCCGATCGTGCGGGGCCTGATGCTGACGCCAGCCTTTGCAGAAGATGATTTTAAACGTGTAAAATCGAACCAGCAGAATTTTGTGGATGAGGTGATACGCGCATCATCTGACGAAGAGTACAGCAAAAAGGCGCTGGAAGATCTCTTGTTCAGAGGCACCAATTACCAGCATATGGTAGAGGGCAAAACTGCCAGCGTACAAAGTATAACCCTGGAGGATGTGAAAAACCATTGGCGCAATATGTTCACCAGAAACAACCTGATGGTCGGAATTGCCGGCAACTACTCTGATGATTTCCTGAACAAACTGAAGGCCGATATGGCACAACTATCCGATGTAAAGCCAAACATCCCAGTAGCAGGTCAGCCAAACAAGCCAAATGGCGTGCAGGTAGAGATTATCCGAAAAGACAATGCACTTGGCTCGGCAGTTTTTACGGGCACGCCTATGCCGGTTACCCGCTCTGCCGATGAGTTTGCAGCCCTGATGGTGGCTAACTCATACTTAGGCGAGCACCGCAAAAGCTACGGTAAACTTTACGACAAGATCCGAACTACCCGCTCTATGAACTACGGCGATTATTCTTATATAGAGTGGTACGACAACGGCGGTTCTTTCCAGTTGCCAAACCCGGGTGTGCCGCGTACCGCTAACTACTTTGCCCTTTGGATACGCCCTGTACAGATAGCCGAAGGCCTGAAGCAGCAGTACACTGAGCTGAAGGACATAAACGTAGGCCACGCTCACTTTGCCCTGCGCCTAGCTATGCGTGAAATAGACAACCTGATCCAGAACGGTATGACGCAGCAGGATTTTGAGCTAACCCGTAAATTCCTGCGCTCCTACATTAAACTATACATCCAGACACAAGAAAAGCAATTGGGCTTTTTAATGGACTCCCGCTTTTACGGCCGCCAGAATTATATCGAGGAACTGGATAAGCTATTAGCTAACCTGACGGTGCAGGATGTAAACGATGCGGTGAAGAAATACTGGCAGACGGAGGATATGTTTGTAACTATTGTAACCGACGACAGCGAAGCGGAGCCACTTAAGCAGGCGCTACTAAACAACACGCCCTCACCGATGAGCTATTCTAACCTTGTAAAAGAAGGCTTACCAAAAGAAGTTTTGGCTGAGGATGATGAAATTGCAACCTATAAACTGAATGTGAAGGATGTAAAAATTGTAGACAGCAAGAGTACTTTTAAGTAAAATTTTGTACTTACTCATACTTCCAAAATCCGCAGGCTTTCCACCTGCGGATTTTTTTTGATTATACACTCACTCCCAAGTATATCTCACACAAAATACGCAATTACAGGCTGCACTTAAATTGACTTTAATCATATCTTAAATTAATATTATCCATTAATATTAAACCTAAAACTATGAAAAAAGCCCTGAAGATCTTTGGTTATTTGGTTGTAGCAATTGTTGCAATCGCAGCCGCTGGCATACTTTACATGCAATATGCCTTTCCGAACGTAGATGCCGCCCCCACTATATCAATTAAGAAAACTCCGGCCCTAGTAGAGCGCGGTGAATATTTGGCTAATCACGTAGCTGTTTGCATAGACTGCCACTCTGCCAGAGACTTTAGCAAGTTTGCAGCCCCGTTGGTGCCAGGCACAGAAGGCAAGGGTGGTGAGGTGTTTAATCATAGTATGGGCTTCCCCGGCACATTTTACGCCCGCAATATTACCCCTGATAAAGAAACTGGCTTAGGAAACTGGACCGACGGCGAAATTTACCGTGCCATGACCAAAGGCGTCAGTAAAAACGGAGATCCATTGTTCCCGGTAATGCCTTACAATGCCTATAATAAAATGTCGAAGCAAGATGCCTATGCAATTATCTCCTACATACGCACCTTAAAACCAATTAAAAACGAAGTACCAAAGGCTGATCCTGATTTCCCGATGAACCTGATTATGCGTACCATGCCACTTAAAGAGGATGCCAACTCGGTGGAAGAAACAGCTTTAGGAGATGAAGTACTTAGAGGCAAGTACTTGTTAACAATTGCCTCTTGCGGCGACTGCCACACCCCAGCAGAAAAGGGCAAACCCATCGAGGGCAAGTACATGGCTGGAGGTTTTGAGTTTAAGTTTCCGAACGGTGCTGTACTTCGCTCTGCTAATATCACCCCAGATAAGCAAACCGGCATAGGCACCTGGTCAGAAGATATGTTTGTACAGCGATTCAAAACTTTTGAAAACCCAGCTATGACAGCGCGAAAAGTATCGCCTGACGAGATGAACACCATTATGCCATGGGCCATGTATGCCGGCATGAAAGAGGAAGACCTACGTGCTATTTATAAATATTTAAGAACGTTAGAGCCACAAAAAAATAGAATAGAGCGCTTTACCCCTGCTCCAAAAAAATCTTAATAAGCCTGTATCTATTTCAAACACCAAACGCCACTTGCTAATAGGTGGCGTTTGGTGTTTGGGAACCCACCTTAAAAAAGCTACCACAAAACGCAGCCATTTTTTATAATTGCATGGTAAGCGTATTTAAATTTTTATCCGATGCAACCAACTCTGGGGTTGAAAGTATAAGAAAGTGAGAAGAACTCTACTAATACTTTTATGCAGGCAATTTATACGCAGACAGACAAAAAGATTGAGCTTGCTGACTTTAGTAAACGTGTTATAGCCTTTACTATTGATTTTCTGCTTTTACTTACCTTAGTCGGAATAATAGATTACGTAACTTACAGCAGCGATGAGCAGGCTTACTTGTTAAAACCAGAACGCATTTTAGACTTATCGTTAGGATGGTTATACTTTGCGGGCATGGAAGTTTGTGCCTGTCAGGCTACACTCGGCAAATACCTTCTTGGTTTGCGGGTCACCACATCTGCCGGAGAAAGGATATCTTTTAAAAGCGCAACCATACGTTACTTCTTAAAGCCATTTTCCGTTCTGATAATTATAACACGTTACCTTTTGGGAACACATGAAGTTACAAAGCAAACACTCCACGACAAGCTAACCAATTCTTTAGTAATAGCCCGCTAAGGCTAATTAGTCACTCCCTTTGTAGTCCAGCATCTTGATGTCAAACATAGGATCTGCGTTCCAGCCTTTCTCTTTTATACGCTCAAACAATACCTCCTGCAGCATCTTTTTTACCTGCTCATCAGAGATAGAGTCACTGCGGTTATAAAGGTATAGTTCACAGATTACCGGGTTAAGGTTAGGTAGGGTGCCTCTTGTAAATCGGGCGTTTACTTCAATTGTCTCGATATTTTTATACTCCTGTAAGCTGGTACGTATAGTTTCTGTAATTTGGGTGGCTAAACTTGCCTTTTGCAGATTTGGCTGATCATAAAATTGCCAGTACATAAGTCCAGCCAGAGCAAGTACCGACACGAGCATGGATAGTTTATATACATGCTCTTTCCCGTCTGCGAAGCGTGCCCCTTTTATAGTTACCTTACCCAAGTACCGAAAAACAAGCGCAGCAGATAGCTGTATACCAGCCAGTTGCAGAATAAGCAAAAAAGCGCCACTCTGCACCATTTGCCAATTATTAAAGTGCAATGCCATGCCGATAAGGCCAGTAGGCGGCGCCAGCGAGGCTGCAACCAACACTCCTACTGCTGCCCCAGGCACCAAGCTATCCCGTTCCGACTGCACCAGGTTGATAGCTCCGGCAAAACCAGCCACAAGTGGTAGTAATATTGTCATTTGCGATATATGGCCGATCTCAACCATTAAAGGGGTAGCGTGCTTTTGCCCGAACAGCAGAGAAAGCAAATAGGTAACCACTATACTTATACTAATGGCCAACCCGTAGCGCCCAAGGCTCCTGAGTAGTAAACTTGATTTACCGGATGCGGCTGCTAGTGCCGCGTTCATGGCAGGCCCCGCAAACGGAGACACTAACATAGCTGCTACCAACAAATAAACTGTATTAGTATATAATCCAATCCAGACAAGAACACCAGCAGAAACGGCATAACTTACCAGCCCTAATTTAGACCCTACACTTTGCAGGCCTCCCATCAGCACCTCAAAAGGGCTGCGAAAAGTTACATCACTTACTTGGTCAGGGGCTTCGTTTTGTGGGGGGTAAAGCGTGATTACGCCCCTGGGTATAAGCGTAATTTCCGCCTCTTCGATGTGATTGATGTCGCGAATGAACTCATCCACAACATTGTTATTCAGGTGCAGCCGCACCAGCTCCCCAGCTTCTAACTTGCCTATACTTATGTTTTTACCATTCAGCTTCTCGGCTTTCTGCTTTACCTCCTCTCCTTTGCCACTAGGTACTTTAACGGTTAATGCTCGCATACAAACTTTTCTTGTGTGTACACTTACCTACGGTGGTTTGTGCCCAAGTAGTTATACAAAGCATAAAACAGAAGCGCCCTGCCAGCTATTGACAGGGCGCTTCTAAAGCAAAAGAAAAGTTACTTTGAGGTAGCTCCGAACTTTGATGTTTCCACAACGGCAGCGCCATCCGGCTGCACTGTTAATTTAAACAAGTAGTCATACTGGGTGTCAGAGATATCTGGTATAGGGCGTTTAGCTCCTAAAGCCTCGACCAGAGGCAAAATAGTATTTGAGTGTCCGGCTATTACTACTGTCTTTCCAGCATGTTGCTCCTTAATCTTATTCCCCATGCCGCTAAAGTCGTGTGCCTCATAAATAACTATGTCCAAGTTTCTGGCTTCTGCCATTGGTTTTAAGGTGTTTTGTGTGCGCTTATACTTTGTGGCATAAAGTACATCAACTTTCTCGCCTTCAAGTTCTGAGCGTAACGCTTGCGCTCGCTCTTCGCCAGCCATTGTCAGCCCTGGATCCTGATCTGATGGATTGGATACGTCTTTTTCGGCGTGGCGCACGAGGTACACAGTGGTTGGCTGCGCGTTTACCTCGTTAGGCAAAGGATTGGCAACTGCAATAGCGCCTTCGTTTGAGGAGGGCATATTACGGCAAGCTATTGTGCTCAGTGCTAGCAGCAGCACCCATACATGCATGAGTAATCGTAGTTTCATAAATATGTTGGTAGTTAGGTTAGTGAAAGTTTAGCTGTCTATAATATCGCTATTTACAATGTTAGGGCTTTTTGAGCAAAGTTTTGTACCGCAGCAGCTTCTTTTGTTTTACCGTTCTGCCTAAGCAAGTTTACCAACCGGTTACGAAGTTCTAATTGATAGGGCTGTTGAGCCAGTGCCTTTTTATAAGCTTTTATGGCCTTTTTTGTTTTACCCTTCGCCTCCAGAATTCTGGCATTTGCGAATTGCTGTTGCACCAGTTCCTGCTGTGTTACGGCTTCAGGTTGTTTTTTAAGCAGTTCCTCCGCTTTATCTGTTAAACCCAGGTCAGCATAAAGGCCTGCCAGTTGATAAGCTTCTCCCCTAAGGCTGGCTTTGCCATCCAGTAACGGTTGCGCCGCAGCCATTGCGCCTGCCTTGTCCTGCTGCTGAAGCTTATAGCTTGCCATACGCAGCATGTAATCGGCACGAGGAGTGCCGGCGGCGCTTAGTATGCGCTGGGCCTCTTCTAAGGTTGCATATGCTGCATCATATTTTCCTTGAGCGGCCAGCACATCTGCGTACTGTCTGCGTAGTTCATAATGCTGTGGTTTTGAGGCAACCAGCTTTGCAAGTGCCTGCTCCGGCCCCTCACCTTTCACTGAGGTTCCTTTTAGCCAATTTGTAAAAGCCAATGCCTCATCGCGGCGATCTCGAAGGTAGGTAGATACTGTTGGGGCATCTTTTAGGTAACTTTCTGCCACAGCGATTGCCTCTGGCACCATGCCATAGCTCAGGTAAAATTCCCGGAAACGCTGGTTTGCCAGCGCACGCATTAACAAGTCATCTTCCAGGTCGAGGGCCTTCTGGTACAGGTTAATCTGAGCCTGCACTGCCTCTTGCTGCTTTATTTCCCTATCTCTTCGCTGTGCCTCTAACAGCTCTGCCTCTGCCAGGTAAATTGGCGCATAGTTCGCATCTACTGCCTTGGCTTTCTGCAGCCACTCGTGTGCTGTAGTATACTCCTTCTGCACCTGCTTCACTCCAGCATAGGCTATTAGAGCAGGTTGGTATTTGGCGTCCCAAACTAAGGCTGTATCAAGCAGTGTTGTAGCCTGAGCGTAGTCTTTTTTGCTTTGCGCTTTCTCTGCCAGGTTCAGGTATACTTCGGCCCAGTTGCTGGCCATGGCCTGCTTGTTTCCGGCAAGGTATGCCCGCTGCCGCTGCACCAGTTTATCCAGGAAAGTATAAAGTTCAGGGTCTTTCGCTTTTAAGTCGGCGGTGGTGTTAATGGATTTATGGTTGAGCGGGTGCACTTTTACCGGTTCAAAATATGCAGGGTAAGTTTGGGCCAGGTACTCGTGCTCGTTGTTGGCAGAATAGTAGTCCAGGGTGCGGCCTTCTTTCATGGCGTTGTTGTATAGGCGGCGCACGGCACGGTTTTCGGCATCTGTAAACACACGCCCATGAAACTGGTGTACATACTCGTGCAGCACCACGTTACGTTCTAAGTACGACCCTCTCACTACATATTCTATCGCTGCTGCACCGCTGCCCACACCCCGAATGTCCATCCACTGGCGGTTATCAAATGTGGTTGCCTGCCGGAAGTATGGCGAACCCATGGCTATGGTTAGGTCCACGTGCAAAGGCGGAATAACGAATTTTTCGCGCTGCTTGGACAGGAACGGGAAGTATACGATGCTCTCATACAGCTGCGACCATACCATCTTCTGCACTTCATCTCCGGGGTAATAAGTTACATCCGGAAACACTTTCGCAAAATTTACAGGGTCTTTGATTACGGTGGTCTGGATAACCTGCTGCAACGAATCGTAGTTATGTAAATAAGGTATTTGCTTTTGCTTGATCACAGCGGCCAGTGCATTGTGCGCAGGTCCGTAATGGTTCTTTTTTTGCAGGATGCGCTTAAAGATAGTCTGGGCAGAATCAAGACGGCTGGTACGGTCCATGTCAAAGGCCATGTAGTAGGCAGAACCTTTTAGCATAAGCGGCAGCACCGAGTTTTTATACTTTTGCTGCACCTTTTCTATTTCTGTTAAGGCTTGCTGTATCTTGTTTTCTGAGAGCAACTTATCTGCCGGTTTCAGAGCTTCCCGTACTTTTTCATCCTCAGGTTGGGCATAATCAGCGTAAGTTAAATTAGTATGACCGTTACCCCAGTGCCAGTGCGTTACATAGTGCAGTGGGTTCAGTTCCAGAGCCAGTTCCCACTGTGCAGCCATATCGTTTAGCTGGGTGGCATCAACGCGGCGCCAAATGGCATAACCGTAGTTAAAGCGTGCATCGGGGTTAAAAGGATTCAGGGTAAGGCTGGTAATAAGTGGTTTTTCGGCCAATTCAGGTTTCTGGTTCCAGAAATGCACATCCGACTCCAGCAGGTAAGCTTCTGCGTTCTTTGGGTTCCAGGTTTGTACTTTCTGTGCCCATGCCAAAGCCTCCTCATACTTTTTCTGCAGCATCAGCACACGGCCAATATTTAGGGCAGCAGCTTCGTTCTTAGCTTCTGTCTGCAGCACCTGCTGCGCTGTGGCGATAGCTTCTGGCAACTCCCAGGCCTGTACCTGCAGCTTTGCTTTCTGTAGCAGCGCTGGTTTATACTTTGGGTTATACTTTAGCGCCTCCTCTACCAGCTTTTCGGCTGTATTAAATTCATTATTAAGTATCGCCAGTTTTGCCTGTGCTACTTTAACGGCAGCAGACGGCTTTGCCCGCGCCAATACTGTTTGGGCATCATTCCATTGGCCTAACTCCAGTAGCTTCTCCGCTTTGGCTGCGGGATTTGATTCGGGCATTTTTACAGCTAGCTGCCGTTCCTGAACCAGCTTTTGCCGAATGGCTGCTACATCATCAGGGTTTTGTGCCAGTGTGGGCCAGGCTATAAGTATGCCAGGCAGCAAGTATAAAATATTTTTGAAGATCGGTCGCATGGGTGTTTCGCATATTTAGTTTGCCTTTGCCCAACGCTAAGCAAAAAAGCGTCGGCATCAGCATAACCTAAATGTAAACACTTATTATGATTGATGAAAGTATGAATATGCTAAAGCTTTCTCCTCTAAGCATGTATAAGCTCTACTTAATAGAGCAAAGCATGAAACTACATAATCGTTTATACTTAGCTTGAAAATCGAACAGCAAAGTAGTGTTGCTCTTGCTCATAGGTATAACTTATCTGCCAGGCATGTGAAAGGCAGATCTCATTTACAATAGCCAGCCCAAGGCCAGTAGCTTTACTGTTCTGGTTTCCTTTTTTAAAGCGCCTAAACATCTCCCCCTGCTCCAGAGCAATAGGGTTACCGGTGTTACTGATCCTGAATTCGCTTTTCGTAAGAACGGCAGTTATCTTTCCATCCTGTTGTGTATAACGCAGTGCATTAGAGAGCAGGTTAGAGATCAACAATTCGCAAAGGTAGCGGTTTGCAAGCACAGATACCTGGGTGCAGTTTGCCGACACATCGATGTGACGGAGAGCGAATAGTTCCTCCATTTGCTCTAGTTGCTGCTGAAGTAGCTCACAAAAATTCAACTGCTCCTGATCTGTAAAGGCCTTGTTCTCCAGCTTAGCAAGAAGAAGCAGACTTTTATTTAACCGGGACAGGCGCTCTACCCCTGACTTAGCCATCACAATATGCTCCGACATATCCTCTTCCATCGGGTATTGGCTTAGCCTGTCCAGCTTTGATTTTATGATGGCAAGCGGCGTCTGTATTTCATGCGAAGCGTTTTCTGTGAACTCACGCAGTGTTCGAAACTCGTTGGCACTTCTTATGGCCATTTCCTCCAGCACCAATCTCAGTTCTTCAAACTCTTGTACTCCGGAGGTCTGCAACTGCAAGGGTTTGTCTGAACTAACAGCGTATTTTTTGAGGGTATTCAGGTTACTAAAGAAAGGCTTCCAGATGGTTTTGGCAGCAAAAAAGTTAATGAGTGCTCCGGAGACTCCAAGCATCACTCCCATAACCAAGAAAATGAGCAAGATGGTCTGATTATACTCTTTCCAGCCAATATGAGCATCCATTACGATTACTCTGTAGTTTATACCGCCTATCTGCTGTGTTACTTTCAGGTATTTATAGTCTTCATACTTGTTCTGTATCTTGTCAAAGATCAAGGAGTCTCCATATATTTCTGAGGCCGGTATACCTAGCTCAAGTCGCTCTATACTGGCCAGCGCCATACTTTTTACCTGCCCCTGCGCCAGTTGCTCAGCTACAGAATCGTACTGCAGCCGCAGTTCTTCATCAATTTCATCGTTTTCAAGTTTGTGTATAACAGCAACCAGTACAAACCCGGTGAACAAAAGTATAACGGTGGTGGCTGCCAAGTATAAACCGGTAGTTTTGTGTAGCAGCTTCATGACAGAGCAAATTTGTAACCCATGCCGTAAACAGTTTTTATATAATCCTGCCCTGTGCTGCTGACTATTTTTTTCCTGAGGTTCTTTATGTGCAGGTACACAAAATTATAGTTGTCCAGCATATCGTAATGGTCTCCCCACAAATGTTCGGCTATGGATTGCTGGCTTAGTAGCCTGTTTTTGTTAACCACAAAGTATAAAAGCAGCTCATACTCCTTTTTGGTTAGGTGCAGCAGTTTTCCCTCTGCCTCTACCGTTTTTTCCTGCGTGTCTATCTGCAGGATATCAAAGTTAATAACAGCATTGCCATTTAAGTCGCGGCGGCGCAGCAAGGCATTGATTCTTGCATTCAGCTCTTCCATGTGAAAAGGCTTTGTGATGTAATCGTCTGCACCAAGTCCAAAGCCGGTAAGCTTATCATCTAACGAGTTTTTGGCAGAGATAATCAGCACGCAGGTCTCCGGGAATCTTTTTTTAAGTTGCCGGAGCAATTGCAGGCCATTACCGCCGGGCAGTGTAATATCCAACACTATGGCATCGTACTGGTAGAGGTTGATTTTGTCCTCAGCTTTGGCATACGTGTTGGCTGTTTCGCAAAGGAAATGATCGCCTAAGCCACGAGCAATCTCCTCCAATAATACAGGCTCATCTTCAACTAAAAGCAACTTCATAGTTTAAAATAATTTGCTGTTCTGCTACAGTAACCTCCACATAAAACTTACCTGAATTTATACTTTTAATCAGATACTAAAACACTATTAAATAAATATAAATCTGTATTTACTCAAGAATATAGCTAATCGCAAAAACATACAGATTTTCTACAGATTTGGGGTGTACTTTAATCGGGCAAAGATTATATCTAAGGCATCTGAAGTTAAGACAGGCATGGAAGCACTGAAAATACTGGTTACAGGGAGCGCTGGCTTTATAGGCCATCACCTGATGCTTGGTCTGCAAGGCTCCAGGCATACAGTTGTAGGGCTGGATGTGCTAAATAACTACTACGACCCAAACCTGAAGCTGGAACGGCTTAAGCAGCAGGGGTTCGAGGTGCAAAATATTGCCTACAACGCCCCAATTCAGCACATGACTTATCCCAGCCATAGCTTTGTTAAATTAGACCTGGCTGATGAAGCTGGCATGGAGCAACTGTTTGCAGAGCATCAATTCGATGTGGTAATTAACCTGGCAGCGCAGGCAGGGGTACGCCATAGTATAGCCTATCCGCAGGCGTACGTAAGCAGCAACCTGGTTGGTTTTGCCAATGTATTGGAATGCTGCCGAAAGTATAATATAAAGCATCTGCTGTATGCCTCTTCCAGTTCGGTGTACGGTTTTAGCGACTGCATTCCATTCAAAACCACAGACAGAACAGATTTTCCGGTATCGTTTTACGCTGCCACAAAAAAGGCAAACGAGGTAATGGCGCACAGCTATGCCCACCTTTATAACCTGCCCGTAACAGGTATGCGCTTTTTTACGGTGTATGGGCCGTGGGGCAGACCAGACATGGCGTACTACAGTTTTGCAGAGGCCATTACGTCCGGCAAACCAATTCAGCTCTTCAACAACGGCAACATGCTGCGCGATTTTACTTATGTAGACGATGTGACGCAAAGTATACTGAGGCTGCTAACTATTTACCCGTCAGCTGGCGCCACTGCAGGCAGCAGCGCGCCGTATAAAATCTACAACATAGGCAACAATAACCCCGAACCGCTGCTGAACCTGGTGGCTAACCTCGAAAAGCTGTTAGGCAAACAAGCTAAACTGGACCTCAAGCCTATGCAACCCGGAGATGTGGAACGCACCTTTGCCGATGTAGAAGACCTGATACAAACCGCAGACTATAGTCCAAAAACGCCCTTAGCAGAAGGCATGGCTAAGTTTGTAGCCTGGTATAAAGCGTATACTGCACAGCAGGCAGCTGTAGTATAAAAGTAGCAGACGGCTACTACAAAAGAATAATAGTCAAGACATTTCGTGTGTAACGACTCACGCATTTTGCCTTTGTGACAAAAGGCTTAATGACAAAAGACTTCCGGGGGGAGAATCATAAAATAATAATTTCTCCTTTGTCAAATGGTCATTTGTCTAGCTGTCAAAAGTGAAGTTATGATACTTGATACCTGCATTGTACGGAAATTAAAGTTTGTTTTAAGCCTGCCGCTCAAACCTGGAGGCATATTTTTTCTCGAGGCCGCGCATCAGCTTTATAGAAAGTATAAGCCAGAATATACCCAAGCCGTAACCGGCTAGTACATCGGTAGCATAATGCACCCTGAGGTAAATGCGGCTATAGCCAATAAGCAGCAACAGCCCTGAAAGCAGCCCTATAAGTACGGCTCGCCATACTTTGCTGGGTACCGTTCGCCATACAATATAGATCATGAGGCCGTAGAAAGCGCCCCCGATCATGGCATGGCCACTCGGAAAGCTAAGGCCGGACTGGTGCAGCATGGCGATCTCGGGGCGGGGCCGCTCGAAAATTCGCTTCAGGACCTGGTTAAGTATAGAGCTCGAGAAGGAGATGATCAGGATCTTGAGGCCATACCAGCGCAGGTCTTTGAAGAAGGAGAAGAGCAGCACAACAAGCGGAGGCACCACCAGGAGGTATTCTGCAGAGGCAAAAAAAGAGATTAGCCGCATGATGCGCGTATTCTGATCGTTGGTGTGTGTTTTGGCAAAGTTGAACAGAGCTGTATCCAGGGCAGTATTCTGTTGTATGAATACTGTATTCGCCATAAACAGGAACAGCAGCAGGCAACTAAAGAACACAGCCCAAAGCAGGGCCACCTCTAAAGAGAGCAGGCCCAGCAGGCTGATGAGTTTTTGAAATTTTCGCTTCATAGCAGGTACAATTTACCTACGAAGCACCTAAATATCCTGTTCTTACCTTTAGCCACTTTAGGGCAGGGTAAGCACTATTATGATGTAGCTAACAAATACTGTATGAATACTATTTCGCTTACCGTTATCGTGCCTGTATTTAACGAAGAGGGTTGCCTGAAACGCTTTACAGAAGCCATGGATGCATTTCTGGAGCAGACGCCGGTACCCACACAGGTCTTATTTGTAAACGACGGCTCTACGGATAACAGCCTAGCACAGATAAAAGAAATTTGTCAGCAGAAAACAGGGTACAGCTACCTGGCGCTAAACCGCAACTATGGCCTCAGCACTGCCATCAAAGCTGGGATCGACACTATCCAAACCACCCACATCGGCTACATCGACTCTGACCTGCAAACCTCGCCGCTGGACTTTATGCTCTTCTTTGAGCACCTGCCACACCACGAGATGGTAATAGGCATTCGGGCCAAACGAAAAGATACTTTCGTAAAGAAGATCTCTTCTAAAATTGCCAACGGCTTCAGGCGCTACATGATAAACGACGGTATAGTAGATACAGGTTGTCCGCTTAAGATTATGGACTCGGACTATGCCAGGCGTGTTCCGTTTTTTGATGGCATGCACCGCTTCTTTCCTGCACTTATACAACTGCAGGGCGGTAAGGTAAAGCAGTTGCCGGTGCAGCATTTTGAGCGTTATGCCGGTTATTCTAAGTACCACCTGTTTAACCGCTTGTGGGGTCCGCTAAACGATACTTTTGCCTTTAGGTGGATGCGCAAACGCTACATCAACTATACTGTTGCCGAGGAATTCATGAACCAGCCTGTGGCCAATGGACAATTCTGAAATGCTGATCTACGGCATAGGGTTACTGGCCCAGCTACTGTTTTCGGCACGTATCCTGTCGCAATGGATAAAGTCTGAGAAAGCAGGCAGGGTGCTATCCCCTACCTCCTTCTGGACCACCAGCGTGATAGCATCCATTTTACTAATGACTTATGGCACATTGCGCAACGACATCGTAATTGTGGGCGGGCAGCTTATCTCGTACTTTATTTACCTGCGCAACCTTAAGCTCAAAAATATGTTGGAGAGTCTTGCACCGCCGGTACGATGGGGAGCCGTAATTTTTCCGTTTTTTGCCATTGGCTGGCTGCTCTGGAGTGACAAGTACAGCTTTAGCTACATTATGCAGCACAGTAAAATATCGGGTGTGCTGATAGCCTGGGGAGGTTTGGGACAGATGATCTTCACGTTGCGATTTGTGTACCAATGGTATTATTCAGAGCGGCTACAGGAGTCAGTTATACCAGTTGGCTTTTGGGTGATTAGTTTAATAGGCAGCATGATGATCATGTCGTATGCGGTGCTGCGCCTGGACCCTATCCTATTCCTGGGCCAGATATTTGGATTAGTAGCCTATAGCCGTAACTTATACCTAGGTTTGCGCGAGCAGCCTGCACCAGAACCTACTACAACGTAACCTAACATGCTCGAAACTTATGCACGAGACAGTAACCGCCTGCTGTTCTGGCTCCTGCTTCTGCTGCTTATGGCACTGCTTTACAACCTGGGTGGCTGGGGTGTAGTAGAAACCAGCGAAGCCCGCTACGCCGAAATAAGCCGTGAAATGTGGCTGACCGGCGATTACCTGCACCCGCGGCTGCTCGGGATACAGCATTACCATAAGCCGCCGCTAACTTACATCATTTCTGCTTTTGGCATGGAGTTGTTTGGTCCTTCAGCCTTTGGGGCAAGGTTCTTTTTGCAACTATCGCTTATACTTCAGGCGCTGCTGGTATACGTTATCGGCAAAGAAATCTTCGGCAACAGTAAACAAGCCCTGACTGCAGCGATAATCTACTTAACCATACCAGCTGTGCTGCTTGCTGCCCGTAACTTAACCACCGACTCCTTCCTGACTACTTTTGAGCTGGCAGCCATCTGGAGCTGGATAAAGTATAGAAAAGACACAAAAGCCGCATGGCTATACTTTTTTTACCTGCTACTGGCGCTGGCTTTTCTTACAAAGGGCCCTGTCGGGTTAATTTTTCCGGTACTGATAGCTTTTGGCTATAGTCGTCCTAAAACAGAAAGTATAAACCGTTCATCTGGCTGGCATCACCTGCCGGCTCTTCTGCTGTTTTTGGTAGTGGGCGCATCGTGGTACGTTTACCTTATGCTACAGAACCCTGATTTTGTAGACTACTTCCTGTTTAAGCACACCGTGCAGCGCTATGCCAACCCTGAGACCTTTGGCCGTTCCAAACCCTGGTGGTTTTACCTTGTGCTGGCACCTGCCTTAAGTTTACCCTGGGCTGCCATCCTTCTGATCAAGCTAAAAAAGCTGAAAGAGTTGCCTACCCCGCTTAAACGCCTGTTTATACTTTGGATACTGGTGCCGCTTGTGTTTTTCTCCTTTTCAGGCTCAAAGCTTATACTTTATATATTGCCCTTATTTGCAGGGCAGGCGCTGCTAACGGCCTGGCTGCTTTACCAGTTGGCGCCGGAAAGTATGGCAAAAGCTACCAAAGGCAGTATCTTATACTTTTTAGTGCTGGCCATTGTGCTGCTGCTAGTGCCTCTGTTGCCAATCGGCATTAAGCTGCCTTACTGGGTATATATTTTTCCGGTACTGATGCTGGCTGTGCTGTTTTTACTTTGGAAAAGACCTGCAGCGGCTCTTACTAAGTTACTGGCAAGCGCACTGGCTTTTATACTTTTGCTGCTACCTTACTCCACGCACCTGATGGGCAGTAACCCGCAGTTAATGAAAGGTAGCCGCCCAATTGCTCAGATCATCCAGAATAAGCAGCTACAGAACAGAACTATACTTGTGTATGACAACCTGCTGCCTTCCCTGGCTTTTGAGCTGAACAAAAGTATCATCTCCATTAAAGAGAAAAGCCGCCACCTGCACCGGGAAATACAATTTGAGACAGATGAAAAATGGCAGAGAGGCTTACTAGATATTAATGAACCTGCAGCAGTAACTCAACTGCAGACGTTACTGCTGCAGCCAACGGTGCTGGTGGTGAAGGATGAGTTGCCGAAAAAACAGGAATGGTTTCTAAAGCATTATCGTAACAGCCAGAAGAGTGGGAGATGGACGGTGTACTATTGATTACGGAGACCATCTGCCAGTAAGTATAGCCTAGTTTTTACTTTGCCATACAAACACAGCTTAAAGCTAAAAAGCAAAACGCCAGCCTCGTGTGAAGCTGGCGTTTTGTTTAAGATAGTGTGCGCACGGGGAGAGTCGAACTCCCACGCCCGAAGGCACAGGCTTCTGAGACCTGCACGTCTACCAATTCCGCCACGTGCGCGCTGGTCACTACATTAAATAAAATTCCCAAAACCCTTTAACCCTTGTTCATTGGGATCACAAAGATACAGCGAGAAATTTATCCTGCAATATATTAAATAAAAAATATTGAGGTCAGGCAGGAGCTTCTTCTTCCACTACCGGGTCTATCTCTTTTTTAGAAATACGCTCTATACGGCGCAGGGTGCCAATACCAATCACAACCCACAGAAGACCGGCTGCGAAACCGGCCATTACATCCGTAGCGTAGTGCACACGCAGGTAAACTCTGCTAAAACCTATAAAAAGCACAAAGACCACCAGCAGCGCGATGAGCGTATTACGATAAGCGATATTCTTTACATTGTGCCATACCAGGTAAATAAGCAAACCATAAAATGAAGCGGCTACCATAGAGTGCCCACTTGGGAAACTAAGCCCAGACGCTTCCACTAAAGGCATCATAGGCCGTGGCCGATCAAAAAAGTATTTCAGCACCAAGTTTAAAGTTATGCTTCCTAAAGCCACTACCGGCACCTTAAGCGAGTACCAGCGGTGCTTCCGGATAAACAGGAAATACCCAATCAATAGCAAGGCAGCCGGTGTTAAAAAATGCCTGGAGGCAAAGAAAGTGATAAACTCGATAAAGCCACTGAAGGCTGGGCTCGAAATATCTTTGGCAAAGGCAAAGGCAGCCTCGTCTACAGCCAACTCACCGCCTGATAAAATAGCACTGCTTAGATACAGAAATACGATGATGCAGATCAAGAACAGGGCCCATACAATTAGGAGTTCTATTGTAAAAAGAGCCAATGCCGCTGCTAGTCTTTTATAAAATCGTTTAACCATAAATGTTATTTCAGGTTACTCCAGTACAGGCGTTCTACATGAATGCCTCTTGTACGTACATCCTTAACAGGTTGTAAGTATTTAACTATGAAAGATAGTATCAGGTTGTTTGTAGCGGCTGTTTTGCCCGAATCACTTAAAGATAAATTGTACAGTCAGCTCGCTGCTTTTGAGCACCCGGATATCAGGTTTGTACCCAAGCAAAACCTGCACCTCACACTGTATTTTATTGGCAATGCAGCAACAGCAGAGCTTGAAAGTATAAAAGAAAAAATAAAGGAGACAGCAAGCCATTACCCGCCTTTCATGCTCCGGTATAGGCAAACAGAGCCAGGTCCGGATGCTAAAAAACCCCGCCTGGTGTGGGCAAGATTTGAGCCGCACGACACATTCAAGCAACTAAGCAGGGAACTTACACAACAGCTATCCGGAGAAAAGCCTTCTAAAGAAAAACCGATACCACACGTTACCATGGCCCGTTTCCGTAAAGATAAACCCAAGCCAAAAGATTTACCTGTTATTACCCCGGAGCAGGAACTAGAGCTGCAGGTAAATGGTATAGCCCTTTGGCAGTCGGAGCTGGCCACGCCCCATCCCATCTATACAATCCTGAAGGTATATCCGCTTGCTTAAAACCCGCTGTTGCAGATTTAAGTATGATAGGCACACTATAACCACAGAAGTATAAATCTGACACTATGAACCAGACCGAGCTAAACACACTAATGATGGGCCTAAAGGATAATGGACTAACTGTAGCTTTTGCAGAAAGCTGCACCGCCGGCATGCTAGCCTCGGAGTTTGTTAGAGCCAAAGGAAGCAGCGATGTGCTTAAGGGAAGTCTGGTGGTATACCAGCCAGAGGTAAAGCAGAAACTGTTGGGTGTTAAAAAAGAAACGCTGGAGCTTTACACAGCTGAGTCGCAGCAGGTAACCAATGAAATGGTAATGGGCCTGAAGAAGCTGGTAAACGCAGACATTAATGTTGCCACAACCGGATTAGCCGGCGAAGGCGGCTCCGAAAACCCAGAAAAGCCTGTAGGTACTATGTTTGTTTCCATACTTTATGACGGGAAAGCAGAAGAGTTTAGAGAGGTGTTTAAAGGCAACGCAGAAAGCATCAGAAAACAATTGGTAGACTACATATTCGAGAAGCTGCAGGGCATACTGGATGAGCATTATAATAGATAAGCCTTACCTTTGAAGCCGTAAACCACTACTGATTTGCCTAAACACCCAGACAGCGGCTTCGACAGGGTAGCGCCTTTTTATGACAAACTAGCTAAACTTATTTATGGCGATGCGCTGCAGAAAGCGCAGCTGTTCCTGTTGCCTTTTATTCCGGAGCGCAGTAAAGTGTTAGTGATTGGAGGTGGCAGCGGCTGGCTGCTGGAGCAACTTATACTTACAGGCAAGCAGTTGGATATTTTATACGTAGATGCGGCTCCTGGCATGCTGGAACGGGCAAAGCAAAGGTATAAAGGTATAACACAGCCACACTCCTGCCAGGTTACTTTCCGTTTGGGCACCGAAGCCACTTTACAACCTCACGAGCAATTTGACACTGTTATTACCCCTTTTCTGCTAGATCTTTTTCTGCCGCAACGGTTACAGCAACTCATGCAAAAACTCACGGCTGCTCTTACTCCTGCAGGCAACTGGCTTTTTGCCGACTTCTGGCCGATAAAACAGCCAACGCCTTACTGGCAAAAATTTCTGACCTGGAGCATGTATACTTTTTTTGATGCTGTTAGCAGCGTAGAGTCTAGCAAGCTGCCCGACTACGGCAGGCATTTTCAGGAACTGGGTTTTAAGGAGACTTCTTCACAGAGTTTTTATAATGGTTTTGTGCAGGCAAAGGTGTTTATGAGGAAATAGAAGAAACAACGTTTCCTTTGGCTGAATTTTCCCCTCGGCGGTTGGGCCATACTTCTTGTCTTGACACAATAGAACATCTCGCCTGCGGCACACTCAAATAAAGAAGGGAAGTGCACCAAAGCCAAAGGTGAAACTGTAGGCAAGCAAGACTGAGGATCAGAGTACTTAGTAAAACAGGCAGAAAAAGGCAAACTATTGTAACGGCTAAAACTAGATCACTTCACCCCTACCTTGCTCCCATCCTTAACAATCCCTATATTTAAATTCCAAAGTATAAACTTCAATTGATGAAAAGTATAAAACTTGCCATACTTGGGTTAGTCCTAGGCGTTACAGCCGTTCCAACGCTAGCCCAGCAAAAAGTAGATTATAAACTATCGTTTCCTAATGCGATGCACCACGAGGCGGAGGTGCAGGTAACTTTTTCGGGTGTTAAAGCCGACACTTTACAGATACTAATGCCACGCAGCTCGCCGGGCCGCTACGCTATACATGAGTTTGCCAAAAACGTGTACAATGTGCGTGCTACTGATGCACAGGGCAAGCCGCTACAGATCTACAAAGCCAATACCAGCCAATGGAACGTGGTTAAACCGCAGGGTAACGTTACCATTAGCTATACTTTATTTGCCGATCACGCTGATGGCACCTATGCCGGTATTGATGAAACACACGCCCACTTAAACGCTCCAGCTACACTGATGTATGCCCGCGGTTTTGAACAGGCACCAGCTTATGTAACATTTAACGTACCTCAAAACAGCAACTGGGAAGTAGCCACACAGCTAAAGCAGGAACAAGGTAACACTTACTTTGCCCCTAACTTTCAGTACTTGATGGATAGCCCAACTGAGCTTAGCAATTTTGACTTTGCAGAGTGGAAGGTAAACGACAAGGGAGAGCAGAAAACCATACAGGTAGCGTTGCACCACAAGGGTACACCTGCTCAGTTTCAGGAGTATGTTGATAAAACAAAAAAGATAGTGGCGGAGCAGCAGGCTGTTTTCGGTGAGCTGCCCGACTTTGATTTTGGCCGCTACACATTTATAGGCTGCTATATGCCACAAGCCGTTGGCGATGGTATGGAGCACCGCAATTCTACCATCCTTACCAGCTCCCGCGCATTAGCTACAGCAATGGGACCTTTGCTAAATACAGTGTCGCATGAGCTTTTCCATGCCTGGAATGTGGAGCGCCTTCGCCCTAAGAGCCTGGAGCCATTTAACTTTCAGGAGGCGAACATGAGTGAGGCGCTGTGGCTGGCAGAAGGCTTTACCAGCTATTACGGCGACCTGACCATGGCGCGCGCCGGCATTTATGACACAAAGAAGTATGCTTCAGATCTGGCCGGTGATTTAAACTATGTGCTGCTTTCACCAGGAAGGCAGTATCACAGTTTAGTAGAAATGAGCCAGCAGGCACCTTTCGTGGATGCAGCCCGCTCTGTAGACCCTGTAAACCGCCACAACACGTTCATCTCATATTATACCTATGGATTAGTTACCGGTTTGGCTCTGGACATGACCCTGCGCCAGCAATACAACACAACCCTCGACGAGTACATGCAGGCGCTGTGGCGTAAGTATGGGCAACCGGAGAAACCTTATACTTTAGCTGATTTAGAGCAGACTTTAGCCGAAGTATCCGGAGACAAAGCATTTGCCAGCCAGTTCTTTAAAAACAGCATCAACGGCAGCCAGTTACCAGACTTTGCCCCGCTTTTGGCAAAAGCAGGTTTAGAGTTAAGGCAAGCCAAACCAAAGGAGACTACATTAGGCCTGGTTTCACTTAAGTATGAAAAAGAGGGAGCAACTATTAATAATGGCACTTATGTAACCTCAGCAGCATATAAAGCCGGCCTCGACCGTGGCGATGTAATACTGAGTTTAAACGGACGCAAGCTGAAATCGGAAAAAGACCTGAAGAAAGTGCTGGATAAGCATAAGCCTGGTGATACCATTCCGGTTACTTTTACCCGCCATGGCCAAACCCAAACTGTTAACCTGGTGCTGGAAGGAAACCAGACGCTGGAGCTGGTTCCTTACGAAAGTATAGGCAAACAGCTAACACCAGAGATGCAGGCATTCCGAACGGCATGGCTAGGTGCTAAGGCGAAATAAGCAGCGGCACAACAAAGTATAGCTATGTTCGTTTTTGCTTTTGAACTTAGTGTGCCTTAACTTAGTATAAAGATTTATACTTCAGAGATTTCACGTGAAAAATATACTTAGAACCATACTGGCAGTTAGCTTTCTTTGGGCAGGTCAGGCCGCTGCGCAGGACACCAAGCAAAGCCTTGATGCTGTACCTATGCCAGCTGTAACGGCTACACCAGCTGCCGCCGTTACAGCCCCTGAAACAGAGGTAAAGGCAAAACCAGCCTGGACAGGCCCAAAACTAAGTTACAGTTTATCGGCAGGCGCCAGCTTTAGCAATGGCTTTGGCAGTGCTACCTATTTGGAGCCGTCGGTGCGTTACCAAGTAAGCAACAGGTTTAGGGTAAACACCAGCCTTACCTACGTTAATGTAATGCCTTACAACAACACGATGGTAGGTCCGGAAGGTAACACCGTAGTATACCGCAACAACGGGGGCAGCCACTATATTGGCAGTGTGGGCGTAGATTATCTCGCCAGCGACAGGCTTATACTTAGTGGCAACATCTGGAAAGATTTTTCGAACGTGCCATCTAATAACTTGACCAATGGATTTTACAGCCCAGGCCGTATGGGTGCCGATTTCAGGGCAACGTATAAAATAACAGAGCATTTCTCAGTAACAGGAGGCATCCGTTACACCGATGGTGCTTCGCCGTTTGCCTCTCCTTTTTATAGCCCAGGCATTGGCAATCACAACCGTTTTAACGTAGGCTTTTAACATACCCTGCAAAAATATAAGCAAGCGCTTCTTCATAGCTGAAGAAGCGCTTTTTTTGTGCCCAAAAGCAGGTATACTTACAAAAAAAGTACTTCCGTTTAACTATATTGGTCGATTAAGGGTAAAATATCACCATGAGAGAAAAGCTGCAGCAGAATAACAATATCCGCCACCTTAAAAACGAACGTCTCGAAACCATAAAACCTGATCATCGGGGCAATAAGATCATTAACGGCAAATTTGCCAACGGGGAAGAACTGTATACTCCCGAGTTTAAAGATGTGCTACGCTGGCAGCTAACCCCTAACCCGCAACGCGACGAGAAAAAAAACGACAACTATACTGCACCTGTACAGCATAACTGCGACTTTATCTCCTCAGATCAGGACATGGTGGTATGGTTAGGGCATGCTACTTTTTTTATCAGGCTTAACGGCATCAGCTTTATAACCGACCCGATATTTTACAGTTTGCCTATGGTTAGGCGCAAAACAGAACTGCCTTGCTTACCTGAGCAGCTCCGTAACATTGATTTCATGCTGCTCTCCCACGCACACCGCGACCACTTGGATCAGCAGTCTATCAAAACGCTGTTTAAGCACAACACGCAGCTAAAAGCCTTAACACCACTTGGCGTGGGCAAAATACTGCGCAACACCTGCAGGCATCTGCCCTATCAAGAGGCCGGTTGGTATCAAAAGTATGACCTGGTGCCCGACGTTGTAGAAGTATACTTTATGCCAGCCCGGCACTGGCACCGCCGCGGCCTTACCGACATGAATAAAATGCTCTGGGGCAGTTTCGTGCTTAAAACGCCACAGTTCAGTTTATACTTTGCCGGAGATTCTGCCATAGGTCCGCACTTTGAAGAGATTGAGGAACTACTTGGTCCTATGGATTTGTGCATTATGCCGGTTGGGGCCTATAAGCCAGCCTTTTTGATGCAGAAAAGCCACATGAACCCACACGAAGCGGTACGTGCCTATAATACATTGCGCGGTGGCACCTTTATTCCGATGCACTACGGCACCTTCGATTTGTCTGACGAGCCGCCTGGGGAACCAGTGCGACTGCTGCGCCAAATTGCGGCAGCTGGTATGCTACAGGGGCTTAAAATGCCAGCTATCGGAGAAAATGTGCTGCTACTGAACCTATAGTGAGCATCCGAAAAACAGGAGCTATACTTTTGCTATCTTTGCACACCTGATGTATACCATCAGGCTAAAGAACAGCTTTTGAGATGTCCTCTACCCTTATACTTGGCTTAATTGCAGGCTATTTCTGCATACTTATACTTATCTCATTCCTTACCAGCCGCAAAACCGACTCCGACACCTTTTTCCTGGCCAACCGTAAATCGCCGTGGTATATCGTGGCTTTCGGGATGATCGGCACCACGCTCTCAGGTGTAACATTCATTTCGATACCCGGTATGGTAAAGGCCACGCAGTTTACTTACCTGCAGATGGTGCTGGGCTACCTGTTAGGTTACTTGGTTATTGCAACCGTGCTGATGCCACTTTACTACCGCCTGAACCTGGTTTCGATTTATACTTACCTGGAGCAGCGCTTTGGCTATTGGTCTTACAAAACCGGTGCGGCTTTTTTCCTGCTTTCGCGTACGCTGCTGGCATCTATACGGCTTTTTCTGGTGGCAGGGGTGCTGCAGTTGGCTGTGTTTGATGATCTGGGCGTGCCTTTTGCCGTTTCGGTTATCATCACCATACTTCTGATCTGGGTTTATACTTTCCGGGGAGGCATGAAAACCATCATCTGGACTGACACTTTCCAGACGATGGCCATGATGCTTGCCGTTGCCACCACCATCTGGCTCATCTCTGATGAACTAAACTACAGCTTTGAGGGGCTAGTAACAACGGTGCAGGAAAGCAGTTATTCCAGCGTGTTCGTTTGGGATGCCAAAGCCGACAATTACTTCTGGAAACAGTTTTTATCTGGCGCCTTTATCACCATTGTAATGACAGGCCTGGACCAAGACATGATGCAGAAAAACCTGAGTTGCAAAAACATCGGGGAGGCACAGAAAAATATGTTTTGGTTCAACGTGATCTTGATCGTTGTGAACGTGCTTTTCCTGACGCTGGGGGTGTTGCTGTATACTTACGCAGAGGCAAAAGGTATAGCCTTGCCAGCCAAGGCAGATGATGTGTACCCATTCCTGGCCCTGAACCATTTCTCAGCCTTCCTGGGCATTGTGTTTATACTTGGCATTATTGCCATTACCTACGCCTCCGCCGACTCTGCACTTGCCGCCCTTACCACCTCCTTCTGCGTCGATTTCCTAAACTTTAAAGAGAAGAGTGAGCATGAGCGCGTGCAGCAACGTTACTGGGCCCATGCCGGTGTGTCAGCGGTAATGGTGCTGGTAGTTATTGCTTTTGATGTGCTTGATTCGCCAAGCGTGATCTCTACTATGTTTACTGTGGCGGGTTATACGTACGGTCCGTTGCTTGGTCTCTACGCCTTTGGCCTTTACACTAAACGCGCTGTCCGCGATCGGTTTGTGCCGGTTATCTGTGTTATTTCCCCTATTCTTACCTACATCATCAGTTATAATTCTGTAGAATGGTTCTGGGGTTACGTATTCGGCTTTGAGGTGCTGATTTTGAACGGATTCTTGACATTTACTGGCTTGATGGCCCTGTCGAAGGGGAAGATGGGAGAGCTGGAGTTGAGCCAGAAGTAAAATGCTGAAAGCATGTATGCCTTAAAGCTAGAACAGTTCTTTGCTTAACTTAAACTTGTTGCTTTCTGTTTTACTGTAAGCCATTGTATTGCATCCTCTTTGTTATGAAATATTTTAACTTCAATAGTAGAGCCAATCTTACCTACCTGTAATGCTTCGCCTGCTGCTTCACCAAACGAGCTTGGTCTTGCTACATGAGCCAGATAACGTATACCAGATGCGTATGCTCTTGGCAGCCACTCCTTTTCAAGCCAACCAACGGCATTCGCCCAAGGCCCGGTAAACTCTGTGTTATCATTTAACCTGAACGGGCAATGGGTATGCTCATGTAACTGTAATCCGGCTATTACTGCTCGCTTTAAATCTTGCTCTGTCGTAAAACCATACCAGTCTGCCTGCACAATATTAAGGTCTTCTTTGTACTCAATCTTATAGTAGATCTTTCCGAAAGCATTTATAACTTCTTTATACATCCTTTTAGTTATCTAATAGCACTGCTAAGCCTAAAACATATAAAGCCTACTAGTTATACCTCACGCTTTCGTAGCAAACTTTGTATTTCAAATACTAAAGAATAAAGGTATAGAAATCCTGTTGCTACTACAAATAACTGTAATATCCCCCATAATCCTTACCTTTGTAAGATTTTGCGGGAATGCGGCATTATTCTATCAAAAATGCTGTTATAACCCCATTACCATAAGGCTGTAAAAGTATAAAAACAGCCAGAAAGCATTAACAGAGTTTTATAAATGGCAAAACGCGGATTCGGGCCAAGCGGAGAGCAGGACAAGGAAGGGAAAAAAAAGATCACAAAAGAGAGCTTTCGTCGTGGCCTTAGGATTTTTAGCTACGTTCTACCCTATAAGTATAAGTTTATTGTAGGTTTGGCGTTTCTGGCAATGTCCAGCCTTACCTTTATGGCCTTCCCGTACCTGGTAGGTAAACTTTTCGATTCCTCAACCGGAAATGCCAGCGGAATCCTCGAAGACATCAATATGATCGCGATGGGCCTGTTCCTGATTATACTGGCGCAGGGCTTCTTTTCCTTTTTCAGGGTATACTTTTTTGCGCAGGTAAGTGAGAACGCTGTTGCCGACATCCGCCGCGACCTGTACAGTAAATTTGTACAGCTGCCTATTTCATTTTACGAGAAAAGACGTGTAGGCGAAATCACCAGCCGCATCACAACCGACGTGGCACAAGTGCAGGATGCCATGTCTATTACACTGGCAGAGCTTTTCCGTCAGGTTACGACTTTGGTAGTAGGTGTGGTCATCATCATGTGGACTTCCATAAAGCTGTCGCTGTTTATGCTGGCTACTTTCCCGGTGTTGGTTGCGCTTGCCCTGGTTTTTGGCCGCAAGATTAAAACACTATCCAAAAAAACACAAGATGAGTTAGCCCAAACTAACGTTATTGTGGAGGAAACGCTGCAGGCCATTAACACGGTAAAAGCCTTTACAAACGAGATGTTTGAGGTAAACCGTTACAAAACAACATTGAACAAGGCCGTTCGCACAGCCATAGCAGGCGCTAACTACCGTGGAGCTTTTATCACTTTTATTATAGTAGGTCTTTTTGGAGGCATTATCTTGGTAATCTGGTATGGCGCTACCCTGGTTGCTAACGGCGATATTGCACAAGGCGATTTGGTTTCTTTTGTGCTGTACACGGTATTTATTGGCGCATCAGTTGGTGGCCTCGGCGACTTATATGGCAAAGTACAGTCGGCACTAGGTGCTACAGAACGTATTTTAGAGATCCTGCAGGAGCAAGAAGAGCCAACCGATAAGAGCCTGAGGCCGCTGAGCGAGATCAGAAGACTGAACGGTGATATTTCCTATAATCAAGTAGCTTTCTCTTACCCAACCCGCCAGGATATACAGGTACTGCGTGACATTAACCTTAATGTAAAAGCCGGTGAGAAAGTGGCACTGGTTGGCCCAAGCGGTTCTGGCAAGTCAACTATTATTCAGCTCTTGATGCGCTTTTACGATGTATCCAGTGGTGGCATTACAGTAGACGGAAAAGATATCCGCAACCTGGATTTGACTACGTTGCGTGCCAATATTGGCGTAGTACCACAAGAGGTATTATTGTTTGGTGGTACCATTCGTGAGAACATCGCCTATGGCCGCCCAGAGTCTACCGAAGCAGAGATAAAAGAGGCTGCCCGAAAAGCGAATGCTTACGACTTTATCATGTCCTTTCCGGAAGGGTTTGATACAATAGTGGGTGAGCGTGGCATAAAACTTTCCGGTGGCCAACGCCAGCGCGTAGCCATAGCCCGGGCTATACTTAAGAACCCTGCCATACTTATACTAGACGAAGCAACCAGCTCTCTTGACTCTGAGTCGGAGCACCTGGTGCAGCAAGCTATGGACGAGCTGATGAAGGGCCGCACTACTATCGTGATTGCACACCGGTTGGCAACTATCCGAAAAGTAGATAAAATATTGGTGATTGACGGTGGAGCGATTGTGGAAGAGGGTTCACATGAGTCTCTTTCTGTTAGCCCAGATGGCATATATGCTAACCTGCTTAAACTTCAGTTTGAGTTAAACTAAGTTATATAAACCTTGTAAGTATAAAGCTCCTACCTGAATCATTCGGGTAGGAGCTTTTTGTTTTACCCATATACTTTATACTATGCTTTGCGTATGAATTCCGGAACCGCCAGCCTCTGAGAAGATATTTGGCACTAAACAACTATGCCCAAACTACGCCGCTGCACTCAGCTCCTACAATTTTTATTTGTTTTAGTTCTATCTAATAAGCTTTCTGCACAGTATAAAGTTGTAGAGAGTTTCAGAGCCATGAACGCAGCATACTTTGAGCTGGCAGGCAACGGCGATACTTATTCCATCAACTATGAGCGCTTATTTTTACAGAGGGCAGAGTTTAAAACAGGGCTTAGGGTTGGAGTAGGCACTAACTTTTTTTTCTTGCCAGAAGAGCCTTCTACCTATCCCATCGTACCCATAGAGGCAGTTGGATTAATAGGGCGGCGGGAAAAACATTTTGAGTTTGGGTTTGGTTATACCCGCAGGTTTACTGACGATCCTGACCTGCTTCACAATATGTACTTTGGCAGGCTAGGTTTTCGGTATCAGCAGCCCACAGGAGGGCTGGTAGTTCGAGTGGCTTTAACGCCATTTGTATCTGCTGAGAGTAATGTGCGCACGCCAGGCCTGGCACTGGTGCCTCGCTTTGGGTTAAGTATAGGGCGCAGCTTTTAGTTTGTCGAAATTACAATAGAGCAGATTATTTACAGTTCGTGTTCTACATAGATATTGTGTAATATTACATCGCATAATCATACTTCTTAAACTATAACGTCATGAAAAAAACAGTATTAGGTTTTATGCTTTCAGCGGCCCTGTTGTTTGGTGCAGGCGCCACACAGGCACAAGGCATTAAAATGCCAGCTCCGAGTCCGGCACAAAAAGTAGAACAGGCAGTTGGCTTGGGCACTATTACAGTAGACTACTCTCGCCCTGCTGTTAAAGGCCGTACTATTTTTGGAGATCTTGTACCGTATGGCAAGATCTGGAGAACAGGTGCAAACGCATCCACCAAGATCAAGTTCTCCGACGATGTAACCATTGAAGGCAATAAAGTACCTGCCGGCGAGTACGCGCTGTATACTATCCCAAATAAAGACGAGTGGACTATCATCATCCATAAAAACACAAAGCACTGGGGAGATGGCGGACCGGAGTATAAGCAGGAAGAAGACCAGCTGCGCTTTAAAGTAAAGCCACAACAAAACCCACGCAAGGCAGAGTCTTTCACTATTAATTTCACAAACTTAAAGGCAGATGCAGCGGATGTAGAGATACTTTGGGACAAGACCATCGTGCCTTTCACAGTTAAGACAGATGTTGACACCCGCGTAATGGCTCAGATTGACGAGCAGGTAGTGAAGAACGCAAATGCAAACCCAGGTTTATATGCTGCTGCGGCTAATTATTACTACGAAACTAACCGCGACCTGAAGCAAGCGCATGAGTGGATGAAAAAAGCCAACGAGAAAGACCCTAAGTTCTGGAACCTGCACGCTCAGGCTAAAATTGAGGCTAAAATGAAGAACTATAAGGAAGCCATCAAAACTGCTGAAAAGTCTATGGAATTAGCTAAAGCTGCTAACAACGCAGATTATGTAAGCCTGAATGAAAAGGCTATTGCCGACTGGAAAAAGATGAAATAAAGCTACCTTTGCTTTTACCGTATAATAGAGCCTCCGGAGGTATACCTCGGGGGCTCTTGTTTTTTACTTAAAGTATAGAATCTGTTGGAAGAAAAAATGCACTCGGAAGAGCACTTGGGTCCGGCCCGAGAGTACTGGTGGAACGAGGATTACCTGGAGCTGCTGGCTAAGCGCCTGTACATCGACTATTGCCAGACGCTGGTTGATATTGGCTGCGGCAAAGGCATGATGGGCTTTAAGTTTTCGCGGTACATGCCGGCCGGTGCTACTGTGTTTGGTGTAGACTACGAGCTGGGCCATATTGATGATGCCAGACAGCGTGCACAAAGCGAGTTCGGGCGCAATAATATTAACTATGAGTTTAAAGTAGGAAACGCCACTGACATTCCCCTCCCAGACAATATTGCTGATGTAACGCTCTGCCAAACACTATTGATCCACGTGAAAAACCCGCAGCGCGTTATACAAGAAATGATTCGTGTTACCAAGCCTGGCGGCTGGGTGCTGGCCCTGGAGCCGAATAATCTGGTTCCTAACCTTATGTTCGATCGCTACGGCGAAACAGATTTTAATGTAGATGGCATGCTGGATGTGCTGGAAATAAAACTCCGTATAGAAAAGGGCAAGAAGAACCTAGGCGAAGGCTTTAATTCATTGGGCGATGTGGTACCCGACCTGTTCCTAAAAGCTGGATTAAAGGATTTAAAAGTATGGATTTCTGACAAAGCGCTTTCTATTATCCCGCCTTACGACACACAGGAGAAGATGCTGCGCGTAGAGCAAATGCTGCAATGGATAGAAACCGAAGCCATGGGTTACGATTACCAGGACAACCTGAACTACTACATGGCCGGTGGCGGCACTAAAGAAAAATTTGATGCTTACTGGCAGACATTGCTTTATAATAAGATTACCATGAAGCAGAAGTTACTGAACGAGGAGTACGTGTCGGCTGGGGGTAGTTTAGTTTATATTGTTGCAGCGCAGAAGCCTAGGTGAGGGAACACTGCATTTAATTGGCTACTGACTTGTCCTAATTTATACTTTCTGCCTTTTTATCTAATTGGCTTAATTCCTCAGTCTTACATGCATCTTGTTTCAATTCTAGTTGTGGTGCCCTCACGGCCGGGAGGCCTCGTCCTTGGGCATCGCGCTGTCTATTGAAGCTGCTCCGGAGGTAGTGGCCTCGAGAAAGGAGCGTCTTGGCTTTTTTGCACTCCCCTCCTTTTTTCAAGGAGGGGTGCCGCAGGCGGGGTCAAGACAAAAAGTAGGGCCCGGCCGGCGAGGCGAAAAACTTGCAAAAAGTAGATAAGTTGCTTCTGAGCAGGGTTTCCTTTTCATAGCCATTGCTTAACCTCCCTTCTACCAAGATCCTTACAGGATGACAGTAAAAAGAGAATAGCCATACTAATAATGACAGTAGCATCTACACTGAAGGCTCCCTGTTTATTCCTTGATCTTAAAATCCTTCTCCCCTATCAACCCCTGAAGTATAAACCCAAACACAATCACACAAACACAGCCGATCACGTTAAACCACAGAAAAGCAATGTCGGTGTAGAAGTGGCAGTAAAGTACAACCGCCTCGGCAAGTAGGGCTGCATAAAAAACTGCATTGCCCCTGATGCGCTTAAAGTAGAAGGCCACCAGGAAAATGCCAAGTATAGTGCCGTAGAAAATGGAGCCGATAATGTTTACTGCTTGTATCAGGTTATCTAGCAAAGAAGCGTAGGTGGCGAAAAGTATGGCGATTACGCCCCAGCCTACCGTTAGCATTTTAGATGCATTCAGGTAATGGGTTGCATCGCCGTTTTTCTTAACAGAGCGTTTGTAGATATCCACCACAGTAGTAGAGGCAAGTGCATTTAATTCTGATGCCGTAGACGACATAGCTGCTGAAAAAATAACTGCCAGCAGCAGGCCAACCAAGCCCGTAGGCAGGTACTTCATGATGAAGGAGATAAATACATAATCAGTATCCTTTGTCTCGGCGTCTGGTACTGCTTTCTTGATCACCGCTTTTACGTCTTCCCGTACTTCTTTTCCGGCAGCGGTAAGCGCATTAACTTTTGTTTGTGCTGTAGCTATAGCTGCTTCGTCTTCTGCTTTCAGGGCTGTAACCAGTTGCTGTACGGCCTGCTGCTTCTGCTCGAAAAGCTGGGTATGCTTTGTCTCCAGTTGTTGTAGCTCCGGCTCGTAGGCGGTGCCGTATACTTTACTTTTGGCAGCGTCATTAAAAAATACTGGCGGCTGGTTAAACTGGTAAAATACAAACACCATCACCCCTATAAACAAGATCAGGAACTGCATAGGTATCTTTAATAAACCATTAAACAGCAACCCCAACCGGCTTTCCCCTACTGATTTTCCGCCCAGGTAGCGTGCCACCTGGCTTTGGTCGGTGCCAAAGTATGACAAGGCCAGAAACAAGCCACCCGTCATCCCCGACCAAAAATTGTAGCGGTCATCCCAACTTGTTTTCCAATCCCAGGAGAAATCCACTATGTTCATCTTACCCATTTTACCGGCCACCGCCACCGCATCTCCAAAACCTACATTGGCCGGCAAATAGCTAACCACCATAATTCCGGCAATGATCATACCTCCCATCATCACGGCCATTTGCTGCTTCTGTGTTACGCTAACAGCCTTGGTGCCCCCAGACATAGTATAAAAGATCACGACTACGCCAATAATGAGGTTAGTAACGGTAAGGCTCCAACCCAGCATGGTAGATAGTATAATGGCAGGTGCATAAATGGTAATACCTGCCGCCAATCCGCGCTGCACTAAAAATAGCATCGCCGCCAATGACCGGGTTTTCAGGTCGAAGCGGTTCTCTAGAAACTCGTAAGCCGTAAATACATTTAGCCTGTAAAAAATAGGTATAATCGTAACCGAGATGATAACCATGGCAATTGGCAAACCGAAGTAAAACTGCACGAAACGCATGCCGTCTTCATAAGCCTGGCCCGGTGTGGAGAGGAAAGTAATAGCACTAGCCTGCGTAGCCATAATGGACAGACCAATGGTCCACCACTTCATGCTGTTGTCGCCTTTCAGGTAGCTTTCAATGTCTTTGCTGCCGCGTGTTTTCCAGACTCCGTAGATTACGATAAAGCCTAGTGTGCCCAGTAGCACGATCCAGTCTAATGGCTTCATTCGTAAATCTTGGTTAAAGTATAAAACAGTAAAATAAGAAATGCCAGGTTACCGAGCACCAGCCAATACATACCCGACCAGCTCTTAAAGAACGGCGGTTTTGATATTGGTGCTTCTTCATCGACAGGGTGAGTGTCTTTCATAGTGATTATTTTTTGACAAAAGATTCGATGACAAAAGACTTCGATAAATTAAATTTTCTCTTTTACCCTTCGTCAAATTGTCCTTTGTCTTTTGTCCAGTAGTTCTTTGTCTACTAAATTAATTTACCGCATTTTGTGCTTTACTGCCAGCCGTATCATCGCTTTTCCCTAGCGAAATAAGGTTGGCAAACAGGCGGTAAGCGCCTGGCACACCAGCTGGCAGCTCTCTGAACCAGGAGTAGCCGGTGTAGATGTAGTGGCCCTTGCCATACTTTGCCACCAGTAGACCGCCGTTTCGGGCAGGCTCTCCAGGGTCGTTAGACGAAAGTATGGCCGTATACTCTTTGCTCCACTCGTTCGGGAAGTATAAACCACGCTCCTGCACCCATCCTTCAAAATCTTTTTGCGTTATTTTATTCGGCGTGTTCAGCACCGGGTGGTTTGGCTCCAGGAAACGTACTTCAGCCTCCTCTACAGTTACTCTATCACGGGACAGTTTTAGTTGGTAAGGCCCCACATTTGGCATCACCAGGCTATGATTGGTGTTATACTGCACGATAAGGTTGCCGCCGTTCTTCACATACTCCAGCAGCGTTGCCTGGTGGTGCTTCAGGCGGTCCACCGTATTGTAGGCACGCACACCAAGTATAATGGCATCGAACTGCTGCAGGTAGTCCAGGCGCATGTTCTCGTCTTTCAGCATGGTCACGTCATAGCCAATCTGCTGCAAACTAAGAGGTACATCGTCTCCGGCTCCCATCACATAAGCTACTTTCTGCCCCTTCTTCTTCAGGTCCAGCTTCACAATTTTAGCAGTAGCCTCCGGGTAGGTAATTTGGGCAGGAATGTGGCTATAGCTGATCTCATTCAACCCTTGAGTGTAGTTCTTACCATCAACTGTGGCAATAGCTTTTAGAACTGCCTCCTGCTGCCCCTGCGGCGGATAAATAGCAAATACATAGTTCAGCTCAGCGCCTTTTGTATCCAACTTAAATGGCACCGAGGCAGGTTCTACTTTCCAACCCTTTGGCGCATCTAACTTTAAATTACCTACAATACCTGCCTTACCGGATTTTACGCGCACCTGCACATGCTTTGGCTCTCCGTTGGCAAACATGTATACTTTCTCGGCCAAGTTCACAAATACCGGAGGCGTAACAACGAATGGCCGGTATACTTCGCCCTCCACCGGATCGGTACGCTTGTACACTACCGGCACCGTTACCTGCATTGGCTCACCGGAAACTGTTAAGTTAAACGTTACCTGTGCTGCCGGATCATTTTCAGGCTTGCCTACCTGCTGCTGTTCTGCAACGGCAAACATACCCAGCGTGCCTGCCGTGCGCAACCAGTAAGGTTGTGAGGCTTGCATAGTAGCAGGTAAAATTACCTGTTTGCCATACTTTACCGGCTCGTTGTTGGTCAGCTTCTGATTAAGTGTAGTGTCTTTAGAGGCAAAAGTATATTGCACACGCTGCAACGTTACAGGCACCGCAGAGCGGTTAATAGCCTCTACCTGCACCTGTACTGCTTGGCCAGGTGCAGCAGAAAAGTCTGCCGCCGTAGCCTCTAAGTATAAACCCATAGTTGCTGTAATCACCTCCTGCACTTCTTCCAGCTTTACTTTTTTCCAGTAGCTGTCGGGTAGTTTGGCCAGTTCACGTTTTGCCTCTAAAAGTGTAGGCACAACGGCAGCCGGTTCTGTAGGTTTATAAGCATCGATGGCTTTCTGTATGATTCTCTCTACTTTGTCGCCGCCTTTTACGCGCGCCCACGTGGTGTTTACGCCTTCAAAAAGTTCTTTACCTGCCTTGTCGCCTTTAGTGTGCTGCAGATACTCCAGAGAGGTGCCACGGCTGCCGGAGGCACCAAAGCCCTGGCTCTTGTGCATGCTGCGGCTCTCTGCGGCCACCTCGCCGTAAGATTTGCCCAGTAGTGGGTTAAAGCCACCAACATCTACTCTTGTTAGCTGGTCTACATACTTATCAAACTCGGCCTGGCTGCCAAACGACCACACACCGGTGTTCCAGAGCAGGCGCTTAGGTTGCCATACTTCTACATACTTTAACTGTTCTGGAAAGCGCTTTGGATTGCCTGCTGCCTCAAAGGCCTCTTCGGCAAGTATAGCAGAGGCAGCGTGTTGTCCGTGGCCGGCACGTTCATCCGGCGGAAAACGTGTGATCATCACATCGGGTCTGAACTTGCGGATTACCCATACCATATCGGCCAGCACCTGCTCTTTATCCCAGATGTTAAAAGTTTCTTTTGAATCTTTGGAATAACCGAAGTCGTTGGCACGTGTAAAGAACTGGTGACCGCCGTCGGTTCTGCGGGCCTGTAACAACTCCTGTGTGCGTATAATGCCCAGGTTTTCGCTTATCTCCGGGCCTATTAAGTTCTGGCCTCCGTCTCCGCGTGTAGCCGATAAGTAACCGGTATTGTAGAGCTTCTCGTTTGCCAGGTAAGCGATCAGGCGAGTATTTTCATCATCGGGGTGAGAGGCTACGTATAGCACCGATCCCAGCACGTTTAGTTTTTTGATGTCCTGCAGAATTTTGGCAGCTGATGGCTTGGCCGGTGCCTGAGCTAACAGTGGCTGTGACCACACAAGCAAACAGCCCCATAACAGGGCAAAGCATAAGGTCGGAAAATTGATTTTCATAGTGGCTAGTTTTTCTCTAAAACGAAGATTTTGATGCAATTACTTCTCATGTAAAGCTAAACAAATTAAAACATCTAATAAACTACCCATATCGTATCTGATGACAGAAAGTACCCTTTTACTGACAAACAACTAAGATTTAACGGTTGTAGCCACTTATACAATCTTTTTTTGGGCGCCCTCCGTATGTTTTACCCTTGATAAAGGAAGCAATAACTCCTGTAATATTGTAGGAATGGAAATTCATTATAATAAATCTATGAATATTATAGGATATATATGTATACGTAATTAAATTTGTAGTAACATGAGGAATGTGTTGTACCAGTTACCTTATCTTTCTTTGTGCTATTTATCTTTAACGGGCAAAGCTGCAGATTATACTTTATATAATGTAGTGTAGCCATAACAATGCTACCTTTTTCAGAGTGACCATTTAAGCGTAATGTGGTATGCCAAACCCTCAGGAAAGTAAGATAGAAGACTTTGCGTTTGAGTACCTTCAGGGGTATTACACTGCACAGCAGGGGGCCAAGAATATATTAATTGGCCGATCGGAAAAAAATAAACAAGGTGTGGAAGTAGAAGGGCTTTTTACGTTTAAGCATTCTGACAACTCAATTTTTCTGGCAACTGTTACCTTTAAAAATTCTCAGCGCCTGTCTAAGCTGCTTACGTCTTTCAAGAAAGAGGGCCTTAGCAAATTTCGCTTTGCCACACCAGTAATTATGCTACTGTTGGGTTTCTATCTTAGCTTACGTTTCGAACTGGGCATTACTGGCTTTGCCCTTACACTGGTAGCTGCAGCGGCTGGCCTTATACTTCACTCCTACTTTTTACTTACTTACCTCAAGCGCAGCATCAACACACTGGTTAATGAGCTAAAGAAACACCAGGCCAATGAGCAGTGGCTGGGTATATCTATAAGCAGCCTGATTTTTAGGAACAACAGCCTGGCAAACTACTTTTTAAAACTGTGCCAGCGCCGGGGTATTGGTGTAATTACAGTAGGTAAAAGATCTAAAGTAGTGCTGATGCAGGAGCCTCGCACCAACATCTGTCGCAAAGGAGATTTCTTGTCGCATTATGCTTCTGAAAGCAGCATCCGCAAAGCTATGCAAGACGATACTATACTACGCGTAGCCTAAGCTGCCTACCTTATAAAGGAGCCCTTGTTGCCAGTGATGTGCAACAAGGGCTCTTTCTATTTAGTATGACATACATGTTACAATGCCAAAACAACTAACACCCATCTTGTTGGCAGTTATATGGATTGGTGCTGCTAACATGATGTACTCCAAAATACCTCAGCGGTAGTTAACACATAATAGTTATGAACATACGCCTCATTCTTGACTTTCTGAGGGACCTGCAGCAAAATAACAGTAAAGTATGGATGGACAGGAACAGACAACGGTATACGGAGGCGAAAGAGGAGTTTAAGCAACTTGTTGCGCACCTGTTAGACGAATTACGCCATATAGACCCAAGCCTGAACAACGTTACTGCTGCCGAGTGCATCTTCAGAATAAATAAAAACGACTTCTCCAAAAAAGGAGAAGCGCCGTATAAAGACCATTTTGGTGCAGGTATTTCTCCAGGGGGGCGCCATTCTCTTTTCGCAAATTATGTGCTGGTGTTATCGCCGGAGAATAAAAGCAGGGCAGGTGGCGGAATAAGGCAGCCTAAACCGCACCAACTAGAGCTAATCAGAGAAGAAATTGACTATAACCTTGGAGAACTAGAGGCTATACTGGCTCACACCGAATTTAACGAAGCTTTTGGAGAATTTAGAGGTGAGCAGCGTAAAACAGCTCCTAAGGGATATAGCAAGAGTCATCCGGCAATAGAACTGATAAAGTATAACGGCTACCAGGTGTTGCATTATTTTACAGACCAGGAAGTATGTGCACCTGATTTCCCGCACAGGTTACTAAGCTACTATAAGCTGGTAAAGCCTTTACACGATTTCTTAAATCGAACTCAAACAGAATAGCTCGTGAAAAACCCTGTATTACAAATACTTGTTGTGCTGATGCTCTGCACAATGGCCAGTTGCCGAGGCGACGAGCCTAAGCGTATACCCACCACCCTACCAGATGTGCGCGGTTACATCTCCCATATTAAGAAAACAAGTGAGCAAGGAGACAAATCGAAAGCTATTATTCTAGTAAAGGCTATAGAGGGCATTGAGGCCAAGCACCAAAACGCTGACATCATAATAGATAAGAACACTCTGATAGAGAGCGAAACAGGAGAACATTTGAAACTAGAGCAGTTGCGGGAGGGCCAGGAAGTACAAGCTTGGCTAGAAGGAGACGTAATGGAAACTGATCCTGTTCAGGGTTACGCAAAGGCGGTGCGTGTGTCTTTAAACTAACAGTCTGATTACGAGAATACACACATCGTATTAATTACTGAAGTATACTTTTAAATAGGCAAAAAGCAACTTTTTTACAACCGCCTGTATTGCAGTAATCCTTTTTTATTAGCCAGATAGTACATTATCCATGCGTTAACGTATAAGTAGGAAATTACACTGATTACCTCTCCCTTTACTTTACATTATTTCTTATTTATGAGTACATACTTTTGTGAATACAGCGAACTGGTGGCTGTTTGGCCGCATCCGGTGCTGCTTAAGCATGAACAGGGCGATGTGTTTCTGATGTTTACTTCTAAAAAAGACTACATCGAAGCAAGATGGTTTGGCCACATCAACGCTGATGATGTAATTACAGCAGCCAAAGTATACCTCGAACTACTCAAAAAGCAACCAAACCCCAAACTACTAAACGATAAAACCGAAGCAAGCGGTGATTGGGAAGAAGCAAATGACTGGATGGAGTATGAGTGGCTGCCTCAGGTCAGGACAGCTGGTTTAAAGTGTTTTGCACACGTGTACTCACACAACATGTTCAGCAAATTATCAGCACGCGACCTTTACCTAAGAATTATTCCGGACCTACAGATGGAGAATTTTCTGCATCGCAAAGATGCCGTAAAGTGGCTTAAGTCTTGTGACCCACATAATAAAGTGCCAACCCCTGCCTTGTAAGTACTGCCATTGCAGTCAACCTTAATTAACTGCAATGGCTTTTGGTGCCTCAACAGTAATTTCAACTGTATCTAATACGACATGCGCTACCGGTTGCTCTAGGGCAATAGCTGTATTATCTACTTGTTTTGGCGTTGTAGCGTCTGCTACATCTTTGCAAGCCAAACCAAAACCTATTACTGAAGCTGAAAGAAGAACAATGATTTTCATAATTGTATGTTTTTAGTGGTTCATGTATCAATTAACATTACAAATATAAAGCACAGTACTTTGTAATACAAGGTACCTTAAGAGGTATTAGACTAACATCCCTCTCTTTACTATCAACCTCTGCAAAAACAAGACAAACAGCCACTTACCAAGGCTATACCATTTAACATATAATAATCAAAGGCTTTATTCTTTCCTGAACTTTAGTAAATACATCTGCTTTAAATCTGCAATTGGTTTAAAAACAAGTAATTTTGTTACACACATTTAATTTATGCAGCAAACCGACACCCCTACAAAACCTGAAATAAAGGATTCAGAATCTGGATTTAAGCGAGAAATAAAGCTCTACGACGCCATCATGATTGTGACAGGCGGTATGATAGGCTCTGGTATTTTTATTGTTACCGCAGACATTGCCCGTACCATGGTATCGCCGGGTTACATGCTGCTGGTGTGGGTACTATCTGGTTTCTTAACCATGGTTGGCGCCATCAGCTATGGCGAACTTTCTTCTATGTTTCCGAATGTGGGTGGGCAGTATGTATACTTAAAAGAAGCCTACAACAAAATGGTGGCCTTCCTGTATGGCTGGACGCTGTTCCTGGTTATACAAACGGGTGTGATTGCGGCCGTAGGTGTTGCCTTCGCGCGTTTTACAGGTGTTATTTTCCCATGGTTTAGCGAGAACAATATATTATTAAGTATAGCTGGATTTGATTTCACATCTGTGCAGTTGCTGGCCATAGTAAGTATTGTATACCTTACTTATATCAACTCAAGAGGCGTAAAAAGCGGCAAACTGATTCAGAACATATTTGGCAGCACAAAGTTAATTGCACTCTTCGGACTTATACTTTTCGGTTTTCTGCTGGGCGTAAACGATACTGCTATAGAGGCTAACTTCTCAAACTTCTGGGGTAGCACCATATCAACTGCCGGAGATGAGTTAATTCCACCGATGGGCTGGGCATTGTTTTCAGCAGCTGGCATTGCAATGGTAGGCGCCCTTTTCTCCGCCGACTCCTGGAACAACATTGGTTTCTCCGGCGATGAGATTGTGAATCCGAAACGGACTATTGTATTAAGTATGGTGATCGGTAGCGCTATTGTTATGGGCCTATACCTGATCATAAACCTTGTATACCTGCTAGTGCTGCCCATGAACGGCGACCCAAACGGTGCAACCACCATGGCTCTGGGCATTACTCATGCCGATAACGATCGGGTGGCAACCGCCGTGGCAGAAGTTATTGGTGGCTATCCTGCTACTGTAGCCATTGCTATACTTATCATGATTTCTACGTTTGGCTGTAACAACGGTGCTATACTTTCGGGTGCGCGTGTATACTATGCCATTGCAAAAGACGGATTGTTTTTCGAGAAGTTAGGCCACCTTAATAAGAACGGAGTACCGGCTGCTGCCCTATGGCTGCAATGTATCTGGGCCTGCCTGCTTTGCCTAACCGGTACCTACGGCGACCTTCTGGACTACGTAGTATTTGCAGTAATGCTCTTTTACATACTTACTATTGTGGGAGTATTTGTGCTAAGAGTGCGTAAGCCAAACTTGCCGCGCCCTTATAAGGCTTTTGGGTACCCTGTGCTTCCGGCTATGTATGTTATACTTGCATCAGCCATATGCGTTACCCTGCTAATTTATAAGCCAACTTTTACCTGGCCTGGGTTCATAATAGTAGGTCTGGGTATTCCGGTTTTCTACTTCTTCGGCAACAGGTTTAAGAAAAGTAAAAACTAAGCATAAATTCTATCAACACTCCAAAGCCTGAAGCTCATACTTCAGGCTTTTTTTTGCTTCAAAGTATAGCTTAAACTACTTGGATCGCTGTTTTTATAACACCAAATAACTTCTCCCGTACTACCTGACATAGCACCATAAAGTAAAATATTGATCGACATTTACTTAAGAAACTATGCAAGAAGATAAAGGGATACCACCCGGCTGGAATTACAACCCCGCCTCCTGGGGGCAGCGCATGCCTATTATTATACTTGCCATTGTTGGTTTTTTTATAGCTGCCTACTTGGCACTTTTCCAGTTTAAGATTACCAGCGATGTATGGGAGCCGTTTTTCGGAAACGACAGCCGTAAAATCCTTACCTCCAAAACCTCACAGCTACTACCTATACCAGATGCTGCCTTAGGAGCTTTAGGCTATATTGCTGATGCTGTTACTGGTGCTATTGGCGGTACAAACCGGTGGCGCACCATGCCCTGGATCGTGATTGCGTTTGGCTTGGCCGTTGGTCCGCTTGGTTTTATAAGTGTGTTGCTGGTTATTTTGCAGCCTGTGTTATACGATGCCTGGTGCACCCTTTGCCTAGCTACTGCAGCCATTTCTGTTGTAATGATAGGCCCGGCTATGGACGAAATGCTGGCCAGCCTGCAGTATATGAAACGCGTAAAAGACGCAGGAGAATCTAAGTGGAAAGCATTCTGGGGTTATAAAAGTATTCAGGGAAAAGTAATGTAATATGTGGGCACAGGTAATTAATGCAATACTCGGGATATGGTTGATGGCCTCTCCTGCCATACTGGGCTTGGAGGGCACTTCTGCTGATAACGACCATATTATAGGTCCGGTTATAGCCAGCTTTGCCTGCATATCGTGGTGGGAAGCAACCCGAGTGGTTAGGCTTTACAACCTGCCGCTGGCTCTGTGGCTCTTACTGGCACCATGGGTACTTGGCTATTCGGAAACGGCCGCCATTGTAAACGATATGGCTGTTGGCTTAATAGTAGCTGGCTTATCAGTGGTAAAAGGTAAAATTGATAACTCTTTTGGCGGAGGCTGGAGTGCTGTATGGCATTCTGACACGCCACACGCGCAAGCAGCACGCACGCAGCAGGATTACAAAACCGGGAGGTAAAGTATACTTACCCACTGCCAGAGGTTTAAGAACGCGATCGCTGTTATAAGCCAGCGATCACGTTCTGTGAGCTAACTGCAATTTCAACGGTATCAAGCAGGATACTCATCACCGGAGACTCTACCTCCTCTACTACCTGTGCAGTTGCAATTTCTTTTTCAGGAGCCTTAACGCTTACCGTCTCTTTTACAGCAAATCCGAAGGCAACTAATACGGCAAATAACAGAACTAAAAATTTCATGGTTTTATTTTGTTTGCGGTTATACTTGGGTTTTTACAAAGTCTAAATTATCCTTTGCTTACTGTCTCTCTGCAACTATCTCTACCTCAGGCAGCATGTTAGGGTAAGACTTGTACTCGTTCAACTCAGCTCTTTTCTGCATTTCTTTCTGATCGTCAGCAGATTTTTTAACAGAGGCACCGAAGCCGAACATCATGGCGAATAATAAAATGACAATTTTCATAGTTGTAGGTTTTAATTGGTTTATGACTGATTTACATTACAAATATATTATACAGTACTTTGTTATGCAAGGTACTGTTACATTAATTACTACTGTTTTATACAAACACCCATTTTTTTACTGTGAACTGCTTTCATAACTGGATAAATGACATTTATGATTTTTAACATCCTAAATTGTTTATTATAAAGACATCACAGGGATAGTGAAGGCTGCACTCAGTTGGTTTTTTTTAAGTAAAAATGTAGCAGGCAGGTAAAGCAACTTAAAGTATAAATGGTTATTTTCGCTATACTATATAAGCTACATCAACCCTGTAAAACTATGAGATTAAGTAAAAAATATGTGGCTTTAGCCGCTGTATTGGCCCTAGTAGCCGCAACCGCCTTTCAGATCAGGAAAGATATTCCTGCCGAAGAAATCAAAGAAAAGTATACCACCCCAGCCTCCAGGTTTATAAGTATAGGTGGCGCTAACCTGCATTACCGCGACGAAGGTCAGGGCACTCCCATTATACTGCTGCACGGCACAGCTGCCTCATTAAATACCTGGGATGGCTGGACTGCAGAGCTAAGCAAAACTCACAGAGTGCTGCGCCTCGACCTGCCGGGCTTTGGCCTAACCGGACGCAACAGCACCGATACCTATACAATAGCCTACTATTCTAACCTGGTTCTCAACTTCCTCAATCAACTCGGGATTGATAAGGCGCATATTGCCGGCAGTTCGCTAGGCGGCCAGATTGCATTTGATTTTGCCGCAAACCATCCGGAGCGGGTGCAAAAGCTTATACTTGTATCGCCAACCGGCGTTACCAACGCAAACGACAAAAGTATTTCGTTGCCTTTCATGATGGCCCAAACGCCACTGGTAAAAGAATCGCTGAAGTATATTACACCTCGCTTTATTGTAGAAAAGAGCCTGAAAGAAGTATACGGCGACGATAAAAGGCTAACTGATGAGGCCATAACCCTGAGCCACGACCTGCTGCTGCGCGAAGGCAACCGTGAGGCATTTATACTTCGGATGAACACTGTGGATGACGACCATCTGCACAAGTTAGCGCAGGTGCAGGCGCCTACACTTATACTTTGGGGCGAAGCCGATGCATGGGTGCCTGTTACTGATGCACAGCGGTTTCTTCAGGATATCAGAAGATCTCAGCTTAAGACATACGCAGGCGCCGGCCACATACCCATGGAGGAGCAGCCACAGGAAACGGTGCAGGATGCGCTTGCTTTTCTTAGAAGTGAATTGGCTGTAAGCAAGTAAATCATTTGTGCAATTAATTTATTTCGAGAACATAGAGGAATATCTAGCTATACTAGAGGGCGATAGAATTACGGTCGCCCTCTTACTTTTAAATTACAGTATACTGCTTAGCTATACTTTATTAGAAACCCTTACCTTGCTCTGCGTAAAAGCATACCATGAGTAAAGCATACTTCATCAGCGGGCTTGGGGCAGACTGGCGTATGTTCCAGTTTCTTAAGCTTCCAGACCAAATAGCCGTAGAGCAGGTAAAATGGGTAGAGCCGGAAAGTTTTGATGAGCCTTTACAGAACTACGTACAGCGCCTGCTTCCGCAAATAGATGATCCACATCCTATACTTGTAGGCTTCTCTTTCGGGGGCTTAGTGGCTATGGAGTTGGCAAAGGTGCTCCATCCGGTTAAAACAATTATCATATCAAGTATAGCCACCCGCCATAACTTGCCCTGGTACTACCGTGTAGCTGGTAAAACACTGCTGCATAAATACCTGCCATTTAAGCTGATGCAAAACACATATCCTATTGCTCCGTTTTTCTTCGGCGCTCAAACTCCTTATGAGCGTAGGATGCTAAAGTCGGTTTTTTTCAGGATAAACGAGAAGTTCCTGCGCTGGGCTTTGGCTAGGCTATTGGACTGGGATCAGGAAATCCCCCCTGAAAATACCATACAGATACATGGCACCGCTGACAAAGTACTACCTATGGCTGATTCAGGTAACATCATTAAGCTAAAGGACGCAGAACACCTGATGGTTATACACAGAGCCGAAGAAGTAAGCGCCATTTTAAGCCGAATTTTACTAGATTGCATTCATGACGAACAAAAATAAATTTATAATTACCACCACTAACGGCCAGACAGCAGACCTGACCAATGCCACTACACTAAAGAGTAACAACCTCTACCCTTTCGGTAGGCACAACTATGCTGTATATGAAACTCCGGAAGGTATATTTGTGCGTGGCCTGAACAACGGTGAGCGCGAAATTATGCTTACGCACTTCGAGATGCTTGATGAAGCTACTGCCCGCAATTATAAACACGAATATTACCGCGAAGACGACTAAACAACCTATGCAACTCAGCTTTTGGGAAAAGGAAACATACTTTGGCAACATTGATATATTGATTGTTGGTAGCGGTATTGTTGGCCTGAACGCAGCTCTTCACCTCAAAAACAAACAGCCGCAGCTAAAAATACTAGTGGCGGAGCGTGGGCTCCTGCCAACCGGAGCTAGTTCTAAAAATGCCGGATTTGCCTGCTTCGGCAGCCCATCAGAGTTGCTTGAAGATCTTTCGCACCACACCGAAGAGCAGGTTTTTGGTTTAGTGGAGCGCCGCTGGAAAGGCCTGCAGCGCCTACGCCAGAACCTGGGCGATGCTGCCATAGATTACCACCGCTGGGGAGGCTACGAACTTTTTACCGATACCCAATTAGACCTCTACAACGCTTGTCTTGACAAGCTGCCTTACCTGAACAGGCAGCTACAAAGTATAGTTGGAGAGCCGGATATTTACCGCCACGCCGACCATAAGATAACCCAGTTCGGATTTAAGCACGTGGCACACCTGCTGGAGAGCACTGCAGAAGGCCAGATAGATACCGGCAAGATGATAATGGCACTTACCCAGAAGGTGCAGGCACTAGGAGTGCTGGTACTAAATGGGCTGGAGATACAGGAACTGCACGACGTAGGCACAAGTATAACCGCTACTACCGCTCAAAGTATAAATATAAAGGCACGTGCCGCTTTAGTAGCCACTAACGGTTTTGCCCAAAAGCTACTGCCAAACGTTTCTGTAGTACCGGCCCGTGCTCAAGTACTTATTACCAAACCTATAAAAAACCTTAAGCTAAAGGGTACTTTCCACTACGACTGCGGCTATTACTATTTCCGCAACATCGGTAACAGGGTATTGTTTGGCGGCGGCCGCAACCTAGACTTTAAAACCGAAGAAACTACCGAACTTGGCCTTACAGAGTTGGTGCAGCATAAACTGGAGGAGCTTTTATCTACTGTTATACTTCCGGGAACACCTTACGAGGTGGAACACCGTTGGAGCGGTATTATGGGCATGGGCAACCAGAAAACAACCATTGTGGAGCAGGTGTCGGAGCGGGTAAGCTGTGCTGTGCGCATGGGTGGCATGGGTGTGGCTATTGGCTCTTTGGTTGGTGAAGAGGGTGCCGAATTGGTGCTGAAGCAGATTTAACACCCATATTCTTTTATCTCGAGGTAATTTTTATCCATAATCATAAAATATATATTGATTATCAATAAATTCCTTTTACATTTATGAAAGTAAATGTAAAAGCTATGCAAAAGAACAAACTCCTCAATATAACATTGCTCATCTGTGATATATTTAAATACCTGTTCATCGTGTTTATTGCCGCATCAACTATTCTGTTGATTCACTGGCACTTATCACCTAACACTTATGAAAATATAAATATTACTATAGATAAAACCAGTAATGCAGTTTTTACTATGGCAGATAGTTATTCACTCACTGGGCCTGGTACTAGCAATAAAAAGATTGATACTAGCAACAAAGACCTTATCAGACTTACAGAATTAAATCATGTGTCTTTATATGTACATTATTTGCAGTCGGTTGGTCTGTTAGCTTTTTGGTTGCTGATTATACAGGAGATAAAAAGAGTTATTAAATCTGTAAAGGGCTTAAAAACTTTCAGGAGCAGCAATGGCAAATCCTTAAATAGAATTGGTAAGTATAGTTTAGGAATTTTTGTACTCTCAGCTTTTAAATGGATTGGCCTACCGGAGTATTCATTCTTTGGAATTTACTTCCAGTTTATGCCGCTGGCTTTTGCTATAGCAGCCTTTATACTTGCCGAGATATTTGAAGAAGGAAATAAACTTTACGAAGCAGAGCAGCTAACCATATAATGGCAATAATTGTAAACCTTGATGTTATGCTTGCCAAAAGAAAAATGTCATTATCAGAACTTTCGGAGCGGGTGGGGCTAACGTTGGCAAACCTCTCTATACTTAAAACTGGCAAAGCAAAAGCTATCCGCTTCTCTACACTCCAAGCCATCTGCGAAGTGATGAATTGCCAGCCAGGCGATATATTAGAATACCAGCAGGAAAACGAAGTATAAACTCTTCTAAATTAAAAAGGCAAACAACATGAGTTGTTTGCCTTTTTAATTTAGGTGCTTGTTGCTTTTTAGTAAGCCGATATCCATCTATTTGCAGTTTGGTATAACATAGGTCTGGTATGCCTGGTAGCTTCCTTTTCAGAATTAAAGTAGGCTTGGTATTCTTCTTCACTCATTTCCTCACGTAAGGCGATATGAAATTTTGCTAATTCGGGATAAAGATTGTTGCGCTCCCGCCGTTCCTCGGGACTGTTTCTGTTGAAATCAAAAAAGCTTTTCATGATTTATTTTAAGGATTAAACATTTGGGTATAAGCTTATTCAGCAAGATTAACATACTCCCAACCCGCTGCTTTTGTTCAGCCTATTTTCTTAGGTAAGCGTTTGATTTACCTTATTTTACAGCTTTTACTAAAAAAAAACCGACCGCACCAAAATGATACGGTCGGTTCACTAATAAACAAGTGATCTTATGTTATATCTGTCCTTTTTCGGCAGCTTTCTTGAGCTTTTCGTTCGCAAAAATGGCAACTTCCACCCTACGGTTCTTCTGCATACCAACTGCTGTACTGTTACTTGCCACTGGCATCGACTCGCCATAACCTTGTGCCGTTACACGGCTTGCTGTCACACCATCAGCAGATAACTGCCGGTACACTGAGGTTGCCCTGCGCTCCGACAGGCTTTGGTTATAAGCATCTGTACCATTTGCATCTGTATGTCCCTCAACAACCACATTGGTGTCTTTATACTTTTTTAGTGTTTTACTTAGATCAGTAATGTTACGCTGTGCCGCATAGCTCAGCCTATCAGAGTTCGTATCGAAAAGTATACCCGAATCGAAAGTGATTTTAATACCCTCGCCAACACGTTCTACTTTGGCATTGGCTAATTCTCGTTGCAGCTCTGCTGCCTGCTTATCCATATAACGGCCAATTACAGCACCAGCTGCACCGCCTACAGCGGCACCAATAATAGCGCCTCCTGCTGTATTTTTCTTTTTATTACCTATAAAGCCACCGGCCACACCGCCTACCACGGCTCCGATAACACCACCTTTTACGGTTTTGCTCACCGGCTTTCTAGGTGTTGTTTGTGCGCTGGCGACTATTGTTCCTAATAAAAAGACTACTACTAGTAAATAAGCGATAAAAGTTCTGACATTGTCCATAACATTTATATTTGATTGTACTTCAGCGGCGCCATGTGTATTTGTCCACCGTACCCGCTGATGATTTTGTATTTCCAACTCTCGTGCCAATTATTAAACCGTGTAAATAAGCAACGCACAAAAAACTGATAATCAACGCATATAAATCAAAAGCATCATTAAACTCCGTAGATTGAAGCAAATAAAAAAGCCCAGCAACTTGCCGGGCTTTTTCCAAATATTGTTTAAAGGATTACCTAATTATCTGTAGAAAAATAGGTGTGAAGATGGCAATCATGATAGCTACCTGACTGTCTGATACTGTTTTAAAGTATAAGCCTGTGCTAACCAGAACTATTTTAGTTAGCTCCGGTACGCTATCAGCTACTGCAATATGGCCTTTACCAAAGCTGAAGCTCGGTTGCTCAAAACTAAGGACACTCTTACCTGTTGCATCAGTCATTACCTGCTTTTGAGAGAAGCCCTTGTTTTGCAAAACATACTTTTCGCCAGTTGCCATCTCGATGCGTATTTTTCCCATGATGGATGTGATACCATGTCCAATCACCTCACCGTTATAGCGTATAGTTACCTCTTGCTCAAACCAGCCTTTAGAGCTAAAAGTCAGCTTTGTTTCACCGGTGCTATAAACAGCATTATAACTCGACCAGCCATCAAAGACAAGCTTGCTAACCTGCCCACCAGCTGAGCGAATGCTATACTTTCGTCCAGAAATTCCTTCCTGTTTCCAGTTTATAATCTCCATCAGGTAATAATTATTTTAAACCGAGTACATCCACTCCCTGCTCAAATACAATATCAACAGGTATGTTGGCTTTAGAAAGCCTATCCAGGTCAGACTGCAGTTGTGGACTTACTTGCCCCTGGTTGTTTAGCAAATCGCCAACTCCGGCGTAGTCGCCGTTACCTTGTAGGGTGAGGATCTTCTCAGACAGCTTATTCATGGCTTCGCGCATTTTAGTATAGTTTACTCTATACTTTCCAGACTGCTCATCGCGCTCAAAGGCCCCGTTTTCTTTAAAGAAGTTAAAGCGTACCATATTGGCTTTGCCGTGTGCACTAGCCGCACCAAAACGCACCGAACGGAAAATACCAGCCAGGAAGGTAGTATAGTAGTCTTCCAGGCTGCCTTCTACTTCGCCTTTCTCGTGCAATTGCGTGATCATGTACAAACCAAGAATATCGGCCTTGCCTTCTTCTAATGCAGATGCGTGCTCTTTAAGAGCCTCGCGAACGGTGCCTTTGTTGTTGATGGTGTTTTTGATGCCCAAGCCGTGTGCCACTTCATGGAACATAGTGTTGGCGAAGAAGGCATCAAAGGTTACATGCTTCTGCTGGTCCTCTACAATAAGTTCGTCAGCAATTGGCTCCATTATTTTGTCGAACTTGGCTTGCATGGCGTTCTTGAGTTGCAGGCGGCGAGTGCCTTTCTTCAGCTGTACTTCCTCGTCGTTTGGCAGGTTAATGGCGATAGTTTTGCTGCCTGCATTGCTGTCGCCGGCATAGTATACTACATCATATGCGTTTAAGTCTGAGTCGGTTCCTGGTGTTTCTTTTTTATAGCTGGCCGGCACCGGCAATCCACGCTGAAGCTCTGGCAGGAATGCAGCATACTTTGCTAAACGCTCACTCCACTCCATGTCTTTGATTAATACATAAGTCTCGTGAGCTGCTTTATAGCCAAACAGTTTATCCTCGTATGTCTCAATCGGGCCAATTACTACATCAATTTTGTTGTTTTTCATATCCATCCAGGCAAGGTCGCTTGGCTGATAGTTGTCCGTAAGCATAGCCTCGGCACGCAGGTTCAGGTATTTCTTCAGGCCTGGTTCTTCCGCTAAAGTGGCAGCTTGCTTTAACAAGTCTGATACCCGTTTTACCTGGTCTTTAAATTGTACGTGGTAAGGCACTGTAATTAACTTCCCATTCGCATCTCTGCGCAAAAAGGTATACTGGCTCGTTTTATCTTTCAGGTTTGCGCTCTCAAACTCCTCTTTGGTCATGTCGGCTGGATAAAAGTTTGCAGCGTCTGGCTTAGGCCCCACTCCAGTAACAAAAGGCTCATTGTTATTTAATCTATCCCAAGGGCCATAGTTTATCTGCACAAAACGCTTCACCTGCTCATCATTAAGGGCAGTCATTAAAGAGTCTCTTTTACCGTAAGCCTCATACCAGAACAACTCGTTCATAATATTGCCTGCTTCTATCAACAACGGGATCATCTTGCGTTCATTCTCACTTAAATGGCTTAAGTCAGATGTAAGACGCACCGTAGTATACATATCCAGTTTCTGCTTTATGCTATTGTTGGTTTCTACTGCGGTAGTAGCCGTTTCGCCCTCGGTTGTATTGCTTGTGCAGCCAAATGTAGCCGCTGTTATAGCCGCTGTTATAGCCGAGGCAAAAAGTATGTGCTTTCCTTTCATTGTAGTTTTATAGGTTAGTTGCAGGTATGAATATAGTTATTTTTAAGTTGATGTGAAATTAGAGGTGGTAAGAGTGCAGGTTTATACTTACAAGTATGTAGGACCAGAACACCTGAGATTTGCAACTGAACAGGTTTACCTTCAGTAGATTGATTTAGGGCAGAAGCTTTTTAAGCTAAGCCAGTTAAAAATAAAAAAGGCAATGCACCACCGTGCATTGCCTTTCCTTAAAAGTATAAATTATTCGCTAAAACAAACCAAATAGCTCTCCCTGTACTTTCTCAATTATACTACCTAAATCTTCTGGGTTAGCCACAAAGTCTAAGTTGTTTACGTCTATCACAAGCAATTTTCCTTTATCGTAGTTGTTGATAAAGGTGTTGTAGTGCTCGTTCAGGTTGCGCAGGTAGTTTATGCTGATGCTGCTTTCGTAATCGCGGTTTCGCTTTTCGATCTGCCCGATCAGCTTTGGTAAATCTGCCTTCAGGTAAATCATTAGGTCAGGAGCTTTTACCATGGTAATCATCGACTCGAACAGCGCAAAATAGTTATCGTAATCGCGCGTGCTCATAAGGCCCGACTGGTGCAGGTTTTTAGCAAAAATGTGGGCATCTTCGTAAATGGTGCGGTCTTGTATAACACTGCGCCCATTCGTTTTTATCTGCTGCACCTGGTTAAAGCGGCTGTTCAGGAAAAACACCTGTAAATGGAAAGACCACCGCTCCATATCTTCATAAAAGTCTTTTAGGTAGGGGTTGTTCTCAACCGCCTCCAGGTATAAATCCCACTTAAAGTGTTGCGACAGCTTGGTGGCCAGGGTGGTTTTGCCAGCGCCAATGTTGCCTACAATTGCAATGTGCATGGTAATCTGAGGTTTTTAGTAAAAGCCGGTTACAAAAGTAGGGCTTTTTGTGCAGATGCAGTCCCCAGTTTTCAGATAAATACCCACCGAGTTATCCACACTTTTGTAAAGTACAAACTGGCACCTCCGGATCATTGCATTTTTAACAATCCAACAAACCTGCCGTAAGCTATAGTACAAACCAAAAGAAAACAAGCTATGACAAAAGGACATAATCAAGACCGACACAAGCAGAGTAACCCTGAGGCGAGAGATAAAAATAATGTAAAAGAAAACCGCCACTTAACCGATCAGAAACAAAACAAAAGCCCGGACCAGGGCCGGAACCAAAACAAAGAACAATCCGGCGGCACTAAAGGAAAAAACGCTATTTAACGAAACAGGCCCGGAAGTTTATACTTTCCGGGCCTGTTCAATTTTATACTTAGCGGCTCTCTTCCCGCATTTCCTGGTATCGGTCTTTTGCTTCTTTGCTTTTCTTCAGGGTGGCGAACTCTACTTGCAGCGCTGCAATTTTAATTTTATCGCTGTTGTTTAGTTTATCCAGCACTTCTGCCTTACGCGTGTTAAGCTCCCCCACCACAAACTCGGCATACTCCCAGTCGCGCAAGTTCCAGCTGCGGCGGTGCTCACGGGTAACATCAAGAGCAAGTATAAAGGCCTCACGCAAGTTAGCAGGCTTTATACTGCCAATCCGGGTAGTACCCGTCATAATTTTCTCCCAGTGCTCCAATTCGTCCTTATTCAGGCTTACTGCCTGGCGGGTTTCGTTTCGTTCTTCCCACTCTTTGTACTGAGATTTCATTTGCCCATACTCACTTCTCGATTTTTCAGACATCTTGCGGGTATTTTGGTCAAGAGAGTAGGTAAGCTCGCGGTACTCTCGCTTTACACTGGGCCACTCCTGCCGGATGGTGCTGTCGGCAAGACTGGCTTTGTTTTGCATCCAGCTTCGTAATGCTGCCAGATCTTTCTCCAACTGAGACTGTGACTGCGCCTGGGCTCCGAACGCGAAACCTGTAAGCGCAATGGCCAGCGCATATTTTGTAACTGTACTTCGTATCATAGTTAAGGCTGTATTGGTTACTTTATAACTCACCGTTACAGTAAATATTATGCCAAAGATATATTTCTGAAGAGGCCTATACAAGTATTAGCACTGGAAGGGCATTATACAAAAGCATAACACCTTCTTAATCAGAATTGCACTATCTTTTACAGAAAACTTTCGTTTATAGGTTTAAGAAATGTTTTAACAACCAGTTATATAACATAAAAGAGAATACAGTACACCCTTAAGCTGCACGATGCACTAAACCCTATGAGCAAACACCATAAAGGTAGCTTTCATGAAACAGTTGTTTCCATCACCAATAATGATGAAATTATTCTCAGCGTAGATGAATTTCCGTTTCAGTCTGCGCTTAGTTTATCTCCGCTTATTGCCTATTGGGAAGAAAAACTGATAAACGATCCCAACTGCAATGCTTCCAGAATAAGCGAATTAGCCGACTTGCTCCGCGAAAAAGGAGACCTTATTTCGCCAATACACGATGTATCTGTTACAGACCGGCATATAGACACCGTAGATGTGCTGATGGAAGACATTTTTGCCGGAGCACTTTGGGAAAACGACCTAAAGGCTGTTGTGGCTCCCTTTCATTTTGACAGCTTTTACGCCACACCCAAACTGGAAGAGCTGAAACTGCTAGGTGGCGATAACTACTCCGAAAAACTGAACATTGATAAAAAGACTTTGCTCTTTAGGTTAACCTTATCAGCCTATACTATTATACTTGATAAGTTCTATAACGCCAATTTTCACGTAGATGAGCCTTTTATTTTTACCATACAGGATAAGTTTACCAAACTAGACCGCCATTACAAGCTAAGTATAGACTTGAAATTTATGGAGGTAAAAGCCAAAGGTGAGATAAAGAAGCTTAGGGCCCAGGAAATAAACTATCTGATAAACCGCTACAACAACCTAGACCTCTGGATGCAAAAGCTGCCGCCTGAGAATTTTGAGTTTTCGGGCTTTGCGATATACGACTTCACAGAAGTAACCATAGAAGAAACCATTTCATCGTTACGTTACGAACTATTGGACCGTGATTCTATTGCCACAGAAGAGGGCTTTGAGATTTTGCAACAGAAATTAAGGGTATTGTACGCCTTGCCGGGTATACGCCTTGGTTTTGCCTCCTGCCCTGCCCTGCAGGAGTTTGACACTACTTATGCCCGCAAAATCTGGAACGGACTTATACTTTCGCAAGGCTCAGACCTGAGGCTGGAAGACCTGAATGGCTCTATTTATGAACCGGTGATAAAAAAAGGCCACACTATAATTGTGGAAGACTTAAAAGTATTGCCGGTGCCAACCACCATAGAAGATAAACTGCTGGAGCACGGCATACGCAACCTTATAATTGCTCCACTAGAGTACGAAGGCAGGATTATAGGATTGATGGAATTGGCTTCACCTATACCCGGAGAACTTAACGCACTGTCAACGATCAGGCTAAAGGAGATTTTGCCGCTGTTTGCCCTCGCCATGAACCGTGGCCTGGAAGAACTGCGCAGTAGCATACAGAACATCATCAAAGAAAAGTATACCGCCATACACCCAATAGTGGAGTGGCGATTTACACAGGCAGCCATAAACCTGCTGGAGAAAATGGAGCGCAACGCCTCTTCCGAAATAGAACCGATTGTGTTTCGGGATGTGTACCCGCTTTACGGCTCGTCAGATATACGCGGATCGGCTATAGAGCGCAACAAGGCCATACAAGGCGACCTGCTGGAGCAGCTGGTACTAGCAAAAGAAGTATTGCTGGCTGCAAAAGACAGCTTACCACTTGCCATACTTGATGAGCTCATTTTTAAAACAGACAAGTTGTCGCAAGGCATTGTACAGGATCTCGCATCTGATGAAGAGGCAATTATATTAGGCTTTTTAAGAGAAGAGATAGAGCCGCTTTTCGATTATTTCGCCAAGAAGAATTCTATTGCCACAAAGGCTATTAATGCCTATCGTTCAGCAATTAATAATCCTTATAGGGTGGTGTACAATAAGCGGCGCGCCTACGAAGAAAGTATGTTCATGATAAATGAGACGATTTCTACTTTCCTGGAACGCGAAGAAGAGAAGGCGCAGCAGATTTTCCCGCACTACTTTGAGAAGTATAAAACAGATGGTCTGGAGTATAACATTTACATAGGCTCATCGTTGCTAAACGATGGCAATTTCCAGCCAATTTATTTAAAAAACCTGCGCCTATGGCAACTCATGCTTACCTGCGAAGTAGCCAGGCGCATCCATAACCTACGGGCAAACCTTAAACTGCCATTAGAAATTACCCAGCTTATACTTGTACACAGCGACCCGATCTCTATCCGTTTCCGACTTGACGAGAAAAAGTTTGATGTGGATGGAGCTAATAACATCCGGTATGAGATCATTAAAAAGCGACTGGATAAGGCTACTCTACGCGGAACTGAAGAACGACTTACGCAGCCCAACAAAATCGCTATTGTGTATACTCAACAAAAAGAAGCTGAAGAATATGTGCGTTACATCGAATTCTTACAATCTGAAGGCTATATAGGTAAAAAAATTGAACGGCTTGAGCTAGAAGAGATGCAGGGTGTGCAGGGGTTAAAAGCTTTACGAGTTGAGGTTAGCTTTGAAGAACACTTGCGCCATAATATAGATGCCGGGGATGAGTTGCTCAACATTGCTCAAAGTGCAAGTTTAAATTAAACATTTTACAGGTTTTAAAAATAGGAAACATTATATATTATCCTATTTTTCAATTTTTTTAAAAGTTTTTTCAACCTTCTAAATATCTACACTTAACACTAATAGTCAATAACTTACATCAAGCAAAACACCAGAGCATCCTATAACAACATACCTGCTCACAGAAAATTATTTATAAAAATGCAATTATTTTAAGTCTTCCTCCGTTTTCACTGCAACCTACCGGCAGCAGGTGCCGTAGTGTTCTAATTTTTTTCAACTTTTCAACTTTTAGCCAAATGAAATTGAAAAACAGAATTTTACCTGCCATGCTTTTCTTCGGTGTGGTAGCGCTAAGCTCTTGTGAGAAGAGTGAGCAGGAAAATGTGATGCCGGAATTTAAGCAAGGCACTATTTCACAGGTATTAGCCGACTCATCGAAGGTGACTGCCTACAACTTTGCCGGGCAATCGGTAACGCAGGTTAACCACTACGATAAAGAAAGTGGCAAACTGGAAAGCTTCGAGAAATACGAGCGCGATGCCAAAGGCAAACTAACTAAAGTATCAACACACGCCGGTGACAACCAGGCGGTACTGTCGGTGCAAATGTATGCTTACTCCGACAAAGGTAACCTTGAAAGAACTACTTCAACTTACTACAACAACAGCAACGTAGAGTATAGCACTTACGCTACTTACAGCTACAAAGAAGACCAAACGCTAGAGAAAAAGTCTGTTTTTGAAGGAACAGGTGACAAAGGCAAAGCCAAATCTTATACTACGTATGAGGTTCTACCTAACGGTAACTACACGCAGGAGAAGCAGTTTGTTATAGATGATAAAGGTACCGCCAAGCTTTTCTCAACTACAACTTACTCTTACGACTCTAACCGTAATCCATTCTTCGAGTTTGCAGAGCCTGGTACAACCAGCAGCCCTAACAACGTGATTGTGGCCAGCACAACAGTGCACGGCACAAACAAAACGTATAAGTATTCTTACTCTTATAAGTACGACGACGCAGGCAACCCAGTAAGCCAGACAATTGTTAAGCCAAACGGCCAGCGCGAAACTTATACTTATGTGTATAGTAAGTAAGCTTATATAAGCGAAAGCATTTATGAAAAGCCATTCCCTGAAAACCGGGGAGTGGCTTTTTTTATTACAGCGTTGCTTAAAACTATTCGTTCTATTACAGTCTAAAATTGACTATATTTGTTTTACATTAAATTTAAGACGAATGGCAAAAACTAGACTTACTGTTAATAACAACGGCTCGCTACGTGTAGAGGGTGATTTCGAAATTGTAGATAAAAACGGAAATGCATACGGCTTGGGAGGCAGAGAGCTTGTCTCAATCTGCCGTTGCGGCCTGTCTAAAAACAAACCGTTCTGCGATGGCTCTCACAAAGGCCACTTTGAGCACGAAGCGGAAGCTTTTGACCTGCCACCTAAAAAATAACTAAAAAAGTATGGCTGAGCGCCTGATAACAATCGCCACATTTAACGATGTAACCGAAGCCCATATTCTGAAAGGACGACTGGAGGCAGAGGGTATACTTTGTTTTTTAGGTGACGAGAACATTATAGGTGTGCAGCCTTTTTATGCCAATGCCGTTGGCGGTGTTAAGCTTAAGGTACCTGAAACGGATGTAATGGAGGCAAAAGCCATACTTACCCGAATACAGGAAGGAAATACACTTTTTGATTATGACACTATAGAGTTGGCGCCGCCCATGCAGGAGCACGAAGTTGTGAACACCTGCCCGAACTGCGGCTCCGATAATGTAGAACAGGTAAAGTTTAATAAAACTGTATTCTCGATCAGTTACTTGTTTCTGGGCTTTCCAGTACCGTTCCTGAACCGAAAAAAGTATACTTGCCACGAATGCGGCCATACATGGAAATCCAACTAAAAAGGGGAGCCTTGCAGCTCCCCTTTTTAGTTGGACAAAATTCAATTATACATCCAGCTCAGAAAACGGTATCGGGAAGCTTACCCAGACATCATCTCCAGCACGATCAATTGGCAACTCATTTAACCTGTTATACCGGCGCATATCTACCCAACGGTGCCCTTCAAAGTATAAAGAATACCGGCGTTGGCGAAGCATCTCTGTAATCAAGGCCTCGCTTGTAACAGGTCCGCTATAAGGCTGCAATCCGTGCCCTGTACGAATGATATCTAAGGCGGTAACAGCATCTGGCAAAGCTCCTGTCTGGATTTTCGCCTCTGCATAAATCAGGATCAACTCTTCATTTCTAATGATAGGCACAGGATCAGTGTTAGAATTATACAGCGCCACATCATATTGGCTCGTTAAGCCACTTTGTGTAGCCGGAGCATCTCGCAGTGCCACCTTACCTAACCGGTCATCGCCAGGTGTTGCATCACTTACATAGCTTGGATGTGCTAAACGTACCTCTCCTGTAGCATTTCGTGCAAAAAACAGCGGGTTAAGCTGATCTCCGGGGCCCGTACTAAAAATATAGTATGCTCCTTTTGCAAAGTTGTTGTTTAGCTCCAGAAAGGATTCGTCTAGCGCCTGCAATGCTCCGCTAAAATCCTCCTGATACACATTCACTCTGGCTAATATCGCCCTGTTAAATTCCAGAAAATCAGAAGGCGAGGCTGAGTTTCTTAGCTCCGGCTCAGTTATCAAATCATCAAACCCATCGGATAAAGTAAAGGCAAAACTAGACCCAGCGCTTGAAAGATCCTGTTTCGCTTCCTCTAATAGTCCCTCTATGGCAGCCAGTGCTTCAGTGCGGTTTACAATAGGTCCTAAATTATCAAAATCATCTACATCTATACGAATGCCATTTTCATTCATCATGGTAAGGTTTAGGAGCAGTTGGTGCGCTTTTATTGTTTTCGCGAACCCAAGATACCCCTGCTTCTGCTCATCAGTTACCAAATTGGTATTATTTACAGCGTCTATAAGCGTGTTTGTGTTTTTAACCACTCGGTACCGTGCAGCCCAAGGGTTAGTGGTGTAAAAGGTATTGTTATCTAAGATAGAGCTACCAAACCCTAACAAATCTGAAGTAAATCTTGGGTCTGCTCCCGAAAACCTGTAATGCTCACGGCCTATCACTCCTACGTTATCATAATAGGTTCCCAGCACATTGCGCATACCAGACTCTGTTCCGACTACCAGATTATTCAACTCGTCAACAGTAGCGTTTTCAAGAACAGACTCTATGGTAGGGTTGTTAGGATCTTCTATTTCATCTATGTCGCAGGCAGGGAGCACAAGCGCTAAAGCCACAAGTCCGATATAGCCCCTCAAGTATTTAGATATATTTTTAAGATTTTTCATGGTCTCTTTAATTTAGGGTTAGAATCCAACTGACAAGTGGAAAAACATTCTTCTGGAGTTAGGGAATGGCGTAACATCAACACCTGTAGAAAGGCCGTTGCCTCCAAAGTTGGATACTTCCGGGTCATACCCTCTATAATCTGTTATTGTGAAAAGATTATTGGCTGACACACCCACACGAAGATTGCGCACTACTGTTCCAAAAACGCTTTGCAGAGCAGTTGGAGGCAGGCTATAGTATAAACCTACTTCGCGCAGGCGCAGGTAAGATGCATCCTGAACGAAAGGCTCAGCACTTACACCTAGCGCAGCTATACGCTCTGCCGCATTAGACACACCGTCTCCGTCATCGTCATCGTCATAATCTGGGGATGTGCCGCCAAGGTCAGTTAATAACTCTGTTAGGTTAATGTTGTCACCGCCTTGTTTCCAGTGCAGCATAAACGAAAAGGTAAGGTTCTGTTTTATAGTGAAGAAGTTCTGGAAGCTCATTTGGAAATCAGGCGCCGCATCACCTAGCTTCTGCACACCTTCTTCTCCTTTGATACCAGTAATTTGCGTAACAGACTCTCCTTCTTCTATAAAGAAGGTGCCCAACGTATTACCAAAGCCTCCCAGCGGGAAAGCAGGAACATCAAGCTCTGTCATTTCAGAGCGGTTTACCCAATAATTTGTTCTGGAATCCCATTTAAAAGCAGGAGTCTCTATAGGGGTAACACTTAAACCTAATTCTATACCTCTGTTGCGCAACTCGCCACCATTTACAAAACGAGTGGTAAAGCCAGAAGAAGAAGGCACGTTTTGCACCAGTATAAGATCCTCTACAGTTTTCTGATACACTGTAGCTTCAAACACAACTCTGCTATCCAGTAAACCTACGTCTACTCCTGCCTCAAGCTCTTTCTGGCGCTCCTGCTGTATATCCTCGTTACCTCGCTGTATTGCGTTAATTAGGCCGGCATTACCGCCAATGTTAAACGGCACTAAAGATGTATACTTTGCTCCAAATACCGGGAAGCCACCAGCTTCGCCGTAAGCAGTACGCAGCTTAATTAACCCAATGGTTTCGTTTGTCCAAAAATCAAAGTTGGCAAGGTTTACAGCTAAAGAGAACTTAGGGAAAGCCTGAAACTCATTGGCATCGGCGTTATTTGATGATTTATCTAAGCGCAAGCCTGCTGTTGCAATTATCCGGTCTTTAAAGTTGAACTCCTCCTGGAAAAACAAGCCTTTGTTGCGTTCGATGATGCGGGTCTGAGTTACATCTACAGCACCTGCCTGATCAAGGTTGGTCTGGCTGCCTATTAGCTGTGTGGCCACATTCAGCGTTTGGTCCTGGTTAAAGTTTTCGCGGGTGGCTCCTACTGTTGTTGTAAAAGTTACGGTCTTATCTGATAAGTAGAAGTTATTAACTAAAAACGCGGCATAGTTCGTGTTCAGGTTAAAATTATTGCCTTGGATAGAGGCACCACCTGTACCGTTTCCATCTGCCTGGAACTGCAGTAGCCTTGGAAAAAGAGCTCTTGTTTTTAAGTTGTAGAAGTCTAAACCTGCCCGTATGGTAAGCCTTGTTGTGCTCTGGTCTGTTTCGTAAAGCTGTGTGTTAAAAGTTAAACCACCCAAAAATCTGTTAGTGGATTCGTTGTTGGTGATTAGGTCGCGTGTTTGCAGAAAGTTAGATGCACCGAAGGGGTTGTTTGGATATAATCCGTTTTCATCCGGGAAAAGGTCTACAAAGCTTGGAGTAGAGGATAGTGCCACACCAAAGGACACACCCCTGTTATCGTTGTTTGTTAAACCTCTATCAGCTGATGAGTTAATATAGTTTGTGCTTAAACTAAAGTCGAATCTGTTGGAGATAGTATGGTCTAGATTAAACCGAAGAGATTTTTTCTCATAACCAGTATTTTCAATAATACCTTCTTCATCCTGTATTAAGCCGCCTACAAAAAACTGCGTTTTTTCAGAACCGCCGCTTACATTTAAGCGGGTGTTGTATAGCATACCTGTATTACCGTAAAGCTCTTCTTCGTAATCAATCAAACGGCCCTGGTCTCTGGCTGCAATAAACAAAGGCACTGCTGTAGCTCCAAAAGATGCTCTTACCCGCTCCTCGTCTAAGGTGCGCTGCCCAAGCAGATTTGCCACTCTTGCCACACCAATATCCTGTGAAAAATCAACTATAGTTTTGCCCATAGCACCGCGCTTAGTAGTAATAACAACTACGCCAGCAGATGCAAGCGAACCATAAATTGCCGCTGCAGAAGCTCCCTTCAAAAATTCTATACTTTCGATGTCGTCAGGGTTAAGGTCTGCAATACGGTTAGAAGGGTTATCCTGGTTAGAAGAGTTACCACCTCCAGCTGCAGCCGTTATTGCGTTAAGCCCGGCAGAGATAGAAGAGTTGTCCATGATAATGCCATCAATTACATACAGCGGCTCCGACTCTCCGAAAATAGAAGTAACACCACGTAACTTAACAGATATACCACCACCTGGCGCACCTGAATTAGCTACCACATTGGCACCCACCACTTTACCACTTATAGCCCCATCTAACGTTTGAGGATTTGTAGTGCCTACCAATTCTTTGGTATTAAGTGCCGCTACTGCGTTGGCTGCGTTTGCGCGTTTAACTGTGGTTGCCAAACCTGTTACAACTACCTCCTGCAGGTTAGTTGTTCGCTCTTGCAGGCTTACGTCTACTGAGGTAGTAGATGCGGTTACATCTTTTACCTGTGTTACATAGCCTAAGTATGAAAATTGCAAGCGCCCTGTGGCACCAGGCAGCTGTATAGTATACTTGCCAGCAGCATCTGTTGTAGTACCTGTTGTAGTCCCTAGTACCACCACGCTTACACCTGGCAATGTATTACCAGACCCTGCATCTGTTACAACACCTGTTACCGAAGTTTGGCCAAAAACAGCAAAGGGCACCATCAAGAGAAACAAGATGAGCACCCTGATAGGGTAATTTTCCTTCATAATTATATAGATTAAGTGATAGATGCGTTTCGAAAAGGCTAGATACCTCAGCAACAGCCATGTACTATATACGACAGTTTACATTTTTGGTATAAAACAAATATATTTTTGCAGAATGAGGCATCTACTGAATATTAAATAATTGTATAATGTAATGCAAACTTTGCAAAGAGCACATAAAAAAAGCAGCAACCTGAAAGGCTGCTGCTTTAGTTTAATTAGTTAAAATTTACCGCTTAATTTCCGGCCAGTCTGTTTACCAGCTCCACATATTCCTTGCGAGCTTCTTCGCTGCTTTTACCTTGCTGCTTTTTCCAAGCATCCCATTTTGCAATGTTTTTAAAATCGAAACCGCCCGGGCGATCGGTATTTACATCGCCTTCAGTCGCTTGTTTAAATAGTGCGTATAACTGCAGCAGCACGTCGTTGGACGGGCGTTCTGTTAGAGACTTGGATCTTTCTACTGCACTATCAAATTCTTGTTGTGTAGCCATAGTTTTGGTTTGTGGTTAGGTAAGTTTCAAGATAAATAAAAATACACTGCATGCATAACTTTTAAATCGCTTTTTTTTGCAGGCTTTATTGCTTGTGTTTCTATACTTGTAAGGCTTTAACAACTAATCTATTTTAAAACAATATGAAAAAACCACTTTACAAGATGCCATTCGCGGTGCTACTAACCGCTATGCCGGTCTGGTTGTTCAGTAGCTGCACCTCCGGCACTATTACCAGCGCCAGCACCTCTACTAACGGCACCGAAACTGCTGTGGCAACTACAGAGAAGGTAACTCCTCCTGCACCACAGCCGCCAATCGCTAAAAAAGTACCCAAAGAACTAAGCACACATAGCGATACCCGCACAGATAATTACTATTGGCTTAATGAGCGTGAGAACCCTGAAGTAATCTCATATCTGGAGGCCGAGAATGCTTACACAAAGCAGATGCTCAGCCACACTGAGGACCTACAAGAAAAGTTATACGATGAAATTGTTGGCCGCATACCCCAAAAAGATGAGTCTGTACCTTTTAAAGAAAACGGCTACTGGTACTATACCCGATTTGAGGAAGGCAGAGAGTATCCAATTTTTGCGCGTAAAAAAGGTACTTTAACCGCAACCGAAGAGGTAATGGTAAATGCCAATGAGCGTGCAGAGGGACTTAGCTATTACTCTGCTGTCGGGATGAACGTTAGCCCAAATAACAAGCTACTTGCCTTTGGCGAGGATACCGTAAGCCGCCGCAAGTATACCATTCGCTTTAAAGACCTGAGCACCGGCCAGCTGCTGACAGACCACATCCCGAATACAACAGGAGGAGCTGTTTGGGCCAACGATAATAAAACGGTTTTCTATACAGTTAAAGCCCCTTCGCTGCGCTCTTTCAAAATCTTTAAGCACACCATTGGCACTCCCTCCTCCCAAGATAAAGAAGTATACCATGAGGCAGACGAAACCTTCAGCACATTTATTTACAAAACTAAGTCTGAGAAGTACCTGATCATTGGCTCTAACAGCACCGTATCAAATGAGTACCGCTACCTGGATGCTAATAGCCCTAATGGCACATTTAGGGTAATTCAGCCACGCGAAAGAGGCTTGGAGTATAGTATAGACCATTTCGGCAATAACTTCTACATTGTTACCAATAAGGATGGTGCTACAAACTTTAAACTGATGCAGACACCGGTTACTAAACCGGGCAAAGCCAACTGGAAAGATGTTATTCCACACCGCGAGGATGTATTGCTGGAGGGTATCGAAATTTTTAAAGACCAGCTGGCACTGCAGGAGCGTAAAAACGGCCTTACCCAAATCAGAATAAAGAAATGGAACGACCCTAAATCAGACTACTACATCGACTTTGGTGAAGAGGCTTATACGGCTTACATCAGTATAAACCCTGATTTCGACAGTAATATAATTCGCTTCGAGTATAGCTCACTAACAACACCAAACTCTACCTACGACTACAATATGCAAACTAAGCAAAGGGAGCTGAAGAAGCGCCAGGAGGTTGTTGGTGATTTTAACCCGGATAACTACGAAGCTAAGCGCGTTTACGCTACTGCCGATGATGGCACTAAAATTCCGATATCGCTGGTTTACCGCAAAGGCACAAAAATGGATGGCTCAAGCCCATTGCTGCAATATGCATACGGCTCCTACGGCATCAGCACCAACCCTGGGTTTAGTTCTGTACGTTTGAGCTTGCTGGACAGAGGCTTTATTTATGCCATTGCGCACATACGCGGTGGCCAGGAAATGGGCCGCAAATGGTACGAAGAAGGCAGGATGCTGAAAAAGAAAAACACTTTTACTGATTTTATCGATGCCTCTGAGTACCTGATAGAACAGAAGTACACAAACCCTGACAAATTATTTGCACAAGGTGGCAGCGCCGGCGGACTGCTGATGGGTGCTATCGTAAACATGCGCCCAGACCTGTACAAGGGTGTGCTAGCAGCTGTGCCTTTTGTTGATGTGGTAACTACTATGCTGGACACAAGTATTCCGCTTACAACCGGCGAGTTTGATGAGTGGGGAAACCCGGCACAGAAGGAGTATTATGACTACATGCTGTCTTATTCGCCTTACGATAACGTGAAAGCACAAGATTATCCTAATATGCTTGTAACCACCGGCCTTCACGATTCTCAGGTGCAGTATTGGGAGCCAGCCAAATGGGTAGCAAAACTCCGTGAAATGAAAACCGACAACAACATGCTGCTACTGCACACGAATATGGTAGCAGGACATGGCGGTGCATCTGGGAGATTTGAGCGTTATAAGGAAACTGCCCTGCAATATGCTTTCCTGCTTAACCTTGTGAACCAGAATCAGTAAAACCCGTGATCAAGGGCTTTTATAAGTTCAATAGATTTAAACAGAATGGCCGCTGCTATAGTATAGCAGCGGCCATTCTGTTTTCTAAAGTATAAATGGTTAGGCTAGTTATACTTTATCATCTTTAAGGCTTTGGAGATCCTTTAAGCCCCAAATCCTTTGTTCTTTGCCTGATCTTTTTCATAAAATCTGCACCTGGATCTACTTTCTGGGTTCTGTAGCCTGTATCTACCTCTTTCCACAGCGGATGGTTTACAAAATCCTGATACTCGTAATGTCCTATCAGGTACTCTATGTCATACTTGCTTTTCAGGTACCGTACCAGGTCTTCGTTTGCTTTAAGCTGTGCTTTTGTAAGCCCTTCTTTTCCTCCTCCAACATTCTCTACACCGATTGCGCAGTGGTTCAGCCCGATCACATGGCGGGCAAAAGCTGTATCAAGTAACTGCCTGTAAACGGTGCCATCTCTGTCTACCAGAAACTGAGCAGATACATTCAGGTTGCTTGCAGTGCCAATCTCAGTGCGTGCGCCCGGAAGTAATGTCGGATTCATGGCAGCAAAAGATCTTTCCAGCGTAGGTATGGCCGTCCAGTGCAGCACGATCATTTTAGGTTCTATATAGGGCACCTCCTGCCGAATGTTATACCTCTTCTCCATGTACTCCAGCGAGAGCTGCTTTCGTTCCTTATCAAATAAGATAGGCTTCTCAAGTATTTGAAAGGTTGGGCCGGCACAGGAACCGAGAATTAACAGACCTATAGCACCTCCCATTACTGCCATTCGTTTAAACGGCCATGCATTTACATTCATTATAGCGTACTTATTAAACTTATACTTTGCTGTAAGCCTTCTCAAGGCATAGCAGGTACATTCTTAAATCTACTAGATAAATAATATCCTTTATCACTAGTCAATTCTCACTACGATCTTTCCAAACTGTTTTCCGGCTTCCATATAACGCATGGCTTCTTCGGTTTTCTCAAGTGGGAATACAATGTCTACTACAGGCTTTATCCCCTTCTCGTCTACCAGGCGCACCATTTCTGCAAAGTCCTGGGCAGTTCCCATGGTACTACCGTGTATAGCTAGCTGCTTCCAGAATATCTCTGCTGGGTTAAGCTGCCCGATCATACCAGTGGTGCCACCATACATGCCAATGCGCCCTCCGGGTTTAGCCAGCTTTACCAGTTGCACAAAACCCTCTCCGGCAGCACCGTCAATGATCACATCAAAACCACCTGCCTTTTCTTTGAGCGCTTTGCCCCAACCTTCTGACTTATAGTTGATACCGTCTGTGGCTCCCAGGTCCAAGGCTAAGCCAATTTTTTCGTCGCTGCCAGAAGTTACCCATACTTCGGCGCCAACAGCCGCTGCAAACTGAATGGCAAACAAAGCCACGCCACCGCCTGCACCTGTTACCAGCACCTTGTCGCCGGCCTGCAAACCGCACTTTGTAAACATGGCCCGGTAAGCTGTTACACCGCCCAAAGGCAAGGCTGCTGCTTCTTCAAATGTTAAGTGCTCGGGTTTCTCATGCAGGTTAGCAGCCTGTACTTTTACGTACTCTGCAAAGGCTCCGTCTTCAGGCATCCCCAGTACTTTAAATTCTTTACCTTGTGCTCTCAGGTTATCACCCCAGTCAGATGACGGATCCACAATAACCTCTTTGCCAAGCCACATTTTGTCAACGCCCTCTCCTACCTCAGTTACAATGCCAGCGCAATCAGAGCCAAGTATAGCAGGGTAGTCTTTTGTGAAGTAGCGGCCATACTGTATCCAGACATCGCGGTGGTTAAGAGCCGCAGCTTTTACCTGCACTACAGCTTCGCCTGGTCCGGCGCTGGGTTTCTCTTTTTCGATCAGGGTAAAAGGCTTGTTAATGGCTTCAAGGTATATCGCTTTCATGGTTTTCTGTTAATATGATTAAGGAGCTATACTTACAAAGATAATAGTTAAGGTAAGAGTATAAAGTACAGCCGGCATTGGCATTTAGGTTCGCCGGCTTTAACTTGCGTTTGTTTTAAAATACATGCTCATGCACCCAGACCTAAGTATAAAATCAGCCACCCAGGCAGACATCCCTGTTATAGAAGCACTTGCCCTAGCCACCTGGAGCCATACTTACAGCAGTATACTATCGGAGGAGCAAATAGATTATATGTTCGGGGTAATTTATACGTATGAGGCGCTGCAGCAGCAAATGCAGGCAGGGCAGCGCTTTTTTATACTTTTAGAAGAAGAACGCCCTGTTGGCTTTGCGTCTTACTCAGAAAAGGATAAGATAGAGAAAGTATTCAAGCTGAATAAAATATACCTGTTGCCAGCATGCCAGGGCAAAGGGTATGGCAGGATACTTATAAGAGCTGTGGAAGAGGAAGTTAAAAAGGAAGGAGCCGCTGTACTTGACCTGAACGTGAACCGCTACAACAAAGCAAAGGAGTTTTATGAGCGTTGCGGCTACCATGTGCACCAGCAGGAGGATATTGCCATTGGCCCTTACTGGATGAACGACTACGTGATGCGGAAGAAGCTTTAAGTTGCCAAAAAAAAGAGGCAGCCATAAGCTGCCCCCTCAGTTAACCTTAACTTCAAACTTAAATTCTTATTAGTTGTGTGCTATTGGGTCCGGGTTGCCATCCGGATCGTTTGCTACAGTACCCGATGTAGTTATGTTACCTAACAGCAGCAGGCCAGCTACGTGTGGCGATGCCATAGACGTACCGCTGATTGTGTTATAGGCACCACCTTTCCAGGTAGATTTTATACTTACACCCGGTGCAGCATAATCAACAGGCGGATTACCGTAGTTAGAGAAAGAGGCAAATCTATCATTCACATCTATCGCAGATACCGTGTAAATATTGGCACCGTTTACTCTTGCCGGAGAAGAATTATTTGCGTCTGTACTTTCGTTACCGGCTGCCAGTGCAAATTTGATTCCCTTGTTTGCGGCTGCCTTAACGGCATCGTCAAGTGCCTGGGATACTGGTCCGCCCAAACTCATGTTGGCTACATCACCTACTTTACCGTTTGCCCCCACATAGTCTACACCTGCAATCACGCCCGAATAAGCGCCACTGCCACGGGCATCCAGTACTTTTACGGCTACAATTGTAGCTCCGTGTGCCACACCCACTACACCAGTCGAGTTATCTAACGCGCCGATGGTTCCGGCTACGTGTGTACCGTGCCCGTTATTATCGTCTGGAGTGTTATCTCTGCCCGAAGTAAAGGCTGTAAAGCTTCTGCCTGCATCTACGTTCAAGTCTGGGTGATCCAGGTCAACGCCAGAGTCGATAACCCAGGCTGTTTTACCGGCACCACTGGTTGCACCGCCAACACGGGTAATACCCCAAGGCGTCTCCTGTGCGGTAGAGCCACCGCCGCCTTTGCTAGGCTTTGCAAGCATTACAACCCTGTCTGGCTCTATGTAAGCTACTCTTGAATCCTGGCGCAGTTTTGCTACCTCACCCTCTGATAACCTGGCAGCTACACCGCTTATCGTTTTACCAAAGGCCTGCTCAATTTTTACATCTTGCACGCCATTAGCCTCTAAAATGCTGCGGCCTCTCTTACGTACTACTTCAATGCGCTGCTCGTAAGTAGCATCAGGATCTGAACGCAATGTTTCGTCTTGATTAAATACAACAATGTATTGACCTGGAATGATGGCTCCATTCTCTGATACCGCATCAACCTCCTGCTGTGGGCTCAAAGCCTCTGCTGTGTCCTGATCGCATGAAGTGAATGTGCAAGCCGCAGTAGTTAAAGCTGCTCCAAATAGTACAGAGCGTACAATTCCACGAAAATGTAAGGTGTTTTTCATACTTGTTTAAGGTGTTAGTGATTAAAAAAGAACAATAAAAATTAGTGACGTCAATTCTAATATATTGATTATAATAAATATACACAAATGATATATAGCGTATTTATAAAAATAAAGTCTAATTAGTATCTTATGTTATAACACAGGAACCAGACATAATCATCAGTTTTATTTGCCTGACAGCTGCTGCACCTATATTTTAGGACACCTGCTACTACATCTGCTGTTATACATCAATATAGCTATACTGTAATAAAAGGAAGCACAGATACGATACATCTAATTATATCAGAAATTTACAATTTATTAAGCCTTTAGGGTTACGTTTACTCTTTTGCGTATATAGTATATATAACATAGATTTAGTAGCTTAGTAAATCAGCAAACAATGTATAACATGAAATATAACCGACCATTTAAGCAGATTAGCAAAGCTTTGCTAGCAGCTGGCTGTATGTTATTTGCTACTGCCTGCAATTCTTCTGATAAGGAAGGAACTGATATTGACTCTGAAGCCACTGCGGCTGAACCCACACTGGAGCAGCTAACGTCAGAGAATGTTGTAGATGCCTTAACAGTTTATGGCCAGCAAAACCAAGATAGCATTGCTGTTATAAGTACGCGGCACGGCGATATTAAAGTAAAGCTATATGAAGATACTCCCCTGCACCGTGCTAATTTCGTTCGTCTTGCCAAAGCAGGTTTTTACGACCAGGGAGAATTTTATCGGGTAGTAAAGGGCTTTGCCATACAAGGCGGAGACTCTGATAACCGAACCATGAAATTTGGCAAGTATAGGTTGCCTCAGGAGTTTAACACCAAGTATATCCATAAAAGAGGTGCACTGGCTATGGCCCGCTATGGCGATGAGCGTAACCCCGACAAGGAATCATCATCGCATAACTTTTACATTGTGCTAGGCGAGAAACGCAATGCTGATGAACTGGCAGCCTACGAACAGCAGCACAATACAAAGTATACTCCTGAGCAGGTTGAGACTTACAGAACAATAGGCGGTGAACCCGGCTTAGATACAGAGTATACGGTATTTGGAGAAGTGATTGAAGGAATGGATGTGGCAGAAAAGATAGCAGAAGAACCTGTTGACGCACAGAACTGGCCAAGGCAGGTAGTAAAGCACACGGTTAAGGTGACGAATGAGTAAGAGATTATTATAATCTATACTTTATATAATAGAAAAGTTCTGGGAGTAAACAGAGGAGCCGGGACTTTTCAAATCAAAACTCATACTTTAACTGGCGCCTATTTTTAAAAGCTTCAGATGCAGCTATCTGCACTTACTTGCGTTGGTCTTTTTGATCCTTAATACATATCATAATAGCAAAGTGTTAACTTATAAACCAACGCTGCTCTACAGCAACTTATTTACCTCATTTTTTGTATTAGATGAGCTTACAGCTTTACAGGCCTTAGTTGCTATTGCAATGGTGTATGGGGTTATTGAGTTGGTACAGTATGGTATAAAGCAGCTACGCCTGAGCCCATACAAAGCAGAATTGCGCCGCCGACAGCTACCATATTACATGGCCCTGCCGCACAGTCAGCAACAGGAATTTGAAAAGCGGGTAGCCCAGTTTATACTTCAAAAGAATTTCATTCCACGCGGTGATCGCTTTGAGATTACCTTGCCTATGAAAGTGCACATTGCAGCCAGTGCAATACAGGCAACATTCGGTCTGGGGCCGATTTACCTTTCTCACTTCAAAACCATTCTGGTGTACCCCGACCGCTACTACTCTACCATCTTTAAGCGCTACCATTGCGGTGAAGTAAACATGCGCGGCCTTATTGTGCTATCGTGGCGGGATTTTGAGAGCGGCTACGGCAACGTTGCCGATGGCCTGAACCTGGGGCTGCATGAAATGGCCCATGCGCTGCACCTGGAGAACATGATCCGCAACAATGAGTATGATTTTCTGGATAGGCAGCACCTAGAGAATTGGCAAGCTATTTCGAGAAGTGAAATGCTAAAGCTGCAGCACCAGCCAACAGGCTTTTTAAGGCAACAGGCCTGTGAGGACGAACACGAGTTCTTTGCTGTTTGTGTAGAGTCTTTCTTTGAGAGGCCGCATGATTTCAGGCTTTCTAATCCAACTTTGTATGAGGCACTGAGCCAACTTCTACACCAAGACCCAGCAAGAGGAGTTTATCAGCTGTAATTAGTAGAACCAAGATTTGCAGGGGCTAGTACTGAACATATTCCTATCCATCTACCTCCTGCAAATCCTGATCTAAAACAAAATGCCCCGGCTAAAGTATAGCTGGGGCATTTTGTTAAAGTATAAAGTATGCGGTGTTACTGCACAGGGCGGTTCTTCACATAGGTATCCAACCACTGGTTCATTTCCCAAAGCATGTGCAGGATAGACTCCTTAGCACCGTAACCATGCGACTCAGCAGGCAGGAACACCAGGCGAGTAGTAGCGCCATGTCCTTTTAAAGCATTGTAGAAACGCTCACTCTGGATCGGGAAAGTACCCGAGTTGTTATCGGCCTCACCGTGGATCAGCAGGATCGGAGTTTTTACCTTGTGCGCATAAGAGAACGGCGACATTTGGAAGTATACTTCAGGGGCCTCCCAGTAAGAACGCTCTTCCTGCTGGAAACCAAACGGCGTTAACGTACGGTTGTAAGCACCGCTACGCGCGATACCAGCCGCAAACAGATCGGAGTGCGCCAGCAGGTTAGCTGTCATAAAGGCACCGTAAGAGTGACCACCAACTGCAATGCGTTTCGGATCAGCCACACCCATACTTACCACTTTATCGATGGCAGCCTTAGCGCTTGCCACTAGCTGCTCGTTATACGTGTCGTTTGGCTGTGCATCACCTTCACCAACAATCGGCATATCGGTTCTATCAAGTACAGCGTAACCTTGGGTTACCCAGAACAACGGGGAACCAGAACTGATGCGTGTAAACTCGTAAGGAGAGCTTTTTACCTGGCCAGCTGCATCGGCGTTCTTAAACTCGCGCGGGTAAGCCCACATCAGCATCGGTAGTGGCTTGTCCCCTTTCTTGTAATCTTTCGGCAAGTATAAAATGGCTGTCAGTTTTACACCATCGTTACGCTCGTACTGCAGCATCTCTTTCTGCACACCCTGCAACTGAGGAGTTGGGTGCGGGAATTTAGTTACTTGCGTCAGCGATTTTTTGCTCAGGTCGCGTACGAAGTAGTTCGGCGGGTCGTTCTCAGACTCTCTTCTGGTAATGATCTTTTTGCTGCTCAGGTCGATGATATCCACCGGACGCTCATAGTATGGCGCTTCAGATCTCCAAAGTATCTTACCTTTCTTGTTCTTCAGGTTAAACTCGCTCACAAAAGGCCTGTTACCCTCCGGCGATCCACCCTCAGATATCATGTAGATGTTCTGGCCTTTCTTGTCGGTCATCAGCACACTGCGGCCATACTGGTTTTTGGTATAAACCGGTGAGCCTGGATCGTTGTAGTTATCCTCGTAAGAACGCTCGATAAGTACTACAGCGGCTTTAGATGGATTATTAGGCTCTATCAGGCTGGCACGCTCTGTTCTGGTTTTCCACCAGCGCTCGTTCACGATGGCCATGTTGTTCTGGCCCCACTGCACGCCTCTGTAACGATATTTTGTAGAAGCTATTTTAGTAGGATTGCTTACAAAAGGAGCGTCTAAGGTATAAACGTTATCACGAACAGCTACTTCTTTGTTAGCGTCGCCGCCGTCCTGCGCCTCAGCCCAGTACAGGCTGGCAGGTTTGTCAGGGCGCCAGTTGTAGCTACGCGGACCTTTCGCCACGGCATCAAACGCGATCGGAATATCTTCGGCCAATGGCAGTTTGGCAAGCTCTTTCACAACTTTACCATCACGGTTCCATACTTCTACATTGTACGGGAAGTAATAGTGAGGCACCAGGTAAGAGTATGGCTTCTGGATAGTAGAAACTAACAAGTACTGGCCATCCGGAGAAATATCTACACTTTTAATGATACCAGCCTTACCAACTGGTGTCTGCTGACCGTCTAACGTTACGAACTTAAGCTGGGTAGCCATGTAGTAATCGAACAGACTTTCGTCGTAGCGGTTCTTTAGAAGATCCTGGTACGTACGCGATGGCCTTGCTTTGCCAATGTTTTGCTGCACGTTTGGCCCGGCTGGTACATGGCTATACTTTGGCGCCTCTCCGCGCTTCTCGTCGATAAACTTAACTAGAAGGCTTTTGCTGTCAGAAGCCCACTCAAAAGGGCGTCCGCTGTAAGCATCGTTCACTACGGCATTGGTCAGCTTTCTGGCTTGCTTTGAGCTAAGGTCGGCTGTCCAGAGCTCTATTCCGTTGGCAACAGTGTTTGTAAACGCGATGTGCTTATTGTCCGGAGACCAGCTAACATAAGATATCTGGGCGTTTTTAGGCAATCCTTTGATCTCAAACTCCTGTCCGCTGTTTACCTGCTTTAGCTTTAAGCCATTAGAAAAACTGCTGCGGCTTTGTCCGTTAGTGGCCGGGTTAATGCGCAGGCCGGCTATGCGGCTTTCTGGCGCTGATACTTCTTCTATACTTGGGTAACCAGATCTTTCCATCAAAAGCATCCAGTCGCCTTTCGAATTAATGCTTACCCCCGGTGTAGAAGGCGCCTCGATGATGTCGGCCATGGCCTGCGGCGGTTTTTGGTAGCCGATGTTGGTGTCTTGCTTACTCTGCGCTATGGCAACAGGAGCAGAACCACCTAACAGCAGCAGGCACAGCAGAGAGGAGGCTAACCGCCTGGCCGTTTTGGTTTTAGTAAAGTTCATACGATATGTTTTAGGTTAGATTAGTTAAGTTGAACTGTAGACTAAATATAAGGTGAAGAGTTTAAAGTTCTGCTTGTTTTTTTGGTTTGAACAACATGCAACCAATCAATTCGCAATTAAACATATCTATATATTATTTCTTAAATATTTTAGGTATGATTATTGCCATGAAGTTAAGCAGTACCTAAAGATACTGCTTAACTTAAAGTATTTGCTAATTACTATATGCATGGCAAAGCAACCATAAATTTTATTCCATCTAAGTAAATGTACCTGAAGCAAAAGTCGCTGTTATTGGCACCAATGCCTTGCTGCTACCAGGGGTGGAAAAGGAGGAAACGGAGGTAACTTGATGTTTATGTATAGCACAGATGGCTTTAGCCCAATTTTCAACCGTAATTAACATGATATCAATAGCATATTAAATTAAATACAGGAGGCCGAAAAAATGCATTTAGAATCAATGGTCGGTTAGAATTGATAATTTTGAACAGTCAAGTTAATTAGCAAAATATGTAAAGCTTCAGCGTTCATATCTTCATACTTCAAATTTCGCACAGTTACCAATCCTATTTGAAATAAAACTACTATACTATATACTTGTACTGCACCTGCTCAATACTAAGGAATCAATCCAAATCCACGAACAAATACCATATGAAAACACACTATAAATTCATCTCCCTAGCTTTGATTTTTACTGTATTTGCTCTAATAAGCATCAAGTTGTATGCACAAGATAAAACCACATACCTTAACAAATTAGTGGTAGAAAAGGGGAAGAAGTACGTTGTTAGCTCTGACAATACACTCCGAGTAGATACACTTATTATGTTTGATAAATCTAGCATCGTTTTTAATCCCGAACTACATGGAACATTGGAGGTCAAAGTAGCAATCATTGGGAATGGCTGTGTCATTATATCCAAAGGAGCCGATGGTGCGAAAAATAGATCTAAAAGCGATGCAACACATGGCCAGAATGGGGGAAACTTAACAATTCAATTAGGATTAGAACGACTAGGCAGTTTGATAATTGACACAAGAGGAGGCAACGGTGCACAAGGAAGAAATGGGCATGATGGACAGCCCGGGACAAAAAGCAGAACTGAAACCATTACTTATAGGGACTCTCAGGGAGTTGTTCAGTCTTACAAGGTTTTACACCCAGGAGAGCCAGGAACAGATGGCTCAAATGCAACTCAGGGAGGCAATGCAGGAAACGGAGGAAATTTACTCTTCACTTATTCAACCAGCGGCTTTGTTCCTGTCTTTAATCAGGAACAAAGAGATACAAATAGTATTACTATACTACATAAGGCTGGGCAGAAAGGCCGTGATGGTATTCCAGGCAAGGCAAGAGACTTAAGAAATAGAAGTGGCACTGTAGAATATGTTGAAAGTAAGACTAGTATTGATGGCCATGTAGTTTTACATAATTTGAATCCTATTGAAGATCATTCAGAAAATTTCCCTTATATTCCCTCAACTAATCTTAATTAACTAAACTTAAACTATGCTTAAAAAACCTCTACTCTTAGCTGCTGTTGCGCTCCAATTTGCCTTTGTGGCACAGGCCCAGCAGGAACCTGTAAACCTGGATGTGGTGCACCGCATTAAACAGGAAGGCCTGAAAAACTCTCAGGTAATGGAAACCGCTTTTTACCTGACCGATGTATCAGGACCACGCTTATCAGGTTCGCCGGGGCTAGACAGAGCTAACCAGTGGGCAAAAGACAAGCTGACCGAGTGGGGTCTTAAAAACGCGAAACTGGAGTCTTGGGGCGAGTTCGGCAAAGGCTGGGAGATACAAAAATCATACATTGCCATGACGGCACCTTACTACCAGCATTTAATCGCTACTCCTAAAGCCTGGACTCCGGGCACAAATGGCCCCGTAAAAGGCAAGGCTGTGCTGGTAGAAATCGAGAAAGAAGAAGACCTGCAAAAGTATAAAGGCCAATTAGCTGGCAAAATCATACTTACCAAACTGGACAACGAGGCTAAAACTACGTTTGAGGCAGATGCCAAGCGTTATACACTGGATCAGCTAAAAGAACTGGCCATGAGCCCGGAAGCAACCGGTAACTCCACCTCCAGTTGGACACCAGAACGTATTGCCCAGTACCGCGCACGGATGGCTCTGCGCAACAAAGCCACAGAGTTCTTTAAAACAGAAGGAGCCGCCGTTATACTTAGCACCAGAGGTGGCATGCATGGTACGCACTTTACCAGCAATGGTGCACCTTATGCCAAAGATGCCGCTCCTGCCCTACCAGAATTGGAAATGGGCTTGGAAGACTATGGCAGACTAGTACGCTTATTAGAGGCCAAACAGCCAGTTGAACTGGAAGTTGAAACCAAAACACGATTCTATTCCGACGATCTGAAAGGCTATAACGTGATTGCCGAGATTCCGGGAACAGACAAGAAACTAAAAGATGAGGTTGTAATGCTGGGTGGTCACATCGACTCTTGGCATGCATCTACAGGCGCTACCGACAATGCTGCCGGTGTAGCCGTGATGATGGAAGCTGTTCGCATACTTCAGTCACTGGGCTTGCAGCCAAAGCGTACCATCCGTATTGCACTATGGGGTGGCGAAGAGCAAGGATTGCACGGCTCCAGAGGTTATGTTAAAAACCACTTCGGCGACCCAGCTACTATGAAATTAACCAAAGAACACGAAAAACTATCCGCCTATTATAACCTCGACAACGGCACTGGTAAGATCAGGGGCATTTACTTGCAGGGCAATGATGCTATCAGATCTATTATGGAGGCGTGGCTGGCACCGTTCTACGATCTGGGTGCTACAACTGTCACCATCCGAAATACCGGCGGCACCGACCATTTGGCCTTTGATGCAGTAGGCTTACCGGGCTTTCAGTTTATTCAGGATGAGATTGACTATGATACCCGTACACACCACACCAACCAGGACACGTATGAGCGACTTCAGGCAGATGATTTGAAGCAAGCTGCCACGATTGTAGCATCAATTGTGTACCATACTGCCATGCGCGATAAGCTGGTTCCACGAAAGCCGCTTCCAAAACCAAGACAGGCATCTTAATAAGTATATTTATATTAAGTTACATATAAAGTCCCGGCACCGAAAGTTGCCGGGACTTTGCATATAAACTATTCATATTTAGCAACTTATAGCAAATCATAAAAACAGCTTTTATAAAAAAATAAAAAAAGCCTAAATATTTGTAACCCAGAATATTAAATAGCTTTTAATTTAGAACTAAGTTGCATCAGAAAAGGTTATGGAGGCTAGTATATTACTAATCTGCTATGGAAAATATGAGAAAATTTAAGAGCGCGACTGGCAAGACTTTTCTAACGATTAGTTATGATAGCACAAACGACCTTATCTATAACAACTGGATTGGATATGCGTCTTCTGAAAACGTAAAGCAGGGTGCTAATTCTTATATTGAGGTTTTGCAGGAGACTAGCTGCTCTAGCGCTATTACAGATAACAGCGAATTTGTAGGCCCTTGGGACAGTTCATTAGAATGGCTGTGCAATTACTGGGTACCTGCAGCGAAATTATCTGGATTGAGATTTTATGCACACGTTGTAAGCAAAGGCTCTTTTGCCGAGGAGGCCGCAAAAAAATTAGCAGAATGTGCAGAAAACTCTTTTGAAGTTAAACTGTTTGATCGATTGGCTGATGCTCAAGACTGGATTAAAATTAAGACAAACGTAGTTGCCTCGGCTTAAGCAAATTTTGAATTAGCCAGAATAGCTAAACTAATGTTACTATTGCACCCGTAAACCCTCACATGAGCAAATCATTTAACACCCCTGATAAAGTAATATATGTATGCACCGGCAGCAAGTGCAAAAAAAAAGGCGGCAAAGATAATGGCAAGGCACTCCGAAGCTTAATTAAAGAAGCAGGCCTGAAAGGAAGCGTGGAAGTAGTAAAAACTGAATGCACCGATCGCTGCGACTTTGCACCTGTTATGTCCTTTCAGCCTGAAAATGTTTGGATGCACCATGTAACAGAACAACAGGCAAAACAGGCATTCGAAGATAAAATCTTAAAGAAAACTCCACCTGCTGAAAAGTTTTAGCATAAAAAAAGCCTTTGGTCTACACCAAAGGCTTTTTACTTTTAATCTATTACAGCGCTGTTAACCTTCATAGGTATCTTCATACTTGATCTTTGGTACGCGCTTATCTATCTCGTAATGGCCTGTGCCTTCCTCTCCTATTATCTCAAACAACTCCAGGGCACGGCGGGCAATATACTCTTCTTCAATCTGCTCTTTCAGGAACCACTGCAGGAACGTGAACGTAACATAGTCCTTTGCTTTCTGGCATTTATCAGCCATGCGGTTAAAAGACTGCGTAACGGCTATCTCCTGCTGCAACGCCTGCTCAAATACGCCTCTAAACGATTCGAACTCTACCTGCACGCCTGTAACATCCGGAGAAACAGCACGGCCACCCATATCAGAAACATATTTAAATAGGCGCAGCATGTGCTCACGCTCCTCATCCGACTGCTTTTTAAAATAGCCTGCACTAAAATCGAAGCCATTACGGTCGCACCAGCTGCTCATGGCAAGGTACATCGCAGAGGCTTCCGCTTCCATTTTTATCTGGTCGTTTAGGGCTCTCTCTATGTCCTCGGTAAGTGAGGTTCTAAGTCTTAATAAATCCTTCATTTGGTAGATCAGTTTTGGTTAGATAATGGCACCCAATTATAAATCGGGCCTCCTTATACATACCTAAATTTAAAGGAATTGTTTTAAATCTGGCTACAGGGGCCGAAATATGGAAGTAGTCTAAATAAAAAAGCACAGCGGTTAGGCTGTGCTGGATCAGTGAATTCAAGTATACTTCTATGCCATCTGTGTGAAGAGGCACTCGTGCAGCATACTGTTTAGGTCTAACGTAAACTTTGCCTCAGCTAGTAGTTCTTTAAAGGCATAAAGCTGTGGCAGAGTCAGCACATATATTTTATCGCAGCCACAAACCGATACAATCTCGAAGTCAGAAGCTCTGTCGGTGCTGCCGGCCATTTGCTCCAGGTTTATACTATCTACTGCTTTCTTCAGTCTAAGGAAGGCATCCACTTTAAGTATCGCCAGTTCATTGGCAAAATCAACTAAAATCCTGTTGCGGCGATCGCACTGGTAAACCGCTCCTGCCTCCGAAGTATAAATATCAGTTAATTGTATGGATGTGTGCATCTTCTCTCCTAACTTAGCTGTAGCTGCTTTCTTATAACGTTACAAAGCTAACGACTATTTAGAATGAGTCCAAATAAATTTAACTGATATTTATCATCCATAGCATGCAAAGTATAGATAAAGTAAACCTAGTCGAAAAATTTAGCCTGATAAACGACTACTGGAACCCACGAATTGCCGGCGAACTGAACGGACAGCAGGTAAAACTGGCTAAGTTTAAAGGCGAGTTTGAGTGGCACCACCACGAGCACGAGGATGAGTTTTTCTTGGTGGTAAGCGGCCAGTTTGAAATGCACCTACGCGATAAGGTGGTTGTACTAGATCCGGGAGAATGCATTGTAATACCTCGTGGCGTGGAGCATAAGCCTGTAGCCCCCGTCGAGGCCGATGTACTCATGTTTGAGCCAGCTAGTACCGTAAACACTGGTAACCTGCAAAACAGCGAGCGCACCAAAACTGACCTGGAGAAGCTATAATTGTTAATTGCTAATTGTTGATTTCACATTAACGAGGTTCAATCACACCTACCATTAACTTAGAGCTAAGTTGTTATTTCGAGCGCCAATGAGAAATCTGAAATATTGCGGTATCGTGATATGCACCAGATTTCTCACTGGCGTTCGAAATGACGAAACCAATACAGAATCTTTAAAATTGGCAGTACCGGGTAATAATCAAAAACCAGCAATCACTCACACCAGCTTAGGCACCTTTACAAGTAAAGTTTTAAGGTTTAAACGTACTAGATCGCCCATACATTTGCACTTCAAGAATTCTTTGGAGTTGTGATGCTCAGCCAGCTCCTTCTTTAGCAGTTCAATTTTTTCTGGTGTGGAGATCGTATCCTGCCGCATGCAGTCAATTAAATCTTTCAGGCGGTAACGTGCCGATTTAAGCCTACGGAACATGAGGGTGCGTTCCTCGTTCTGGTACTGCTTTACTACATCTGGTTTTAGTAGCGTGAGCACGAGGTTTACAATGGCGTTGTTGTCTTTAAAGAACTGGGGCAGATACATGGTTTTCTTACCTTCGTAAGACTGCTGATCGAAGTCGATGGGGCGCACACGGTACTGTTCGTCCTCAAAATCGGGAGTTACGTCTACCACATAATTGTAAGAACGCATATCGCCCAGCAGACGGATAAAGCAGCGTTCGTTAAATTTTACGAACTCTTTAGCGATACGTACTTTGTTGGCTGTTTTACGGTTCAGGTAATCTTTTATGAAAGCATCGCCGGGTATACCTGCAATGTGCTCCTCAATCAGCGAATCTCCATCTACCAAGTAGTTAATACGGCTTGGCGATAGTATGTGCTCCAGCTCCAGACCATATACACGTGAGGCATCGGCTTTTTTCACATAAAAGTAGTCGTAGTTGTCGTTTAGCTGGTTCATGATCTGCACCCTAAACGGATTGGAGTTACCAAATGTGCAGTAATCTATCCTGGATACGTATAAGTGCTCCATCACCGACATATCGCCGTCTGTCTTCAGCAAGGCATAGATCATGGTAAGGCCACGGTTCAGCTCTCCCTGAGACTGCTGCTCATACATCACCGACTCCCACAGCGTGTCGTGCCCCTGCTTGTCGTAATACGGAAACGAATCGGAATAATGCAGCAGGTCCTCGTACTTTACCGGCAGCTTTGTTTCGCGGTCGTAGTGGTGCAGGTACTTGCGTAGCCCTTTGCTGATCGGGTAAAACAGCTTTTTTTTGGAGATGTACACTTTGGGGGAAATCTAAATGCTGAATTAAAATTACGGTCTGAGCAGAAGTTATACTTTTAATAAACTGCTATAGTTCTGCTTTGCCCTATCAATTTAAGTAACTAAAGTATAAACGCTATACTTTAGCTGTCTCATAATTTATAACTCGTACATCTACGCCTCCAGCAGGTTGTTCTGGTTTAGTATCTGCAGTACTTCGTTTTTGTAGAAGCGGCCGATTGGAATTTCGGTTTTACCGATATCGACAGCGGTGGCAGAAAAGGCTTGTATTTTATCTAGTGCAACGATAAAAGACCGGTGTATGCGCAGAAACTTATCGGTTGGCAGCTTTTCTTCCAAAAAAGAAATTTTTTGATACGAGATAATCTCTTTTGTCTCTGTTTTAACCCGGATGTAATCTTTTAAGCTTTCTATGTAAAGTATATCCGAGAGCATTATCTTCACCATTTTCTTATCGGCTTTAAGGTATATGAAAGCCTCTTTGTAACCGGGGCCGGAGGTGGTGGCAAGTGGTGCCACAACAGGTGCAGCAATGGCAGCTGGCTTTGCTACCTCAGCAGCAGTTGTTACCTTAGATACCGCTTTCAGGAAGCGCTCAAACGCGATCGGTTTTAGCAGGTAATCAACAGCATTCAGTTCAAAACCTTCCAAAGCGTAGTCGCGGTAGGCGGTAGTAAAAATTACTTTAGGTGGGTTAGTGAGTGTTTTCAGAAAATCAATACCTGTTAGTTTGGGCATCTGTATATCCAGGAACAGCAGGTCTACCTTGTGGGTTTGCAGGCAGTTGTAGGCTTCCAGGGCGTTATTGCAGCGGCACACCAGCTCCAGGTTATCCAGGCGTTCGATAAACGTTTCTAGCACATCCAGTGCCAGCGGCTCATCGTCTACTATCATGCATTTGATTTTCATACTTTTATCTTGAGGTTAAACAGGTGTTATGTATACTTTGACCTGCGATCTACTTTATACATTGCAATTAAACTTAATCAAGGATTATCTCCAGCCTGGCTGCGTAACTTTCCGGTTCATCTTCTATATCTAGCTTAAACTTGCCATCGTAAAGCAGCTCTAGGCGGCGCTGCAGGTTTTTAAGCCCGATACCAGATGCCATGTCGCGGGTATTCGTGCTGGCTTTTGTACCGCATTTGCAGTTCTCTACCAGCAGTACCAACTTGTTCTCTACCACCTTTACATCTATGCGCACCCAGGCATTTTCGGTTTCGGTGCTTACACCGTGTTTAAAGGCATTCTCTACAAAGGGCAGCAGCAGCATAGGGGCAATCTGTTTACCTGCTATACTTCCGGCTTCGGTTACCTGCACATCTACCCTATCGCCATAGCGCATCTGCTCCAGGGCCACATAGTTTTTAATGTACGCCAGCTCTTTCTCAAGCGCCACAGTGGCGGCATTGGCATCATAGAGCATGTAGTCCATTAAGCTCGAAAGCTTTAGCACTACCTCCGGGGCGTTGTCGGACTTTTTAAGAGTGAGTGAGTATAGGCTGTTAAGCGTATTAAAAAGGAAGTGTGGGTGAATCTGGCCTTTAAGCACCTTAAGCTCGGCCTCCAGTTTATCTTGCGTAAGGCTTTGAGCAGCTTTCTGTTGCCGGTACCAGGTTTTAAGCAAGGCGATAACCGTAGTAATGGCAATTACATAACTTACATTTACTTCGTTTTTAATAAAACGATACATCGTAAAGTTGTCCTGTGTGCAGGTAGTGGGGCAAAAAAGCGGATGAATAAGGAAGGGAAGCAGCACAAACTGCAGCATTGCTGCAATGGCACCCATGAGCAGTAGCAGGTACACGAAAAACTCGAGGTATCGTTTTTCGAGTAGGTAGCGCGGCATCAGGTAGTACATATTAAAGTATACTAGCAGCATTTTAAACGGCAGCTCTACCAGCTCTACCATAAATGCGTTGTAGTAATCATCAATATAGCTGCCATACAACAACCCAAAAAACACCACATATACCGCCCAAAAAAGCACGTGTAACATCAGCCTGTTCTGCGTAATGTTACGCACATCAGGCAGACTCCATGCCTCCGGGGTTATTGCCCTGACCGTACTCAACTTTACTTCCATGTTACAAAGTTATACTTTATACTGCTGTGCGCTAGCCTGCTATACTTTGTTTTAGACAATTGACTAAGTATAAAGGCCAAGCAGCATCATTTGCTGGTCTAACAGTTTCTGGGGCAAAAAGATTTACTTAGAAAGTATCAAGGAATAGGGTTCTGATTTATACTTTAATTATACCAGTTAATATAGCTTAGTGCAGTCTCTTTCCTGATTGCTATGGCTGCTACTGAAGAGATTTCTGGATTTGTAAAAACATGAATTTATTAATGAACCAGACATAGCAGCTTATAGGTAAAAATAGTATAGTACAGATGCTATGTCGGGGGGACATATATATTTCCTGTTCACCATGCTAGTTTGAATGAAGCAGAAACTTATACATAAACATAATTCCTTATATTGCACAAGCACTATATTACGTAAGAAACAATTAGTTAGGCTTTTAAGACGGCAAAAGCTTTTAAAGTAAGAATTAATTAAGTCCGTACATAGTGCAGATAAGCGTATGTTTGTGTTTATCCAGTAGTTAGCCTTAATTTAAATGAAGAAGAAACTCTTGTACATTTTTGCATTCATAGGCTTTATTGCTACTGTTAAAACCATATATGATTTTCTGAAAGAACAGAATGACGCTTCCCAATACTTATCTATGTGTGGAAGTGTGAAAGTAGGTATGACGCTGGAAGAAGCGAAGAAAGTGATGGGAGACTATGAATACTACAGAATGAGAAATAGAAGTGAGATATGGACCAGCTTTAACAACAGCAAAGAAAAGACATACTACCTTACTTATCCTTCAGTATTTCTTGCTTCGACAGGAACAGAAATATACTTTGACCCTGAGACACAATTGGTGACAAAGGTAGTTTGCGGAGAATAAGAAAAAATCAGGCTAACAATTTACATGTGCAAAGCTTCGGCAGAGCCTCGCTCACCTAATGTAAGAGACCGTTATGGGCAATAAAAAACCTAAAAAAATGAAGTTAATTATACTTTTGATTCTTGGAATTACAATTTCAAGTTGCAATAAACATTCAAAAAACATTACAAATAGCAAAATTGATAGTGTTAAGATTTCAATAGAAAAGAATGCCGATTCTCTGCTTCTTGATCCTAAAATAAATTCAGTTTCAATTGGTATTTATAAAGATGGAGAAACCTACACAGGCCATTTTGGAGAATTGGATAAGGGAATAGGGAACAAACCGACAGATGCAACAATATATGAAATTGCTTCTGTTAGCAAATCTTTCACAGGGACTTTGGTCGCTCAAGCAGTTCTCGATAAGAAAATTAATTTGGACGATGATATTCGAAAGTATCTTGATGGAGATTTTTCGAACTTAGAATACAATAATAGTCCTATAAAAATAAAGCACCTTATTACGCATACTTCTGGACTTCCGAGATCCTTACCAACAAGTATAGATGCCCTCTTCGATACTATTGATGAGAAACTTCCCTTTAGAATATATGAGATAGAAAAAAACTATAGTAAAACTCAATTTTTGGGTGACTTGCAAACTGTAAAAATTGCTGCTATACCTGGAACTAGCTTTAACTATTCAAATGCTGATACAGAGGTAATGGCCTACATTTTAGAAAAAGTATATAAAATGACTTATGACCAGCTATTACAAAAATTTATTTGTAAACCAGCTGGAATGAAAGATACTAAAGTAAAATTATCAGCAGAAGAATTAAACAGATTAGCAAATGGCTATGGTGAAACTAATAAACTAGTGCCTCATTTCGCAAATACTTTATGGGGAGCAGATGGTGGTATAAAATCAACCACAGCTGATTTAGTAAATTATATGAAGTTTCAGCTTGAAAACAACAATTTAGCAGCAGCAGAATCTCATAAATTGATTTTTTCTGAAAATGATATAAAAATGGGGTATTTATGGCCAATAATTACTAACGATGAAGATGATATCTACTATACCATCCACGGTGGTGCATTCGGTACACAAAACTACTTATTAATTATTCCTAAGTATAATTTAGGTGTCTCCATAATTACAAATCAAAGTGGTCCCGAAACACAAGGCAAACTATGGAATACTATGAATAATTTACTAAATGATATAAAGGAATTATAAAAACCCATAACAATGTATAAGCTAAACCCTGCGCTGAAGCTTCGGGCCTCGCCTGTACTAAACGTTAAATCATTAGTAATACAACCATGGATGTAAAAAGTGAGAATTTGGTAAGCCTAAAGGCTTTTGCTTACAGTGGGGCTGTATGTATGTTTATTGCTTTGCTTATCCAAGTAGCCTGGATCAAAGCTTTTAACGCTGCAGGAACACATGAAGAAAGGGTAGCCATCTTTAATAACTTTTTACCTGCATTTCTCCATGGTAGCTATACTTTGAACTATATAAGTGTTAGTTTATGCGCAGTAGCAGTTGTGCTAAGCAACATCGCTATGAAGCTACCAGCAGTATGGAAGATCATTTCGCTAATCACTTTAATTATAAGTGTGCTTTTGCTTCTACTGAATTTATATCAGTTAATGTAAGTGAACATTCTTTAATATGCTTTAACCTAACCACACCTGCACTTTAGCTACGCCACAGTTTAGCTAAGTAAATTGGCACACATATATTATAGACAAAAATGAAGAAAACAGAAATAGTTCTTGGAGCAATTGCTGCTGTAGCACTATTGCTCAACTTACTATTTGCTCCGGGTGGTAGCGTCCTGACAGTATTATCCTTATCAGCAATTTCGGTGCTTTACATGTACTTGAGTTTTGCTCTCTTCAACGGCATACGCCTACGCCACATTTTCAAGAAAGACTCCTATAAAGGCATTAGCACCATGCGAATTATTGGGGCTGTACTGACAGGACTTGCTCTCTCAATAACACTCATCGGGTTACTTTTCAAATTCCAAGATTGGCCTGGCGCAAGTATAAATTTAGGTGTTGGCCTGTTTGGGCTCGTAGTTGCCTTGATAGTTGGAGCAGTGAAGTACTCCAAGTCAAAATCAGACTACTACACAAAAATATTTAAGCGCATTGCTGTTTACGGTGGACTTGGACTAATTATGTTACTCCTCCCAAAAGAGGCCTGGTTAGAATTCAAGTACCGAAACCACCCAGATTATGTCATTGCAGTTAAAAAAGCTATGGCGGAATCGGACAACCAAGAATTATGGGACAAAGTGGAAGAAGAACGACAAAAAATTAATATAGAATAATGAAAAGCACGCGTACCAATACAGCATTTATTTCATGGCGGGGAAAGTGCTTAAAATAAGGTCATCGGCTCTCAACTCACTATTTCGCAGACGGACAGTATAATGATTTTTTATAGCTACAAACCAAATACTAGACCGTTTGTGGTAATCAAAAAAGCCATTTAGAAATGAATTTAACTTTAACACAATATGTAAAAAAAAGGAATGGCGTAGCAATAGGAGGCCCAAAATCTTTAAGAAACAATCTTTATCGTTCATTGGGAGCGAAAAATTTTTCAACATTTTGGAATTATTGGAATCCCATCTTTGGATATTATTTAGGAAAATTCATTTTCAAACCACTGAAAAGGATTTTGCCAGTTTCGATTTCATTGATTTTCACATTTATTTTTTGTGGCCTGATTCATGATGCTGTTACGATAATCGTTAGAGGGAGAATTTCGCTTTTTTTTTACAATTTGGTTTATGTTTATGGGGCTTGCTGTTTTGTTAACTAAAGTTCTTAAGCATAATTTTTCGAAACAAATCTGGATTATACGAGCATTTATTAATTTGACAATAATAGCTTTCTGTTTAATATTGACAAGCTTTATTGTATACAGTTGATAATGATAGCATATGGATAAATAATAAAGCCAGCTGCCAACCAAAGCTAAAGGCAACCGCCGCCATGTAGTTGGATAGCTCCTCTGCAAATAGCTATCTTGCCTGCAGTTAACGAATTAAACCTGATACGGCGGCTGTCTTTAGCAGTACCGTTTACGAAGAATAGAAATACTTTAGGGCTGCCTTCCAAACCTCTCTCGATACAGATAAGCAAATTAATACTTATCTTCAGCAGCCTACAATGACAACACTCATGAAAACAAAGCTATTCAATAAGAAACCAGCCGTTACAGCGCCCAAAAAGAAAAAAAGTTTTGCCCGTGAGTGGGGAGATGCTATACTTTTTGCCGTAGTGGCCGCCAGTTTGATCAGGTGGGGAACAGTTGAAGCCTACACCATTCCCACACCATCCATGGAGAAGTCCTTGCTTGTGGGCGATTTCCTGTTTGTAAGCAAGTTGCATTACGGTCCGCGTACACCAGTTACCCCTTTGCAGGTTCCCCTAACACACCAGACCATTTGGGGCACAAACATTCCCTCATACTCCAATGCCTTTCAGTTGCCCTCATACCGCCTGCCGGGCTTCTCAGCTGTAGCGCACAACGATGTGGTAGTGTTTAATTTCCCCACAGAGGATCATCACCCTGCCGACCTTCGCACCAACTATATCAAGCGCGCCATTGGCTTACCCGGCGACTCCCTCATGATTCGGAACAGCCAGGTGTACATAAATGGCAAAGCACTGTCGATGTTAGAGCAGACGCAGTACAAGTACTACATTAAAACAGACCGGCGATTAAGTGAGAAGTTCTTCCTTGATAGAAATATTAGAGTGCATGATGTGATGCTATGGGATGAAGGATATGTAATTGATGCCTCTCCTGGGTTGGTTGCAGAGCTTAAATCGCTTGACTTTATAAAAGAAGTTGCCCTGTGGGAGCAAACTGATACAGCCGGAGAGGTTTTCCCACAGTTGGCAAACCTTAACTGGAACAGAGATAACTTCGGACCGTTATACATCCCTCAAAAAGGTGCTACCGTAGCCATAACACCTGAGTCTCTGCCCTTCTACCAGAAGGCTATACTTGATTATGAGCACAACGAGGATGCAGCTGTAAGGGATGGGAAGTTATACATCAACGGCAAAGAAACGAAGCAGTATACCTTTAGGCAAGACTATTATTTTATGATGGGTGACAACCGCCACAACTCCCTAGACTCCCGCTACTGGGGCTACGTGCCAGAAGACCATATTGTAGGGAAGGCAGTATTTGTTTGGATGTCAACGAACCAATACGGTGGTTTGTTTGATAAAATCAGGTGGGGAAGAATTTTTAGCTCTGTTAAATAAGTATTAGGGTAAAGTATAAACGAGAACTCAAACAAATACTTTGCGGGTTTAGAAATAGTCTGTTGCAACAAAACAGGTATAACTTACATTGCTTGTTACAACTGAGTATACTTATAACTAGATTATCTTATGTGCCAGGCGAAGTGGGTAAAGCAAAAGATGATGTATCTTAACACATTATCTCTCCCATCTCAATTCTGACGTTGTAATCTTCGCTTACGCTATTGGCTTTGGCTGCATAATTCCGTTGCAACATGCCCTAACGTTTACTTTAAACTAGTTCCTTTGCCGGGTCCCAGAACAGCTTCTCAAAATCAATTACCTGGTTGTTCACTACTTTAACACCATCTGCCTCCAGCCGCTCCTGCATGGCGTTGGGAACTTCAAAATGCTGGCTTCCGGTTAGTAGGCCTACTCTGTTAACCACTCTGTGTGCTGGTATTTTTGTAAGCGGGTGCGAGGCGATAAGTGCCCAACCCACCATGCGAGCAGAGCCTTTGGCCCCCAGGTAACTGGCAATGGCACCGTAAGATGTTACTCTACCCTTTGGTATAAGCTGTACCACTTCGTACACATCCTGAAAAAAATTCTCTTTCTTTTTGTTTTCGCTCATAGAGGACTAATTTTATACAAATACTGTTTAAACACAGAGGCAAGTTGTTTGTCTTTTAAATGCCTCGTTTGGTAGAGTAACCAGCACCCTTACTTTTGTTTAATTTTGCTATGGAGTAACTTTAAACGTTTTACCTTTTGCATAGTCTAAGACAAGATGCCTTGTTTAAAAGACTTTACGAAGCAAAGGGCATTGTAATTTACGCTAACCTATAAAATAACACGGAACTAAACTAAATGAGTAAACCTGTCAAGTCCATTCTTATACTGGTAGCTGTTGTAGCTGTTGGCTACCTCCTCTATTCTAAAATATTTGCCGGCGAAGATGCAGCGCCAGCAGCAAGCGGAAGGGGTGGCGGCGGTCCTATGGTGCAGCGAGTAGCCGTGGATGTGTTTGTCGTTTCGCCGTCTGCATACCAAAACAAAATTACAACTACCGGTACAGTGCTACCAAACGAAGAAGTAGAACTACGCAGCGAGATTGCCGGCCGTGTTACAAGTATAAATTTTAAGGAAGGCACCCGCGTGCAGAAAGGCCAACTACTGGTAACTGTAAACGATGCCGAACTGCGTGCTCAGCTGCAAAAGCTGGAATCTAACCAGAAGTTGTACCGCGATATGGAGGAGCGCCAGCGCACCCTGCTGAAGAAAGAGTACATCAGCGCGCAGGAGTACGACCAGGTAAGCAACCAGTTAGCTACGGCAACTGCCGACATACAGGCTTTAAAAGCTACACTGGCTAAAGCGTATATCAGAGCTCCTTTTGATGGAGTAATCGGCTTGCGCCAGGTAAGTGAGGGCAGCTATGTGTCTGCCACTACGCCTATCACCCGCATTGTAGACATCAGTCCTGTAAAAATAGATTTTGCCATACCCGGCCGCTATAGCCAGCAGGTAAAAGCCGGCGATAAGATTACCTTTACAGTAGAAGGAAATCCAAAAGTATATGATGCATCTGTTTACGCTGTTCAGCCGGGGATAGACCCAACCACCCGTACGCTACAGGTGAGAGCCCTTTTTGACAATAAAAACGAAGAGGTAAAGCCAGGCGCCTTTGTAAGTGTAGCCCTTTCGCTGCAAAACTCAGACGATGCCATCTTGATCCCGACAGAGTCTATCATACCAGAGGCAACCGGACATAAAATTTATCTGGCTAAAAATGGTAAAGCAGTACCGCAAATGGTAAAAATTGGCCAGCGCTCCGAAACCCTAATACAGATTGTAGAAGGTGTGGCTCCCGGCGATACAATTATCCGCTCTGGTATTATGCAATTACGCGACGGCTCAAACCTGAACATACGCAAGGTGCAAAAAGCTGATGAGCCTGAGACTACTGCACAACAACCAGCTGCTAAAGAATAATTTACACCGCAGAAATGCCGGAAACATATCCGGAAACGTTCTAAAATAGTGGCAGCCGGCCTTTGTATAATTAATGCAGGCAGGCTGCTAACCCGAAGACAAACTAATAAACGCTTACAAACAGGTAAAAGAATTAAGCACTTAAACATTACATAGCACAAGCTGCTTTAAAGTATACTTATTTCTGTTACCAGATACTACCAAAGATCTATATGGCAAGTTTATCAAATATAAGTATAAAGCGTCCGGTACTGGCCATCGTGATGAGCATCACAATCATGGTATTCGGATTTATTGGCATTACCTACCTCGGGGTGCGGGAGTACCCCAGCGTGGATCCGCCGATTGTTAACGTAAGAACCTCCTACACGGGTGCCAACGCCGAAACAATAGAATCCGAGATTACGGAGCCACTGGAAGAGTCAATCAACGGTATTGCGGGCATCAGAACACTAACCTCAACTAGCAGCGATGGTAGCAGTAACATTACCGTAGAGTTTAACCTGGATGTAGACCTGGAAACTGCTGCAAACGATGTACGCGACCGTGTAGCCAGAACACAGCGGAGATTACCTGAAGATGCTGAGCCACCTACCGTAGCAAAAGCCGATGCCGATGCCAACCCTATTCTGTTCTTGGGCATCAGAAGTGAGAGCCGTTCGCTGCTTGATCTTTCAGACATCGGAACAAACGTATTTAAGGAGCAGCTGCAAACCATACCGGGTGTTAGTGAGATCATGATCTGGGGTGATAAGCGTTACTCGATGCGCCTCTGGATGGACCCTGAAAAACTGGCTGCCCTGCGCGTTACACCTCTTGAAGTACAAACAGCCTTAGCGCGCCAGAACGTGGAGCTGCCTTCCGGAAGTATAGAAGGTGCTACCACCGAGCTTTCCGTTAGAACTATGGGCCGTATTTCTACACCAGAGGAGTTTAATAGTCTGATTGTGCGCCAGGATGCTGACCGCCTGATCCGCTTCCGAGATATCGGCTACGCCCAGCTAGCCCCTGAAAACGAGAAAACAGTACTGCGTTACAACGGTATCCCGATGATCGGTGTGGTGCTGGTACCGCAGCCAGGATCTAACCAAATAGAGATTGCCGACGAGTTTTACCGACGCCTGGAGCACATCAAAAAAGATATCCCCGAAGACCTGCAACTGACTATCGGCTTCGATAACTCGCAGTATGTAAGGGCTTCTATTGCAGAGGTGAAGGAGACCATTATTGTAGCTTTTGGCCTTGTAGTAATTGTGATCTTCCTGTTTCTGCGCGACTGGCGTTCTACAGTTATACCTGTGGTTGCTATTCCGGTATCCCTGATCGGTAGCTTCTTTATCATGTACGTGATGGATTTCTCCATTAACGTGCTCACGTTGCTGGGTATCGTACTGGCCATTGGTCTGGTAGTAGATGATGCCATTGTAATGCTGGAGAATATTTACACCCGTATAGAGAAGGGCGAAAAACCCTTGCTGGCAGCTAAAAAAGGAGCCAAGGAGATTTACTTCGCTATTATCTCTACTACTGTTGCACTTGCGGCAGTGTTTATGCCGGTAGCCTTCCTGGAAGACTCAACAGGCCGGCTGTTCCGTGAATTTGGTATTGTGGTGGCAGGTTCAGTAATTATTTCGTCGTTTGTGTCGCTTACCTTAACGCCGATGATGTCGTCGCGCATTCTTAAGCACAGAGACAGGCCAAACTGGTTCTACCGCAAAACTGAGCCGTTTTTCCTGGCTCTGACTAATGGCTACCGCAGCAGCCTGGAAGCCTTTATGCGCGTACGTTGGGTAGCCTTTATACTTATTGGTGTTGCCGCAGGCACTATCTGGTGGCAGATGTCTACGCTGCAATCTGAGCTAACGCCTGATGAAGACAGAGCAGGACTTAGAATAAACGCCACAGGCCCTGAGGGTGCATCGTTTGAGTTTATGGACCAGTACATGAATGAGCTTACCGCTTTGGTTAACGATTCGGTGCAGGGTATCTCAAGTATAACTTCCATGACGCGAAACTCAAACTCAGGCTTTATACGCCTGCGTTTAGTGCCTGCTGAGGAGCGTACCCAGACACAGCAGGAAATTGTGGAAAGTATGTCTTCGCTAATTAACCAGATACCAGGTGCAAGGGCTTTTGCCTCAGGTGATAAAGGACTAGGCGGCGGACGTGGCGCCGGGCAACCTATACAGTTCGTGGTGCAGTCTCAGAATATGGAGAAGCTGCGCGAGATCATCCCGCCGTTCCTTGAAAAAGCACAGCAAGACCCGACCTTCAACTTTGTAGACGTAAACCTGAAATTTAACAAACCCGAACTGCGCGTAGAAATTGACCGTGAAAAAGCACAAAGCTTAGGTGTGAGTGTGCGCGATATTGCACAAACTATACAGCTCGGCTTAAGCGGTTCACGCTTCGGATACTTTGTAAAAGGCGGCAAGCAGTACCAGATACTGGGCCAGGTAGCCCGCGAAAACCGCAGTGAACCTCTAGACCTGCGCAGCCTTTATGTAAAGAGCAGCAGCGGTGAACTGATCCAACTAGACAACCTGATCGAATTAAAAGAAGAAAGCGCTTCGCCTCAGGTTTACCGTTTTAACCGTTTTGCGGCTGCAACTTTTAGTGCTACACTAGCTAAAGGCAAAACTATTGGCGATGGCTTAGAAGTAATGGATGGTATTGCAGACGAAGTACTGGACGAAACCTTCCAGACCAGCCTTAGCGGCCAGTCAAGAGATTTTTCTGAGAGCTCAGGCAGCTTAATGTTTGCTTTCCTTCTAGCGCTAGGCCTTATCTACCTGGCACTTGCCGCACAGTTCGAAAGCTTCCGTGATCCGATCATTATCATGTTTACCGTACCACTGGCCCTTTCGGGTGCTTTAGTAAGTTTATGGTACTTTGGTCAAACATTGAACATCTTCAGCCAGATTGGTATGATTATGCTGGTAGGTCTGGTAACGAAAAACGGTATCCTGCTGGTAGAGTTTGCCAACCAACGTAAAGAAGAAGGCCTCACGAAACTTGATGCAGCCACAGATGCCGCCGTATCCCGTTTCCGCCCTATCCTGATGACATCGCTCTCTACTATATTAGGTACTTTACCAATTGCGCTTGCGCTGGGTACAGGTGCAGAGAGCCGTGTGCCAATGGGTATTGCCGTTGTGGGCGGTCTTATTCTGGCCACAGGTCTTACACTTTATGTAATTCCAGCGGTTTATTCTTACTTCTCAACTGCTGAGGCTAACGTAATCCGGGACCTTGATGAAGAGGAGAAACAAGAGAAAGCCAAAAAGCAGCAGCCGGAGTACGTATAAGCACGCCAGTTCGCACCAATTATTATTAGCCAAAGGATTTTAACGCGATAGAGTAAGTATAAATGTATTCATATAGAGCAGCGGCGCTTTTTCTTGTCGCATTAGCACTACTACTGCCTGGTAAAGTTTTAAGCCAGGAGCAGCTTTCGTTGGAGCAGGCCATTCGTTTAGGTCTGCAAAATAACTACGATATACAGATTGCATCCAAGCAGGAGGCAATTTCTGAAAATAATGTAACGTTGGGCAATGCAGGTTTTCTGCCAAATGTGGATGGCAGGGCTTCACGTACCTTCAGCGAAAACAACTCCAGGCAGGAGTTTAACACCGGACCAGACCGCATACGCAGAGGTGCCAGTTCCAACAACCTGAGCTATGGGGCAAATCTAAACTGGGTAATTTTTGATGGCTTAGGCATGTTTATCAACTTAGACCGTTTAAAGACACTAGAAAAATCCGGTGAGCTTTTTACCAAGCAGACAGTGGAGGCAACGCTAGCTCAAATTACAGCAAGCTATTTTGAAGTTGCCAGACAGGCCTTTAAAATACAGGCATTGCAGGACGCCATTGCTATTTCAGAGGCGCGAGTAGAAATTGCCCAAGCACAATACGAGGTAGGCGTTAGTGCCAAAGTAGAAATATTGCGTGCACGGGTAGATTACAACGCCGATAGGTCGGAGCTGCTGTTGCAGCAGGAGCTACTGCAAAACGCCAAAATAAACCTGAATCAATTGTTAGGCCGCAATCCTGATATTGATTTTGTAGTAACAGATAGCATTGTAGTAGACCCTACTCTAACTTATGGTATGGCCGCTACAGACCTGAGTGCCTCTAACCCGCTGCTGCAGCGCCTGCAACTTGACCGCCAACTAGCTCAACTTGATGTAAAAGCTATTCGTGCCAGTCGTTTTCCTGTGATTGGTGTTACCAGCGCCTATAACTTTAGCCGTTCGGAAGCAGAACCTCTGAACGAATTCCAGGCACGGTTTAACCAGAACAGAGGCTACAACTATGGTTTAACACTTAGTGTACCCATTTTTAACGGCTTCAACATTAATCGACAGGCCCAGAATGCACGCATAAACCTGGAGTCAGTGAACCTGGAGTATATGCGGGAACAAAACCGCTTACAATCTGACCTGGCACGTGCATACAGCCAGTACGCTAACCGCCTGCAGCTACTGGACCTGGAAGAATATAACCTGAAACTGGCACAAGAGAATGCAGAGATTGCCCTGGAGCGTTACCGATTAGGCCTTTTAACAGCCATTGAGCTAAGAGAGGCGCAGCGTAACGAGTTAGTAGCATCTAATCGGTTAATAGATATTCAGTTCCAGGCCAAAACCGCCGAAGTTGAAATGAAACGACTATCTGGAACACTGCTCCAGGAAAAGCAACTATAGTTACATACTCTGCCTTAGTTAAAGCATATAAGTATAAAAGTATAGCCATAGCTATACTTTTATCGTTTTAGGCAATGTATATTGCATTACCTAACATCACCTTATGGAGTCAGAGCTGTTCCAGAAACTAGCGATATCCCTTGGACTAGGACTACTTGTAGGCTTACAGCGGCAACACGACCGGTCTGAGTTGGCAGGCATCCGTACGTTTCCGCTTATAACGCTTTTTGGTTCTGTTACCGCACTTCTTTCTCAGGAATTTGGCGGATGGGTACTGGCAGCAGGTTTACTTAGCCTGGCCGCACTCGTTGCTGTTGCCAACACCCTGAGAAGAGATAACCCAAATTTTGACCCAGGCCTTACCACAGAGGCAGCAGCTTTACTTATGTTTGTTGTGGGAGCTTTCCTGATGCTGGGTAGCGGTACTGTAGCCATTGCCATTGGTGCTACTACTGCAGTTCTGCTACACCTCAAAGAAACACTGCACCGTGCTGTAGAGCGTATCGGGCAAAAGGATCTGAAAGCCATTATGCAGTTTGTAGTACTCCTGCTCATTATTCTGCCGGTGCTGCCCAACGAAACTTATGGCCCTTATGAAGTACTGAACCCTCACAATATTTGGTTAATGGTAGTGCTCATTGTGGGCATTAGCCTTTTGGGCTACTTTGCTTATAAAGTATTTGGAGGAAGAGCCGGAACGATACTAGGCGGTGTTTTAGGTGGGTTAATTTCCAGCACAGCTACTACCGTAAGCTATGCCCGCCGCAGCAAAGAAGCTGAAACCAGCACCAGCCTTGCTGCCATTGTTATTTTTATTGCCACCATTGTCTCTATAGCACGCATTATAACCGAAATAGCGGTGGTAGCTCCTGGCACTATATCAGTGGTATTACCTCCGCTTGCAGCACTCCTAGTTTTAATGCTGATTATAGGTGCTGTTACCTACTTGTTCAGCAAAAAAGACCGCGAGAAAATGCCGGAGCAGGATAACCCGGCTCAACTTAAAACTGCACTTGTATTCGGGTTGGTTTATGCCCTTGTTATACTTGCCACAGCCTTTGCCAAAGACCAACTAGGCAGTAAAGGCTTGTTTATTGTAGCCATTGTTTCCGGGTTAACAGATGTTGATGCCATTACGTTATCTACAGCTCGTTTAATGAACATTGGAAACCTGGAGGTGCAAACAGGCTGGAAAGTTATACTTGTGGCGGCTTTATCGAACTTGGTATTTAAAGGAGCACTGGTTGGCATACTTGGTAATCGGCGAGTATTTCTGAGAGTATTCTTGCTGTTTGGTATTGCACTGGCAGGCGGGTTACTTGTTTTATGGCTTTGGCCTTCAGATTTCAACCTTCAATCTCTAGTTAAAGTATAAACCTCCTCCCTAAAACAACTTGATTATTCTTGGCCCTGCTGTTGCACTGTTACTTATAAATAATGCAGCTGCACCTGCTGTTTTACACTCTTAACTCAGAAGTATAAATATTACCTTCCAGATTGCTGCAATACGTATATCTTCCATAAACATCAGCTATTTTTCACTTTCTGATATTTATGAAGAAAGCTCTACTACTGCTCTTATTCCTGATACAGACAAACCTGCTTTTGGCACAAACAATGCCTGGAATACGCCTTGGAGGAAGTATAAGCAAAATTAACGGCATCAGCACCTCTTTTGGCAGCTACAACTGGATACGCCATTACCACGGTGGTATAATACTAGCGCATAAGATCAACGATAACCTTTATCTGCAACCAGAGCTAAACTATGCTCAAAAGGGATACCAATACGAGATCGCCAGAAGCAATAAACAGGTTTATAAGGATACTGTCTTATATCAGGAAACTAATCGAATTAATTACCTCGACCTGCCTATATTGGCTAAAATTGGGACAAAAGGCTTTTATTTCGAACTAGGACCGCAGTTCTCTTTTCTTGCGGACGGAGAGCGGACTGTAACACGCACAACTGATGCTGGTGGTGCAATTAACAAACACAGCCATACCAGGAATTTGATTGGTGTTGTTGAAAGATTTGATATTGGCTTCGTCGGTGGCTTTGGGTACCAAACATTATCAGGTCTGGGTTTAGGTGTTCGCTTCAATCAGAGTTTTAAAGAAGTAATCGATCAGGAAAACTGGAAAAGGAATGTTGTTGTGCAATTGTCGGCATTTTACCTGTTTGGCAAACAAAAGGAGTTGAAAAGTATACAACAACCACCTGCAGTTCCAAATCCTGACATTGATTATTATAAAAAGAGAAGAGCCAGCAAGAAAGGCTACACAATTACTACACGTATGAACATGGGCCGTGTAACTTTCACAAAGCTAGAGAACAGTAACCGCAACCATGGGGAGTGTAATTTAAACTGTGTCATTTCTTGTTTCAATTTACTGGCCCTTTCGCTGTCCTGG